>JAYWEH010000175.1:0-12683 GCA_043780025.1 Deltaproteobacteria bacterium
ATGATGCACGTCGCGCAGGTTCTCACGGAGACGGCTCCCGGTGCTTCGGCGCCGCGTACGCTGCGACTGCTCGGCCTCGGGCGTTCGCTCGAGGATCTCCTGACGCCGCTCGCGGCGTGCCTCGTCTCGCTGGCATTATTCGGCGTATTCGTCGCTCTGGCGGGTCACTCGCCACTCGACGTGTACGCCGAAATGTACCGCGGCGCTTTCGGCACCTGGTTCTCCTTTCAGAACAGCTTGCTCCGCGCGGCCCCCTTGATTCTGACCGGTTTGTGTACCGCACTGCCCGCACGAGTGGGCCTGATCATCATCGGCGGCGAAGGCGCGTTGGTCATGGGCGGGTTGGCGGCGGCTTCCGTGGCGGTCCCCTTAGCCGGCTCGCCGCCGAGCGTCGTGCTCGGCAGCATGGTCCTCTGCGCCATGCTCGCGGGGGGCCTGTGGGTCGGTATCGCGGGAGCGCTCAAGGCATTTCGAGGCGTCAATGAGACCATCAGTTCGCTCTTGCTCGCGTACATCGGCATCGCTCTGTTCAATCACCTGGTGGAGGGGCCGCTCCGCGATCCGGCAAGCCTGAACAAGCCGTCGACCTTGCCCATCGGCGAGGCCAACATGCTCGGCAATCTGCCCAGCCTCGATGTCCACTGGGGCCTTGGCTTCGGGATCATCTGCGCGCTCGCCGCCTACGTGTTCATGGAGCATAGCGTGGTTGGGTTTGCTGCTCGCGTCGTGGGGGGCAATGCGCGCGCCGCGCGGCTGAGCGGCCTCAACGTGCCGCGCCTGCTGGTGCTTTCGTGTTTCCTCGGCGGGGCGGCCGCCGGGATCGCCGGCATGGTGGAGGTCGCTGCGATCCACGGGAGTGCAAACGCCTCGCTGATGGCGGGTTACGGCTACGCTGGCATCCTGGTGGCGTTTCTAGCGAGCCACAACGCGCTCGCCATCTTGCCCGTCGCGCTGCTCCTCGGTGGTATCAACGCGAGCGGCGGGCTCTTGCAGCGCACGTTTGGCCTGCCTGATGCGGCGGTCAACGTGTTGCAAGGCATTCTGTTCATCGTGCTCCTGGCCAGCGAAACCTATCGCGGGCGGCTGCGGCTAGGTCCGGTGCTGCGCAGGCTCACCGCCGCCGCCCCATCGCGGCCGCACGCCGAAGGCTGATCTCGATGGACGCGGAGGCTCTTTCGCTCGGCTTCTGGGGGGTTCCCCTCGCGGTGTTCGCCGGCGCGCTGCGCGTGAGCGCTCCGTTCCTGTTCGTGAGCCTGGGCGAGTGCATCACCGAAAAGTCGGGCCGCGTGAACCTGGGCCTCGAAGGCACACTCGTGATGGGCGCCATGTCGGGCTACGGTGCCTCCTACCTCACGGGTTCCGCCTGGCTGGGGGTCGCCACCGCAGGCGCCGTTGGCGCGGCGTTTGGCGCCATTCACGGTTACCTGTGCGGGCGGCCCAAGGTCAACGACATCGCGGTCGGCATTGCGCTCATGCTGCTCGGCGTCGGCCTGGCCTTTTTCCTTGGGAAGCCTCTGATCCAGCCGACGGCGCCGCGCTTGCCCGCAATCGCCCTGGGCGATTTCAGCAGCCGGCCAGAAGTGAGGTCCGCGCTGCAAGTCAACGCGCTGTTCCTGGTGGGCATCGCGCTCGCCCCGACGCTGCGCTGGGCCCTGCACCACACGAGATGGGGGTTGATCCTGCGCACGGTGGGTGAAAGCGCCGAAGCCGCTCGCGCCATGGGCTACGACGTGAACCGCGTACGGCTCTTCGCTACCGTCGCGGGTGGAGTGCTCGCCGGTATCGGCGGATCGTTTCTGTCACTCTTCTATCCCGGCAGCTACAACGAGGGCTTATCGAGCGGCCAGGGGCTGATGGCAGTCGCACTCGTGATCTTCGCGCGCTGGGATCCCGTGCGCTGCCTGTACGCTTCGCTGCTGTTCGGTGGCGCCACGGCGCTCGGGCCAGCCTTGCAGTCGGCGGGCATGACTTCGGGCTACTACCTGTTCAACGCAGCGCCTTATGCGCTCACGCTCGTCATCATGTTGCTCAGCAGCTCGGCGAGCCGTACCTCGGCAGATCAACCGGCAGAGCTCGGCGCGAGCGCGCGTTGAGCAGGCACGTCCGAGCGGAGTAAATGCATGACCTACGTTTCCGCAAATCCGTATCCGTGGCCCTTTGACGGAGACCTGCGCCCGGAAAACACGACCCTGATCGTGATCGACATGCAGACCGATTTCTGCGGCAAAGGCGGCTACATCGAACTGCTCGGCTACGACATCGGCATCACCCGCGCGTGCATCGAGCCCATTGCGCGAGTTCTGGCCGGCTTTCGCAAGGCCGGCTACTGGGTGATGCACACCCGGGAGGGCCATCGCCCCGACCTCGCCGACTTGCCCGCCAACAAGCGCTGGCGCTCTCGCGTATTGCAGCACGGCGGTTCGGGCCAGCCAGGCATCGGCGACGCCGGCCCCGCCGGGCGCGTGCTGGTGCGCGGCGAGCCAGGCTGGGAGATCATCCCAGAACTTGCGCCCTTGCCGGGCGAGAGCATCATCGACAAGCCCGGCAAAGGCTCCTTCTTCGCGACGGATCTGGACCTGGTGCTGCGCCAGCGCGGGATTCGAAACATCGTGCTCACCGGCATCACGACGGACGTGTGCGTGCACACGACCATGCGCGAGGCCAACGATCGGGGCTACGAATGCCTGATCCTCGGGGATTGCTGCGCCGCCACGGATCCGGGCAACCACACCGCCGCGCTCAAAATGGTGACCATGCAGAATGGCGTATTCGGCGCCGTCGGCACATCGAGCGGCTTGCTCGAGGTGCTCGCGTGACGGTGCCCGCACCGCGCCTGGAAGTACGCAACATGTCCAAGCGGTTTGGGGCCTTGCAGGCTCTGGACGACGTGTCGCTCACGCTCAGGCCAGCCACAGTGCATGCCCTGCTCGGCGAAAACGGCGCCGGCAAGAGCACGCTGGTCAAGTGCATCATGGGCTTCTATCGCGCGGACAGCGGAGACGTCTCGGTCGGGGACGCTCGGGTCAGCATCGAAAACCCCAAGCAGGCGCAGCAACTCGGCGTGGGCATGGTTTACCAACACTTCACCCTGGTGGAGAACATGAGCGTGGCGGAGAATCTGGTGCTCGCCCGCGCCAAACTACCGGCGATCATCGACTGGAAGCTGGAGCACCGAGGGATCGACACCTTCATGGATCAAATGCCGTTTCGAGTGCCCACTCGCAAGGTGGTACGCCAGCTCAGCGCGGGCGAGAAACAGAAGCTCGAGATCTTGAAGCAGCTGTACCTGGGCTCGAAGATCATCATCCTCGACGAACCAACCAGCGTGCTGACGCCCCGCGAGGCCGATGACGTGCTCGGAATGCTGCGCCAGATGGTCGAACGCGGCGAGCTCAGCGTGGCTATCATCACGCACAAGTTTCGTGAAGTGACAGCGTTTGCCGACGACGTGACCGTGCTCCGGCGCGGGAGTGTCGCCGGGTCTGGCTCGGCCAAGAACTTATCCACCCGTGAGCTCGCCGAGATGATGGTGGGCGCAGAACCGCCTGCCACCGCCCTTTCACGCGCGCCGCAGTGCCGCGGAACAGCCGTGCTGGAGATAGAGGACCTGCACGCAGACGACGATATCGGCTTGCCGGTGCTCGAGGGCTTCAACTTGCGGGTGCATGCCTTCGAGATCGTGGGCGTTGCGGGCGTCTCCGGTAACGGTCAGGACGAACTGATCGAGGTTCTAGCCGGGCAGCGCCGCGCGACCCGAGGCCAGCTGCGCGTGAGCGGCAAGAACTACCAACCGAAACGTGACCAAATCAGGCAGCAGCGCGTGCGCCTACTGCCTGAGGCCCCGCTCCGCAACGCCTGCGTCGCGCACATGTCGATCTTCGAGAACATGGCCTTTCGCTGCTTTGACATCGCACCGTACACGCGGGGGGGCTGGCTGCTCAACCGCGCCAAGATGCGCGAGCGGGCCCGCGCCGCGATCGCGGACTACGCGATCAAGGCGCCATCGACGGAGGCACCCATCGGTGCGCTCTCAGGCGGCAACGTCCAGCGAGCGGTGCTGGCGCGCGAGCTGGCCGATTCGGCGGCGGTGTTGATCGCAGCCAATCCGTGTTTTGGTTTGGACTTCGCCGCGGTCAGCGAGATCCGGAAGCGTATCCTGGGCGCGCGTGACGCGGGCGCGGCGGTCCTGCTCGTGAGCGCCGACCTGGATGAAATTTTTGCGCTGGCAGACCGCATCGTGGTGATGAGCGAAGGGCGCATCGTCCACGAGACGTCGGCTCAAGGCGCTGATCCGATGGCGATCGGAACGTACATGGCGGGCGCAACGGCGGAAGCCGTTCCTCGGTCATCCGTCGCGGGAGCCGCATGAGCCTCGAACCGCTGTCGCTGACGCTCGATCCCGAAGAGCTCGCCCGACGCCCCGGTTACGTGCCGCTGCGCCCTGGCGTCGACGTGCTTTACCTCTCCAAGGAAGAGAACTCAGGCGCATCCTCAGCCTTGCTCCGCTACCAGCCCGGCGCCGACGTGCCAAGTCACGTGCACCAAGGCTACGAGCACGTCATCGTCCTCTCCGGGGAGCAGCAAGACGAGCGCGGGCGTTACCCGGCCGGCACCCTGGTCGTGAATCCGCCAGGCACCGCGCACCGCGTGTGGAGCCCGGGCGGTTGTCTCGTGCTGATCGTGTGGCAACGGCCCGTCGCCTTTCTCGACCACGAGTAAGGCTCGCGACGGCAGAGACGGCGCGTCCTAGCTAGTGTCGCGTCCCACAAGTAGCAATCCTGGCCCGACGCGAGCCAGTTCGCCTATGGCGGCCCGCGTCAGGCCATGCCATGGGGCACTCTGGACGCGACACTAGCCTATTTTCTGCGGCGCCTTCGCCGACGTGTCGCGTCCCTCGGTCCGACTCGGACCTGGTCCGACCGCCGAGCGGCGATGGACACGATCGTTACTTCTGGGACGCAACACTAGATCGCATCGCGCGTCGTTCCGCGGAAGCACACTCGAAGCGCATCGCGAAGGCGAAAATCGGGCTCTCCGTTCATTTTCATCGCGGCGCGCGACAAGGGCCACTCGCGCGCCACCGCGACGCACCGCGCCGAAACAGCATCGACGCAGGCCAACCCGCTGCATCAGCCGGCTTGGCTCGTATTTACGCGCATCTAGGCTCGTGTTCACGAACCTGACGCGGCTGCCGCAACGCCCGCACCGGAGCGAAACGAGCGTTCGGCGCAGCGCAGTATCAGCTCAATTATCGAACTTCGCGGCAATGGCCGTCCTGGTGCGCGGCCGAGAGCCGTTTACTCCACGCGCGCATTGTCCTAGAAGCTGGCGCATGAGCACTGAGACGACACACGTGCGACATCCAGCAACCTGGGTTCCGAGTGCCTATCTCGCCGAAGGCATTCCCTTCGCCATGGTGATCTGGGTGGCGGGGACAATGTTCAAGGACCTTGGCCACACCGATAGCGAGATCACGCTGGCCACGGCGAGTGTCGGCATCATGTGGTCCCTGAAGCCACTCTATGCAGGCTTTCTCGACATGTTCCGGACGAAGAAGTTCTGGGTGCTGTCGATGGAATTCGCGATGGCCATCTTGCTCGGGTTGATGGCCCTCAGCCTCAGCCTGCCGAACTATTTCCAGGTCATCCTCTTAGTTCTCTGGTTGATCGCGTTCGCATCCGCGACTCAAGACATCTGCATCGACGGCATCTACATCACCTCTCTCGACAAGGATCGGCAAGCGAGCTGGATCGGCCTCCAAGGTGCCTTCTGGGTCACCGGGCGCATCTTCGCCACGTCGCTGGTCGTGTTGGTCGCGGGCGCTCTGCAGAAGCGCAGCGGAATGGACCCGAAGGCGTCGTGGGCGGTGGCTTTGAGCCTGAGCACCGCTGTCATGGCAGGCCTCGGCATCTATCACTACTTCATGCTCCCGCCGGGCTCGGTACCCAAACGCCCTAGCGGAGCCTCCGAGGTGGTCGGCACCTTCCTGGATCAGATCGTCGCCTTCGTGAGCAAGCCGAAAATCTGGCTGATGCTCCTGTTCGTGTTTCTCTATCGAAGCGGTGAAGGCTTTCTCCTGGTGGAAGCGCCTCTCTTCATGCAGGCGCCGCTCGACAAGGGCGGGCTGGGGCTGAGCCTCGAAAACAAAGGCCTCATCGACGGCCTGATCAGCACTCTAGTCAGCTTGGGCGGCGGGATCGCCGGGGGCGCGTTCATCGCCAAGTACGGTCTGAAGCGCTCGATTGTGTTCATGGCTCTGTGCATGAACGTTCCGCACCTCTGCTTCGTGGTCTTGAGCCAGCTGGCGACGCCCGATGCGCAGCTCTCATTCGTCACCATCGGCACGTTGGTGACGATCGAGAAGTTCGGCTACAGCTTCGGCTTCGTCGCCAACATGCTGTATATGATGCAGCAGATTTCGCCCGGCAAGTACCACATGACGCACTACGCCTTCTGCACGGCGCTCATGAACTTGGTGCTGATCCCGACTCAGATGGCGAGCGGTCCCATCGCCGACGCCATTGGGTACAAGGCGTTCTTTCTGTTCGTCATGATCGCCAGCATCCCCTCCGTGATCGCAGCCTGGCTCGCTCCGTTTCCGAACACCGTCGTCAACAACGGCGAAAGCGAACCGGAATCAGGTGGTCAGCGGGCGAGCGCCCGGGCCCACTGAGCGCTCGAGTCGACGCCCCAAACCCAGGCCAGAGCAGCCTACGTTTCCGCGAATCACCCTGCTCCGGGCCGAAAGCGGCCCGTGACGAGGGCGGCGGGCTTGCGCCTGATGGCCATGGGGGCCATGCTGCAAGGACCGCAACGAGCACCCAGCAGCTCTATCGCTTTGGGGTCGTTCCAGGTATTGGTCTCTGCGAACCCTCTGCGACTCAGAGCATCACTCATTTTTGGCCGCGTGGACGGCCAAGCGATCTACGGAGAATCATAGCCATGGGAGCAATGAGCATCGGGCACTGGCTCATCGTGCTGGTAGTCGTTCTGCTGCTGTTCGGGCCGAAGCGGCTTGGTGACGTCGGCAAGGGCCTCGGGCAAGGGCTCAAAGGCCTACGCGAAGGGCTCACCAACAAGGATCCCGAGCCCGGCGAGAACAATCCAGAAAAAGCCGACTCGAAGTAACGCATCAGTGCACTGGGTTCCACCTGGTGCCTGTGGACGTTCCTGAGCGAACCTGAGTTTCCCCAGATGGGAACTGGGCCTCGGCGATTGCTTGCTCGTGCCGGACGGGTCTCCGGCTGGTTGGCTGATACCAGCGCGGTCGAGCGCTGCCGCTGACGTTGGATTGTGCGACCGCGTCGCGCCTCGAGCACCTCGGCGCGAGAATTTTGAGCTAAGAGGGGTCGGCGTGCCTCGCAGGGAGGCGCGTTCAGGATTGTAAAGACCATGACCTTCTCTCCGTTTTCAGAAGTGACCCTCGCTCCCGCTGACCCGATCCTCGGATTGACGGAGGCGTTCCAAGCGGATCAGAACCCGCAGAAGATCAATCTCGGCGTAGGTGTCTACCAAGATGGCCGCGGCAAGGTTCCGGTCCTCTCCGTGGTCCGGGACGCCGAGCGGCGTTGGTACGAGAAGGAAGACTCCAAGTCATATCTGCCCATCGATGGGCTCGTCGCCTATCGGCAGGAAGTTCAGGCTCTGCTGTTCGGGCGGGACTCCGCGTTGATCCGCGATGGCCGCGTCGTCACCGCGCAGGCGCTCGGCGGTACGGGTGCGCTGAAACTCGGCGCGGATTTTCTGAAGCGCTTCTTGCCGCGTTCGGAGTTGTTCATCAGCAAGCCGAGTTGGGAAAACCACCGCGCGGTGTTCGAAACGGCCGGCTTCACCGTCAAGGAGTACGCCTATTACTCCCCCGAGACGCACGGGCTCGATTTCGCGGCCATGCGCGAAGCGCTCGGCAGCTTGCCCGCGCAGACCATCGTGCTGTTGCACGCTTGTTGCCACAATCCGACCGGTGCAGATCCGACAGCCGCGCAGTGGAAAGAGCTCGCTGAGCTGTGCAAAGCGCGTTCGCTGGTGCCGTTCATCGACTTCGCGTATCAGGGTTTCGCTGACGGCATCGACGAGGACGCGGTGGCGGTGAGAGCCTTCGCCGCCACGGGCTTGCCCTTCCTCGTGGCGAGCTCATTCTCTAAATCTTTTTCACTGTATCGTGAGCGAGTGGGCGCCGTGTGTTTCGTAACGTCGGACACGGACGAAGCCAAACGCGTCACGTCACAGCTGAAGCGCGTGGTTCGCACAAACTATTCGAACCCGAGCTCCCACGGCGCGCAGGTGGTGGCCATGGTGCTCTCCGATGCCGAGCTTCGAAGCCGCTGGGACGGCGAAGTGCGCGAGATGCGCGAGCGCATCCAGAAGATGCGGACGCTGTTCGTGTCCCGCCTGGCTGACCGCGGCATCCAGCGCGACTTCAGCTTCATCGCGCAGCAGAAGGGCATGTTCTCGTATTCGGGACTAGAACTCGACCAGGTGCGGCGCCTGCGCTCGGAATTTGGCCTCTACATCGTGGACAGCGGGCGCATCTGTGTCGCGGCCATGAACGAGAACAACCTCGAGCGCATCGCGGACTCTATCGCCCGCGTATTGTGACGGGGGCCTAGTGCCTCGATTCATTCGAATCGAGGCACAAAGGAAACTGCAGTGCCCGGCTCAGGCCCATGACAAGGCGAGGTATTTCGGCGCCCTCACCCACGGGGGCGACGAAATACCCATCGCTTCGATGGAGCCGGGCTACTACGGGACTGCGCGCAAGGCACCTACTCGTAGGTCCATCGCGCAGTCCACCTCTGCCGGGCATACGAACTGGAGCTCAACCCCCACGAGGCCGTCGGGCGAAACACCCAAATTCGGCAAGCCTTCAGCAAAATCGGCCCAGCGCAGGATCAGCATCGTGGGCTCGGTGCCCACGCTGGAGACGACGTGCCGCGGCGGCACGCACTCAGTCCATTTCGCTGCCTCCGACGTGTACTCACACGAGCCCTTCACGTTCACGAGGTCAATCGGATAGTTGACGTGGGTTTGCAGCTTGAACGAGAGCTCGGCACCGAACAACTCGCCGCTGAGCGCAAGCTCGATGCCCCCGAATGGAGACGCATCAATGCAGGGCCCAAACCATAACACCATGCCCGTGTAACCTTGCGCGGGGACGGCGGCCTGAATGCGCAAGCCGCCTCCGCCGGTACGCACGCGTGCGATCGCTGCGGACGACGGGCAACTGCCGTCGTCAGCGCAGCTGTACGGGCTCGTACCGCCCGTGAGTTGACCGAGCGAAGACTCTCCCCAGCTGCCGTCCATCGGATCGTAGGTGTCGAAGTCGAGCAAGAGCCCGTCGCTGCGGACCGGATAGTGCGCGCACACGGGTATGCCGTCGACGGCCATCGGCGGAGGAGGAGGCGTCGGCAGCGCGGTTCCAGCACCACCCATGGACGAAATGCCGCCCGCGACGTTGGGCAACCCCTCGGAGCCACCCGCGCCCGTGCCCGGGGTGGCGCCCCCAGGATCAGCAGCGCCGGCGCCTCCGGTGCCGCCGGGGGGCACTACCTGCGCGCCGTCTCCCGGCCCCGCCCCATCCGGGCTCCCGCACGCGGCCAGCATGAATGATGCAGACGCCGCACCAAGGCCGACCCAAAGGAAACAGGACGCTGAGCCGCTGAACATAGAGTCTGCCATTTTGAGGTTCGCCCCTGGGTACTGTCCAGCCAATTCCATGGAAACGATTCCAGATCTGCCTGGTCAAGCGGGAGGCCGGAGGGCTACACTGCAGAGTTGACGATGGCGGT
Source organism: Deltaproteobacteria bacterium (assembly GCA_043780025.1). Taxonomy (GTDB): domain Bacteria; phylum Myxococcota_A; class Polyangia; order Polyangiales; family Polyangiaceae; genus SZUA-265. The sequence continues at coordinate 9,786 of JAYWEH010000175.1, forward strand.
GGAACAGAAGACCAGGTCGGCACGTATCGGCTCTCGGCGGGCACTTCTCGCCTACCGGGCCTTCCCCATGGCGCTATTGGCCGCGTTCGCCTGCGGCTCGGAGGAGCCGGGCCCCAACGCGAATGACGTCACGGCGTTCCCGTCGACTCCCGGCGCTTCAGGCGCCCCGCCTGGTGCTGCCGGGGCGTCCGCGACACCCGCGCCCCCGGTCAACAACGGTGGAACAGGCTCGAGCAACTCCGAACAGCTACCGAACCAGCTCGATCCGGGCGGTGCCGGAGCTCCGTCCTCGAGCGCCGGCAGCGATGGTTCAGGGGGAGCCGCGCCTCCGGTGTCGAACGTACCGCCTGCGCTTCCACCTCCTGCGCCCGTACCGGTTCCGCCCGACGGTGTCGTCGGCCCCAGCGGCGCCGAGATTCTGAACTTCGCCACGCTGCGAGAAGCCGCCGAGCACTCGGGGCGGCGCATCGGCGTGGCGATCGATCTCGGGCCGCTCAACGAGCAGACCTACCGCACCATCGCGGCGCGCGAATTCAACTACGCCACCGCCGCCAACGAGATGAAGTGGGCGTCGGTGCAACCTGCTCCCGGCCAGTTCAACTACGGAGCGGCCGATACGATCGTGAATTTCGCCCAAGAAAATGGCTTAGCCATGAAGGGGCACACGCTGGTCTGGTTCAGGCAGCTACCCAACTGGGTCCAGCAACTGAACAGCGCTGCCACCGTCGAAGACGCCATGCTGGATCACATCCAGGCCGTGGTGAGCCAATTTCGAGGCCGCGTCATTTCGTGGGACGTCGTGAACGAAGCCTGGAATGACGACGGCCTGTCGATGCGCGATCTGGTGTTCCAGCGGTTCCTCGGGGACGGCTACGTCGACCAGGCGTTCCGCGCCGCGCGCGCCGCCGATCCGGACGCCAAGCTCTACTACAATGACTTCGGCACCGAAGGCCTCGATGCGAAGTCAAACGCCGTCTACGAAATGGTGCGCGGCATGTTGGAGCGCGGCGTCCCCATCGACGGCGTGGGCTTGCAGATGCACACGATCAACATCAACGGGGCACCGACGAGCGCGGATCTGATCACCAACATCGACCGCCTGGCGGCGCTCGGCCTCGACGTCGTGATCAGCGAACTCGACATCTCGACCTGTTCCGCCGGCACCACGGTTCCTGAACGGCTCGAAGCGCAACGGCTCCGCGCCTACAATCTCGTGGCCGCGTGTGTGTCGCGGCCCGCCTGCACCGAGATTACGTTCTGGGGTCTGACCGATCGCTACTCGTGGCTGGATACGAATCCCGATATCTCGCAATGCGAGAACGGTCAGGCGCCAATGGGCCTGTTGTTCGACACGAACTACCAGGCGAAGCCGGCGTATTCCGCGGTGCGCTCCGCCTTCCGCGTCGCCCGCTGAAAGCCCGCGTCCCTGCGAGCGGCGTCCGCTGGTTTCTCGGGGGCGGGGCCCCGGAGCCCCATCCCTAGTTTTTCTTTTCGGTCGGTCCCCCCTCCCCTGGCGTCAGTTCATTGGGTCGTCGCGACGAGGCCGAGCACCGCGGTAAACCAGTTGTCGGTGGCCCCACCGTCACCGTCGGTGAAGATATCGCGGCTGGACATTTCATAGCGGAACTCGGGACGCAGGATCAGGTGCGGCAGCAGCCGGAGATCCAGGGTTCCCGTTGCGGTGATCAGGTTCATTTCGTCACCGGGCGGCTCCAGATTCCAGATCGCGTCATCCGGATCAGCGAGATACTCGCCGCGCACCGCGACACCCACCTCGGGTGTGGCCGCGTAGGCTAGAGTACCCGCCAAGCCGTAGTTGCTGGTGTCGTCCGCGCCGTCGACGGCGGCGCGATCGATGTTGTAGTCGAAGTTGGCGAGCACGGTCAGATCGCCGAGGTGCAATGTCGCGATCACGTCGAAGAACGTTTCGATGCCCCAGCTCGAGTCGTCGCCGGTTTCGTAGAAGGCGCCGAGACTCAAGTCGAACACGTCGCCGATGCCGGCGAGCGCCAGCTGCAAGCCGAGGGCGGGCGCGTCGTTTTCGTCGGCGATGTTGTTCACGCCGTTCACGACCATCGCCCGCACGGTGACCATATCGTTGACGGCGTAGGCGCCCTTCAAACCAAAGTGATAGAACGGCTGCATCGCGTAGTAGAGCGCGCCACGGGTGTAGTTGAAGTTGATCCAACTCTCCGCGACCTCGGCGCCGTAGATGGTGCCAAAGTAACCGGCGTCGAGGGTCAACGCCTCCGTCGGCTTGATCGTGACGAAACCGCCGAGCATGCTGTCGAGGCCGGCGACGCCCATGTCCTGCGCGTAGTAGATTGGCACCGTCGGACCAAATCTGAGGAATGCCGTGGCACCCACCGTCCCCGTGTCGAAGTTTGCGTCCAACCCCACCATCGAGAGGCCGAACCCGTTGCGCATGCCGAAGGCGGCGGGGATCGCGTCGTCCGGCGTCGCGCCGGCTGTGGTCGGAAAGGCCGTGACCGGATCAAACGGCGTCAGGTTGTCGAACGCGCGATGATACGGACCGGCCGTGCCACTCTTCGACGAATTGTACGAGACGTACGTATCCGCAAAGAGCGACAGGTTGACACTGGGTGACGCTTCTTCGGCAGGCGCTTCGGCTTCCTGAGCCTGCGCAAGGGAGACCATGAAGAGGGGCGAAGCGAGAACCGCAAGAGCCCGGCGAAGCCGTGGACGTTCACACAACATAATCAACACTTTCTGAGTTGGGGTCACAGGTAAGAGATGGCGAACAAAGGAAACCGGTAGCGGCCCGCAGCGCACGAACGAAAGTCGGGGCTGCCGCGGTTCACCCCCCTCGGCATTACGTCGGTGAATGAGACGCGCCGGCGGGCGCGTGGACTGAGACTTGGCTACTTCGTCACTGCC
>JAYWEH010000176.1:0-27431 GCA_043780025.1 Deltaproteobacteria bacterium
GGCATCGTAGTTTGCCTTGACAGCCCGGGCCCAGAACACCGGACGAGGCTCGCCGATTTCGTATCCGAGTCCATCGAGGCCGAGCTCGAGCGCTTGGGCGCCAGCGCGCCAAGTTGCCGTCGAGAGGACGCGCTCGCCGACAAACTTTCGGACCAGTTGTATCGAGCCAGGCTGCTTGGAAATGGTGGCCTGGGCTTGCGCTTCTCCAGCCTCGATGGGCTCTCAGACGAGAGCGGACAGCTGGGATTGGAGGACAGCCATGCGCTCCGCACACTGTTCCAGGTCGCCCAGCGCGATCGACTGCAGCTCTACTTGCCCGAGGCCGCCTCGGCGCTGCGTGTGATCGGAGCGCCCGAGCCGTTGTGCGACTGGCTGAGTGCGGGTTCCCGGGCAGGACGCGTCGCGAGCATCGAATACGAACCGTTGGAATCGCCGGCACCACCCGCGGCCCAGTGGGGCCAGCCTCCCGCCAACGCCACCGCGGACGCGCTCTCGTCCTTTCCACCCCTTTCAGCGTTCGCCGAGCCCATTGGCGAAGAACACTCAGCCGAAGAGGCGGCGGCCACCGAGCAGCGGGAAGCCCCGGCTCCCGCAGACCTGTGTGACTCCGAGGGCGCACAGCCGTCAGCCGAGTCTGACGACGGCGTTCCCGCGGCGGCACAGCGCTCCGAAGAGCGCGACGTCTCCCTGGATCGGCGCTGCGAGTCGTGGGCAGCCCAGCTGCAGAACATGAACGGCCCCAAGGTCCATGGCAGCGTCGAACGGGCCTTCCTGACCGCGTATTTACCGCTGTGCCGCGAGGTCGCCGCTGGCAACGCCCCGCGCGAGACCCAGATCGCGGTGGAGTCCTGGGCGGAGGGGTTCGCTCAAAGCTACGCCACGGCGTTCAAGAGCCTGGGAAGTCGCCCCAAACGCCCGAAGATGGTGAAAGACATCGTCGACATCGGCACCCGCTGGCTGACCCAACACCGAGCCCGCCAATGTCAGCTGCTGCTCGTGGACGGGCTGCGCTTCGACCTCGGCCAACGGCTCAATGAAGAGATTGAGCGCCGCCTCGGTGGGCGCGCCACATGTGCCGATCAGACCCTGCTCTGGGCAGCGCTGCCGAGCAACGCGGAGTCTCAAGAGATCGGCGAACAACGCCTCTCGCGCACAACTCTGTTCGGCAAACACCAGGGCCGTTCAGAGTCGGTGGAGAGCGTGCGAGTGGGGTCAAGGGAGCTGTTCCGCGTCGACTCGATCGGTGCGGATCTCAGCCAAGCGGGCGAGGCCGAGCCGCTGCGCTTGAGCCGCCTGGCGCTCGCCCTAGCGAACAGCATCGTGCCCTGGCTGCACGAGCAACCGGCGGACACGCTCGTAGTGCTGTTCGGCGACCATGGGTTTCATTGGCACGCCGACGAAACAGGCACGAGCCCGGCCAAATGTGGCGGCGCGTTGCCGGAGCAAGTGCTCGTCCCGGCCTCCGCGTGGCTGCTCGGCGATCCACGGACGAAACCCGCGTTCGCCGCCGGCCTGCACTAGGCCGCTGTCTCACGAGTAACAATCGATGACCGCGCCGGCCGAGCGGGGTGAGGCCGGACGCGGTCATCACGTTGCGCTCGTCTGAACACGGCCTCTTCTCTGTATTTGCGCCGCCTTCGGCGGCGATGGTTCACCGGGTCAGCTCTGACCGCTCGTTCCGCCGGGCGGAGGGTTCTGCTCGCGTTCGAGGTATCGGAACACCGTCCGCGGATCGACACCCAAATCGCGCGCGGTTTGTGTGCGATTGCCATTGTTGCGTTCCAGCACCTCAAACACGTAGCGCCGCTGAAAATCCTCCTTGGCCTTTTCCAGCGGCACTATGGCTGGCTGGTTGTCGGCGCCCAGGTCCAAATCGTCAGGGCTGATCAGGTGCTCGTCGCAGAGCACGAGCGCCTTCTTGATGCGGTTCTCCAGCTGGCGGATGTTGCCGGGCCAGTCGTACTTGCGGATCGCTGCCAGGGTGGGCGGAGCAAAGCCCGTGACCGAGCTCTTGGTTTCGTCCGCGTGTTTGGTGAGGAGCGCCTTGGCGATGATGAGCACGTCCTCCCCGCGCTCCCTGAGCGGCGGAAGGAGCAGGTTGACGACGTTGAGCCGGTAGTAAAGATCCTCCCGGAACTCGCCCGACTTGATCATGACGTCGAGATCGCGATTGGTAGCGGCGACGATGCGGATGTCGAGCTTTTCGGGGCGACTGTCGCCCACGCGAAACACGATCCGCTCCTGGATCGCCCGTAGCAGTTTGACCTGCAGCGCGGGGGTGAGCTCACCCACCTCATCCAAAAATAGCGTGCCGTGATTGGCCTGCTGAAAGCGCCCGGGGCGGCTCGCCACCGCTCCGGTGAACGCGCCTTTGACATGTCCGAACATCTCGCTTTCCATGAGATTTTCTGGAATGGCGCCGCAGTTGACGGTGATGAATGGCCCGTCCGCGCGCAGGCTCAGCCGGTGCAACTCACGCGCGATCAGCTCCTTGCCCGTGCCCGTTTCGCCGGTGATCAGCACATTGATGTCGGTCCCCGCGACTTTCTGCAACTTGCGGAACACGTCCATCATCGAGGGACAGGCGCCGATGATCTCGCCGAGCCGCTGGTCTTTGAGCTCGGCCGACAACTTTTCCTTATCGGCGCGCAGCGCCGTCAATAGCATCGCGTTTTGAAGCAGTAAGGACGCCTGCGCCGCAAACACCGTCAGGATCTCGAGCTGGCGCCGGCCGAACAGGTGCGCGATTTCGTCATTGCCCACGTACAGTGCGCCAAACACCTGACCCTGATTGAGCAACGGCGCGCACATCACGCTCGACAGCTTCAACGCGACCACGCTGTCGCTCGAACCGAACATCGTGTCATTGATCGCGTCGCTCACGATCAGCGGCAACTTCTTCTCCACCACGTGGCGCACGATGCTGTCACTGATGCCGTCTTCACCTTCGATCGCTTCCCGCTTCACATTGCGGGCTGCTCGCACACGCAAAGGCGCCTCTTCACCGTCTGCTGGGTCGACCAGGAGCAGCGCGCCGCGGCGCGCGGAGGTGACTTCGATCACGCCGTCGAGCAAGGCTTCGAGCAGCTCGTCCAGCGTTTGCAGCGTCATGAGCCGCTCACTGAACTCGAACAACTTGCGCAGGCTCGCGAGCTCCCGGCCGAGGCTGTGAGCTGCATCATCCACGCCTCCCTCCGGCAGCTCGCTGAAGATGCTGAAGACGAGCTCTGCCGCACCGATCGAGACGCGGTCGCCATGCACCAGCCGGGCTCGACGTTTGCGCTTGCCGTTGATACTGATCTCGGCGTCGCGCTCGAGCTCCTCAATCTGAAAATCGCGCCCGTTGAATACGATCTGCGCGTGATGCTGCAACACCCGCTCGCCGCTGAGAGCGACGTCGTTCCCCGAACCCCGCCCGATCACGGTCAGTGGTTTGTGCACCGGCAGGAGCTTGGGGGCGCCTTCGGCCGGGAAGTATCTGAGGGTCGCCATCTCCGGTGACGCTACCTTTGCCCAGACAAAAATGCACAAAAGCGTTTCGAGACGTGGCTGTCACGTTTCGACAGGCCAATCGGCCCGCAACTCACCCTCACTCTCGCTTTAGAGGGCGGCGTAACAGGTCATCGACGGCTTCCTCGGGTCGCTTGCCCTCGTAGAGGACCTGGCGGACCTGCGAGCAGATGGGCAAGTCGACGCCGAGCGATAGGGCGAGTTCGTCCGCGCTCCGGGCGGTCGTCACTCCCTCCGCGACATGTCCGAGCGCACTGAGCACGTCCGCGAGCGGCTTGCCGCGGCCCAACTCGAAGCCAACAGTTCGGTTGCGAGAGAGATCGCCCGTGCACGTCAGCACGAGATCGCCGAGGCCGGCGAGCCCGGCGACAGTCGCCGCGTGGCCCCCTTTGGCCACTGCCAGCCTGCCAATTTCCGAGACACCTCGCGTGATCAGCGCGGCGCGCGCATTGTGGCCGAGGCCGAGCCCGTCGCTTGCCCCCACTGCAATGGCGATGACGTTTTTGAGCGCCCCCGCAATCTGCACGCCCAAGGGGTCCGAGCTCGTGTAGACGCGCACGCGCCCAAGCGAGAAGAGACGTTGCACATCCTCGGCGCGAGCCTCCTCGAACGAGGCGGCGACCAAGTTGGTAGGCCACCCGAGGGCTACTTCGCGCGCAAAGCTCGGACCCGACAGCACCACGCTCGGCCCGGACAGGGCCGGACCCAACACTTGGTCAGCGACTTCGGTGACCGTGGCCAGACTGAGATTTTCGATGCCCTTGGTCGCTGTGACGAGGCATGCTTGCGTCGGCCAGAACGGGGTGGCCGCCGCGAGCACTGCGCGTACCGCGTCGCACGGCGTCGCGAGCACGACGAAACTCGCACCGGCAAGTGCCACCTCGAAGCGATCGGTCACCACCACGTTGTTCGGCAGGACAACGTCGGGCAACAATGAGTTGACGCGCTGGGTCGCGAGAGACGCCGCGATCTCCGGGCGGCGCGCCCAGAGCGCGACGTGCCCACCTCGGGACGCAAGGTGATGCGCCAGGGCCGTCCCCCACGCACCTGCTCCCACTACAGCGACTCGGTCCATGACGGTCCGAAAAACTGTGTCGTGCGGGTGGAAGAGACTGTCAACAATTGACTATAAACGAGCCCGTGAAAGCCGCCCGTCGCGACGATGCAGCCGGCCGTCGAATCCGTTCGCGCCGTGGCGGGCTGGCCCTCTCCAGCCTGCTCACGGCCCTGGCATTGGCACTCGCCTGCGGTAACCCGGAATCGCTTGGCATCAGCGCGCTGTCGGTGGTCAGTCCGGGCGTGGTCAATGATCCGTCCAACAAGTCGCTCCGGTTCGACCTGCTCGAGTTTGGGCTCAGTCGTTTCTGCGTCGAGATGTTGCGGCGCGGCGCTCCCATCAAGCTGAGCGATCACGAGCCCGTGCTCGGGCGCTTCTTCGCCGACGGGTGTCAGACTCAGGTGATCGACCAAGCCGACCGACAGAGCGTGGTCGTGCGCTATTCCGGCAAAGGTTACGCCTGGACCAATTTGACGGAGCGCCTCGGGTTCTCCAGTACCGGGCTGATCGAATACGCCGCCGATTTTCAGCAGCAGGGCGACGACATGTACATTTACTTTCGGCCCCGCAACGTCGGCTCCACGAGCTTTCAGACGCTGCTGGTCGAGTCGACCCTGGCGCAGGTCGGCATCAGCCTCTCCGGCACCAACGTCGAAGCGCTCGGCGGTGACATCATCACGCGCCAGTTGCAACGCGGCTTCACCGTGATCCGGCACGAGCCACGGGGCGACGTGGAGTTCAGCACGGGGCTAGTACCGCTCGGGCAACGTCCGTTTCGCCCTTATCAGGTGGTGAACACCGACAAGCTGACGCTCGATAACGATCGGACCGAAGTCCACATAGGCCAGCAGGACTACATCGGCGGCATGACGGTCCCAGACGACGGGCGCCTCTATCTCAACCTGAGCCTCGACGGCGCCAATACGGTGGACGTGCTCCTGGTCCCGGAAGTCGACGGCCAGGCGCTCACGGGAGCTTACGTAACGACACGCGGCGCTGCTCGCCTCGCTCGAGCGCCACTGCTCGACGTGGCCCTCGTCCGTGGTCAACCAGCGAAACTCGATCTCGCCCTACCCGCGGGCAACTACTATTTGATTTTCGATCACAGCGCGAGCATGGGTCTCACCCCGCCAGCGGCCGGCGAACACGCGGCCAAGGTCGACTATCTGGTGCAAGTCGGCGAACGCTGATCCCGATGCGGGGGGGCGACACCGCCGGCCGCCGCTCTGTGGACGCCGCTTGGGTGCAGGCCGCTTTGGTGCAGGGCGTCGTTGCCCGGCCGCCGGGGGGCGAGTAAGACAGGCCTCGCTAAATTGCCATCGTCATCCGTGACCCATCGATCCGAAGCCCTGCGCTACCTGTTCTGGGGTTTCTGGTTTTTTCTCGTACCGGCAGTTGCGGCATACGGGCTCATCCTCTGGCTCAGCGCCAACGAAATCGCCGGCTTCTTTCACGAGTGGGCCCGGGAGCAGACCGTGCCCGCGGCCATCGTCGCGTTTACGTTGTTTGACGGCCTGCTCTGGTACAACCGCCATCGGCTGCCTTTCTCCGGAGCGTTTTCGCCGGCAGGGCGCAGCGGCCTACCCGCCGATCTGCGCAAAGAGTACGAAGCGGCCACTCACCTGGTCGACGAAGCAGAGCGCGTGATCGGCAGGCACGAGCGCGATATCGACCAGCGCCTCGGGAGCGCCAAGCTGGCGGAGATCCGGCAAACGCTCACCGAGCTCAACTTGTCCTTGAAGGCGCAGCCCTTCGAGCTGAGCCGTTTTTCTCGAGCCTTTGCAGCGGCGACCGAGCAGGTGAGCGAGCGACTGGCTCCCTGGCGCAAGGGCGAGGTCCGCGAATACGCGGAGTCGATTGGCGTGGCCATCCTGGTGGCGCTGCTGCTGCGCGCTGTGGTGGTCGAGGCCTTCAAGATCCCGAGCGGATCAATGAAGCCTACGCTGCAGATCGGCGATCACATCTTTGTCAGCAAGTTCGCGTACGGGCCCCAGATCCCGTTCCTGGGTACGCGGCTGTTCGACAGCCTGCCGCCCACGCGGGGCGACGTCATCGTCTTCAAGTATCCGGACCCCGATCCGACCGCCGAAGCACAAGATTTCATCAAGCGGGTGATCGCCATTCCTGGCGATACCCTCGAAACCGACTCCGGCCATCCCATCGTCAACGGCTGGCGCGTCCCGAGCTGCCGCGCCGGCAAATACGTGCATGACGATGCCTCGGGTTTCGGCCGCCACTCCGGCGAACTCTTTGTAGAGTTCCTGGGCGAGACGGCATACCTGGCGCTCTACGACGACCACCATTTCGCCCAACGTCAGGGACCCTATCGAGTGGAGCCAGGCGAGGTCTGGGTACTCGGCGACAATCGCCACAACAGCCTCGACTCTCGCGCATGGCAGGGTCGCGCCGGGCGCCAGGGGGCCGGCGTGCCGTACGCCAATATCAAAGGCCGCGCGAAGATCGTCTGGTTCCCGGTTGGCCGGATGTTGGTCAACGTCATGGGTAAGCCGGTGCTGCCGGATGACGCGCCACCCGAGCTCGTAAAAGCGATCGATCGCTGCCTGGCGGAGCGCCCGCCGCTTTCCGACACGCTCCCTCCGCCGCCTCGCTAGCCAAGGGCTCAGGGGCGAGCCACTGGCCTTTCACGGCCCAGCTCGATCCCCAACTCGAGCCGTCGAACGCGCGCGTCCGTCGCAATCTTCCAGCCCCAGACCAGACTCACGATCCAGCCGAGGGTCACGACCAGCCCACCCAGCTGGAACCAGGGCGCTCCAATCCCCGACGAAAGCGTGAGCGCCACCCAACCCTGGTTCAGTACCACCTTCAGCAGCGACCCCAGGGCGATCAGGTCAAATCCCTTGAGCGCCAGCGAACGCCAACGCTCAAAATCCGCGGCAGGGACTCGCGGGTGGTCCTCGGCGCGCGCCGTCCGTACGGCAATGCGCCGCATCATGGCCAGGCTCAAGAGGAGCGCGGCTAGGATATCGTCGATTCTCAAAGCGCTGGCTCTCGTCCGGATGGCCCGGGCACGTCCCGGGGGGCAGGCTGCGTGGGGTAGCCGTTGGCCGCCGGGTTGGCAAGCAGCGAACTCGGCCTTCGCCTCGCCATAGCAGACACGCACCCAGAAAGGTGGGATACAGTATGCAAAAGTGTCTCGACTTGCCCGCGCCCCGCAGGAATTCCGCCCGCTCACGTCAGTCAGGTTGCATGCCGCGCACTTTGCCCGCTCTGGGTTTGTCATTAGATCAGACAGGAGCGACGCCGGACTTCAGGCGCGATTCGAAAGAGCATGAACAGCCCCGAGGCAAATCTGAATGCCCTAGCCAGCGACTTTGATCCTTCGCACCTGCGGGGGACCAAGCTGGGGCGCTACGAACTACTGGCAGCGATCGGCAAAGGCGGCATGGCCAGTGTCTGGGTGGCGCGCGACACCACGGGAAAGCAGACAAAGCCAGTCGCCATCAAGGTGATCCGAGAAGAGCTCGCGCGCGACGCCAAGGCGCGCACGATGTTCCTCGTCGAAGGCGCCGTGGTCGCCGGGATTCGACACCCTCACGTGGTGCGCGTGTTCGAGGTCAGCCAGTCGTCGGGCATCCTCTACATGGTGATGGAATGGGTGGAGGGCGCCGCGCTCCACGCGTTGATCTCGGAAGCGAACAAGCGGCGCGCCATACCCGCTGAACACGCGGTACGCCTGATCGCCGACACCGCCGGTGGGTTGCACGCGGCGCACGAAATCCGGGATCAGAATGGAGTGCCGCGCAATCTGGTGCACTGCGATCTGTCTCCGCAGAACATCCTCGTCGGGCTCGACGGGACAATAAAGCTCGTGGATTTCGGCGTCGCCAGCACCGTCGGGCGACTCGGCGCCGAAAGCACGCCATTCGTTCGAGGCAAAGTCGGCTACATGTCGCCCGAACAGACGCGAGCCGATGTTCTCGATCGGCGCAGCGATATTTTCTCGCTGGGCATCGTGCTGTTCGAACTGACCACGGGGTTCCGTCTGTTCCGCGGCAAAGACAACCGCCACACCATCGAACTCGTCAGGCAAGCCCGCATCCCCCGCCCCACTCAGGTGATGAACGGCTATCCCAAAGAGCTCGAAGCGGTCGTGCTCAAAGCGCTACAGCGCGACCTCTCGCTGCGCTTCCAGTCCGCAGACGAGTTCAAGAACGCGCTCGAGCAATACTTGAGGAACGAGCGCATCGTCGTGCCGCCAGCGGGTGTGGGCGGCCTCGTCAAACGCGTATTGGGCGGGCGCATCGAGCACCATCGGACGTTGATTCGCGAAGCCGTGGCGGCGCTGGACGCTGGGCCAGAGGCTCGCGCGGCGTGGCTCGCGCTGCCCCAGGCGCCCCCACCCAAAGTACCGGTGACCAGCACCTCCCCGGTGACGCCGGCGCCCATCCCGACGCCCAACGTACCCTTGCCTCCCCCGCCCGCCCAACAGCCATTCATGTCGAAGAGCCAGCTGAACTGGACGCTCTGGCTCATGTTCATGGCCGCGGGCACCGTCTTCGCCTGGTGGTTGCGCTAAACGGCACCCGGTTGCCATCGTCCCCCTCGAGCGCACCACAATGGGCGCGAGATCGGTCGAAGCGTGCCGCAGTGGAACTCGAAAAGCCGGTCGCAGACCCTGGTCAAGCCCTGCCGGCGGGTCTAGATCCCGAGAGGCATGCTGAAGCATCACCAGATTGGTGCGCCGGGCACCCTATCCGGCTTGCGCGTCGTCAGCTTCGAGAGCCGGCGCGCGCACGACCTCGCGCTCCTGGTGCGGCGCAGCGGTGGGGTGGTGGTGTACGCGCCGGCCATGCGGGAGATCCCGCTCGCGGATGAGCGCGGCATTCTGAGCTTCGGCGCCCAATTGGTCGAGGGCGCGTGCGACGCGCTGATCCTGCTCACGGGGGTGGGGACCACTATCCTCGTCGATGCCTTGTGCACCCACTGGCCCCGCGCGGTCGTGAAAAATCAGCTCGCGCGGACGGCGCTGCTGTGCCGCGGCCCGAAACCGGCAACGGTGTTGCGCGGGCTGGGCCTCACCCCGGCGGTGATTGCGGCCGCGCCCCACACGTCCCAGGACTTGCTCGTGGCGGTCGACCGAACCTACCCGATCCGCGACAAGCGGGTCTTCGTGCAGGAATACGGCGCCATCAATGCTGAGCTGATGCAGGGCTTGTTAGATCGAGGAGCCCAGCTCACGCCGGTCAAGGTCTACCGCTGGGCTTTGCCCTCCGATACGCGAGATCTGCGGGCGGCTTTGCGCAGCATCGCGCTCGGTCAAGTGGATGTCGCCATCTTCACGAGCGCGCATCAGGTCGACAACGCGTTCGAGTACGCCGAGACGCTGTCTCTCGGAGGTGGCGTGCGGGACGCTTGTCGGCGTTCGGTCCTGGTCGCGTCGCTCGGGCCCGTGACCAGCGAGGCGCTGAAGCGGCACGGCATCGAACCCGACCTGACGCCGAGTCAACCCAAATTGGGTGCGCTCGTTGCCGCATTGGGGCGGCAAGCGAGTGAACTGCAGCGTGCGAAACAGCGCACGCGCTCCTGAGGAACACGTGTCTGTGCAGAACCCCGACCTCACCACGAATCCCTGCGGCCCAGGCCACATCCACGGTGAGCTGCTCCGAAATCCGCTGCTGCGCGCGATCTCCGAGATTTGTCCGCTGCCGCTGCTCGTCGCGCGCCCGCACAGTGCTGAAGTCTTGTACTGCAACTCGCGTCTCACGGACCTCCTCGGCGTGGCCAAGGACGCGTTGCTCGGGCGTAGTGTCCTCGATGTGTGTCGCGATCAGGGCGGAGGCTGTCTGCGCGCCGCGCTCGAGCACGGCGGCGTTGGCGAACGCGACGTGTCCTTTGCGACCGCAAACGGCAGCGCAATTTGCGCCCGTTTGTCGCTGGAGCCCATTCTGGTCTCGGGCGAAACGTTGCTGCTCGGCCTTGTCTACCTACGCGACGCTCAACGCAAGTTGCTGGAAACCGAGCGCATGGCTCGCTTGGGGCTGCTCATGGCCGGCGTCGCCCACGAAGTTCGGACGCCGCTCGGCGCGTTACACAGCGCCCAATGCACCATCGCACAGGGTCTGGATCGCCTGGTCGAGAGGCTCGCCGAAACGAGCCCGGACGTGCTCACTGACAGCAAGACAAAGCGCCTGCTCACTGCCCTCGGCGAATCGGTGCGCGTCGTCGCCAGCGGCGCATCGCGCGTCACTGGCATCGTACAGCGGCTGCATCGGTTCTCTTGCGCGGATCAGACCAAACCCTGCCACGTCGATCTGAACGAAATGGTCCGCGACACGCTCGCGCTCGTGCATCACGAGCTCGCGCCAAACGTGCATGTCGAGACGTGTTTCGGCGAAAATGTCACGCTCGTCGGTTATCCCGGGCGGCTCAGCCAGGTTTTGGTCAATCTCATCGTGAACGCCGCACATGCCGTGCGCGCGCGGGGCAGCGGCACCATCAAGTTGTCGACTTGCACGTGCGCCGATCAGATTGAAATCGTGATCAGCGATGACGGCGTCGGCATCGTGCCCGAGAACCTCGAACGAATCTTTACGTGCGGCTTCACCACCAAGCACTCCCAGGGTGGTTCGGGCCTCGGGCTCGCGATCTCGAAGGAGATCGTCGAAGCCCATCGCGGCAGCCTCGAAGCGTCGAGCCAGGTCGGCGTGGGCACGTGTTTTACCGTGCGTCTGCCCCGCGCGTCCCTGAACCGTCTGTGCCCCTGACGCTCAGAACTGTTTGAACCGCTCCAGGGCGCGGCGTTCCGCTTTGGTGGGTCTGCCCGCTCCGCGGAGCCGCGGCGCTATCCGCTCCTCACGCGGCGGCAGCGGCGGAGAGCGGTCCTCGTAGAGCTCCTTGGCCAGCGCCGCCGAGAGCCGCTTGTCAGAAAGCGCGCGGATGACCCAAACCACGAGGCCGCGCGCCGCCTCCGCCCGAATCTCGTCGCCCGCACGCACGAGGTGGCTTGGACGCACGTTCTCGCCGTTGAGCTTCACGAGCCCGCCGGTACACGCCTCCTGCGAGAGCGAACGGCTCTTGTACAGGCGCGAGGCGGAAAGCCAGCGGTCGAGCCGGACCGTATCCATGCGCCAATATTACACCAATCCGGCCTCGGTTCAGGCCGGCAGCGCTCGTATACCCAACTGATACACCCCAACCCTACGCCTGCCGCGGCGCTATCCGGCCGGAGCGCCCGCGACGCCAGCGCGTCGTTCAGGCGAGAGGGGGCCGTGTTGCATCGGCCGGTCATTCGCGATAGGCGATCGCCGATGATCGACGCCGCATCGAACCGGCAGCAAGCGGGCGCAGCACGAAACACGGCTTCTCCGAGCGGCGCGCCGAGCATTGTCGTGCACGCGGACCTCAAAGCCTCATTGAGCAAAGGGCACCCCTGGATCTACCGCGACCACTTGCCGTCGGGAACGGACTTTCCGGCGGGCACCTGGGTGCGCATCCTGTGTGACGGCTGGACCGGCGTGGGCCTCTTCGACCCGGCCTCTCCGCTCGCTGTGCGAATGTACGAACGCACCGCGATTCCCGACGCCGCTTGGTTCGAACGGCGCATCGAACGGGCATTCCAGCGCCGCGCTCCACTGCTCGCAAATGGCCAAACCAGCGCATACCGGCTGATCAACGGTGAAGGCGACGGGATGCCTGGCATCGTCGTGGACGTCTACGGCTCGTTTGCCGCGTTGCGCCTGGACTCTACCGCGCTCACCCCGATGCTGCCGTGGATCGTGGACGCCATCTCGCGGGTCACTCAGCTCAAGGGGGTGTGCCAGAAAACGCCCACGGGCCTTTCGATTCTGAGCGGCCGCCCGCCACCGGACCGCCTCATCGTCTCCGAACACGGTTTACGCTTTTACGCCGACATTGCCAGCGGTCAAAAGACCGGCTTGTTCCTCGATCACCGGGAGAACCGGCACCAGCTCGAGCCATGGTGTCGCGATTGCACGGTGCTGAATCTGTTCGCGTACACTGGCGGATTTTCGCTCTACGCCGCGCGAGGAGGAGCCCGCCACGTGGTCAGCGTCGATCGCGCAGGCGACGCCCTCGCACGAGCCAGCGACAACGTGCTGTTGAACGGCTTTGACCCGGGCCAGTTCGAATTCGTGACGGCTGACGCATATAAACACCTGGAAGCTCTGGCCGCTGCCGGCCAGACCTTTGACGTGGTGATCACCGATCCGCCGAGCTTCGCGCGCAACAAGATGCAGCGGCGCCGCGCCATCCGAGCGTACGAACGGCTCCACGAGTTGGCTCTCGCCGTACTCGCCCGAGGTGGCTTGTACGCCGCGGCGAGCTGCACGTCTCAGGTGGACGTGGAGAGCTTTCGTGCAACTGTAGCCCAAGCGGCAATGCGCTGCGATCGTTCGCTCCAACTCGTCATGGAGAACGGACAGGCGCTCGATCATCCGGTGATGGTGGGGCACCCGGAAGGGCGGTATCTCAAGTACATTGCGCTGCGCAGCGTCGACGACTGACGCGCAGCGCATCGATCGCTGGATCCAGCCCAAGCACGTGTGTTGGACCTGGAAATATCCATAGCCCGTTTTGTATCTTTACGTTTCTCGTGACCGAGACCGAGCTGGCGGGTATATTGAGCGCAACAAGGTTCGGCAGAGCGTTCTTCGCCGGGTGCAGATTTCAAAAAGGGACAGACTCGCACCATTCCCCACGCACCATCTCCCACACCGAGGCCGCTCGTGTTTCACCTCGTGGATCGCCCCGTACACACCGACGACCGCCGCCGCTCGAATCGGCGGATTCTGTCGGGTCGTGTTTTCGCGAGCGCGATTCTCCTCGGCCCCATCCTGTTGGGCGTCGCCTGCACGCTCACGGAAGATGGCTTCGATCCCAGCGTCGCGGGGGTCGAGCAAACACCGGCGCCATCGTTGCCGACGTCAGGGGTCGGCGGTAGCGACAGCGACCGAGCGACGTGCACCGCCGCGCGAGGCTGTTGCGTCGAAAGCGCCGACTGCGCCGACGGCGACATCTGCACGGCCGGGGTCTGCGAACTGGCCAGCTGCGAGCCGGGCGAAGACGTCAGCGCTTGCCCGCTGGCGATCTGCCCGGGGCCCAATTGCCCGACCCAGCCCCCCGTCGCTCCAGCCACCTGCAGTGACGACGTTCAAAACGGAACCGAGGCCGGCGTCGACTGCGGCCGGTCTTGCCCCGAGCGCTGCGCCGCGGCGAGCCCCTGTGAGGAGAACCTCGACTGCGCGTCGCTGAACTGCGCCGGCGGCTCCTGCGCAGAGCCCTCGTGCGGAGACAGCATCACCAATCAGGACGAGACCGACACCGATTGCGGCGGTGGCTGCGAGGAACGCTGCGCCGCCGGTGACGACTGCGTCGCCGACGCTGATTGCGGCGCGGACCTGTTCTGTCCAGACGCGACCCATCTGTGCACGAACAACTCGTGCCAGGACGGTGAACAGAGCGGCAGCGAGATCGAGACCGACTGCGGCGGCGGGGAATGCCCGGGTTGCGATCCAGGGACCCCCTGCGTCGAGGACGTCGATTGCGACAGCTCGTTGTGCGAGGACGGAGCGTGCACCGAATCGAACTGCAACGACGATCGTCAAAATCGGACGGAGACGGGCGTCGACTGCGGCGGCGAGTGTCAGGCGACATGCGCCGATGGCAGCGAGTGCACCCAGGCGTCCGATTGCGACAGCGGTGTCTGCGAGCCAGGCGGTTGTGAGCCTGGTTTTGAGTCGTGTTGTCAGGAGCCGTCCTGCTCGGACGGAGTGGAAAACGGCAACGAGCCCTCCGTCGACTGCGGCAGCGTACAAAGCTGTGGTTTGTGCCCGGTGGGCCGCGAATGCGGCGCCAACAACCAATGCCAGACCGGCATCTGTGACGACACGTGCCAGCCGCGGCCCATCTGCGACGACGACGTGATCAGCGGAACCGAGACGGACGTCGATTGTGGCGGCGGCGCTGCGGCCTGCGCTCGCTGCGTGGACGGGCGCGATTGCCGCGTCAACTCGGACTGCCAGAGCCGCAGCTGCGCTGGCGGTACCTGCATTTCGTGCAACGACGACGACGAGAACGGACTGGAAACGGACGTCGACTGCGGCGGAACCGGTTCAGGCTGCCCGCGCTGCCCGGACGGCCAGGACTGCGCCATCGGCGCGGACTGCCAGAGCGGCACATGTGGTCCCGCCGGGACCTGCATCACGATCTCATGTGACGACAACCTGCTCAACGGCACCGAGACGGCCACCGACTGCGGCGGCAACGACCCCGACTGCGATCGTTGCGCGGACGGTCGCACCTGCGCCATCGATTCGGACTGTGCCAGCCAGGATTGCGTGGGCGGACGCTGCATCTCGTGCGGCGACAACCTGCGTAACGGCACCGAAACGGATATCGACTGCGGAGGCGGAAATGCGGCCTGTGCGCGCTGCCAACCGAGCCGGCTCTGTACGGCGGACGGCGACTGCTCGCGCGGCGCGTGTGTCGGCGGGCGTTGCTGCGGCGGCACTCAGGGCGACTGCACCCGTTGCGCCGAGCGCCTATCACTCACGCTCGACTGCAGCACCTCCGGCGGCGGTCAGGATACGACCGGCATCACCAACTGCACCAACTTCCTCGGTTGTTTGGCCCAAAATCCCGGCGTCTGCGGCACCCGCAACTCGCCCGGTTGCAGCACCAATGACGCCGATGCGTGCTCCGCTAACGCCTTCGGCGGCAACGCGGGCACGGGCCTCACCCGAGCCAATCAAGTCCTCGTCAACGCGGGCTGCCAGCTCTGAAAGCAGTGGCTCTTCGGCGCCCTCGTGGCGTCTGAGCGCCCCGTCCCGCGGCCTCAGGTCAAGGCCTTGAGGATCTCCTGCTGGATGCTCTGGAGCTCGCTTTGGGCTGCCGCGACCTGGCTGATCTTCTGGGTCAGCTTCGCCAGGAGCTGTTTCTTCTCCAGGCCGTTGCGGATGATCAGGCGCAACTCGTCGTTGTCCCAGGGCTTCTCCACGTATTGATACAGGGCCACCTGATTGATGGCTTTGATGGCGTTTTCCTTGTCGGCGTAGCCGGTCAGGATGACCCGGGGGACATCAGGTCTGAGCTCGCGAGCCTTCGCGAGAAACGTGATGCCGTCCATCTCCGGCATCAAGAAGTCGGAGATGATGATGCCGACGTCGTTCTGAGCCAGGTACACGAGCGCGCGGGCCGCCGACGTAAACGTCGCGACATCGTGTTCAGTTTCGAGGGTCAGGTAGGTCGAGAGACTGGTCAGGACCATCTCTTCGTCATCGACGATCAAGATCGTCTCTTTTTCCATCAGCGCGGCAGCTCCTTCAGGGGATCCAAGTCACAGCCGGGCGCCGAGTCAACCCGATTCATCGGCCGAACACTCCAAGCCGAGCAAAGAGCTGCGCCGATTGGCGCTGGTCCCCGTGCACTCGCTGGCATCCCCTTGCGAGGTTTGCAATAGAGACGTCAGAGCCATGGCAGAGTTCCTCGGCACGGCGCGGTACCAGAACGCGCGCCGCCTCGGCGCGGGAGGCATGGGTATCGTCTACGAGGTGTTTGATGGCGAACGCGGAGAACACGTTGCGCTCAAGATCCTGAGCCGGGTTGACCCCTCCGGTATCTACGATCTGAAGCAGGAATTTCGGTCCCTCGCCCACGTTCGGCACCCCAACGTGGTGAGCCTCTACGACATCGTCAACGAGGACGGGCAGTGGTTCTTCACCATGGAGCTCGTCTACGGCCAGCCTTTCTCGGACTACGTGGCCCGCGCTCCGGTCAACGGCGCCCCAGAAACGGACAGCGACGACCCGAGTGTGCTGCTATCGCAGACGCGTACCGACGCGCGCCGCACCGTCCGCTTCGATGAGCCGCGCCTACGCTCGGCGTTGGCCCAACTCATTGAGGGGGTCAGCGCGATCCACCGCGCCGGCAAGCTGCACCGCGATCTGAAGCCCAGCAACGTCCTCGTCACCCCGGAAGGTCGCGTCGTCGTGCTGGACTTTGGCCTCGTCCAGGACGACAGCAAGGGCAGCGACATCGCCGACACCAGCCTGGATGCGCGCTTGGTGGTGGGTACCCCCGCCTACATGGCACCCGAACAAGCTGCGGGCAAGCGGGCGTCCTCCGCCACCGACTGGTACGCGGTCGGCACCATGTTGTATCGGGCACTGTCGGGACAGCTCCCGTTCAGCGGTAGCTTGACGGAGGTCTTGCTCGGCAAGCAGACGCGGGACCCAACCCCGGTGGCGAGTCTGGCCGCCAGCCTGGCTCTCGAAAGTTTGCCGGCGGATCTGGAGCAGCTGACCATGAACCTGCTCGAGCGAGCGCCGGAGTTACGCGCCGACGAAGCGCAGATCCGCCGCCGCCTCGGGCTCGATGAATCGAAAGGGCGCGGTACGGTCCGGCCGGAGGCAGGAACCTTCGTCGGGCGCGCGCGTGAGCTCGAAGCCTTGCGCCGCGCTCTCGAACAATCACGCCGGGGGCTGCCGCAGGTGGTGTTCGTCGAAGGGCCAAGCGGCTTGGGCAAGAGCGCGCTGGTCCAACAATTCCTTCGCAGCGTGCGGCAGGATCCGGATGCGGTGGTGCTGCTCGGACGTTGCTACGCGCGAGAGGCCCTTCCCTACAAGGCGTTTGACGCTGTCATCGATGCACTCAGCCGATTTTTGGCGCGCTTGCCCGAGAGCGCAGCGGCTGAGCTATTGCCCCGCAATCGGCGCGCCCTGACCAGCTTGTTTCCGGTGCTCGATCGCGTGCCGATCATCGACGCCTGGCAGAGCTTGGCCCGCCTCCCCACCGCTCCCGCGCAGCGGCGCGAACGCGCCTTCTCGGCGCTCAAGGAAATGCTCGGACGCATCTCCGACCAGGGGCCGCTCGTGATCGTGGTCGACAACCTCGAATTCGGGGACGCCGACAGCGCCGAGCTGCTCCTGCGTTTGTGCGGCTCCCCCGATCCACCCGCACTCCTCTTGATCGGGACACATGACTCCGAGCTATCGCCTCGGGACGATTTTTTCGCGCGTCTTGGGCCCGCCTCAGCGACCCTCGGCGAAGCGGCGCGGCAACACCTGGACGTCGGGCCATTGCCGCGTGACGAGGCTCTCGATTTATGCCGCAAGTTGCTGGTGGGCGAAGCCGCGGCCGAAGGCGTCGCCGAGCGAATCGCCGACGAAACCGCGGGCGACCCGCTTTTGATTCACTTGCTCTGCCAACATGTCCCCGAACGCCCTCCCGTGGCGGGCACGCGCGGCGCCCTCCTCGACGAGCTGCTCGATCTGCGGCTCTCGCGCCTGAGCCCCGAGACGCGACGGCTCTTGAACGTCACATGCATTGCCGGCGCCCCGGTGAGGCTCGAGACAGCCGCGGTGGCCGCGGGCCTGGCACCGGATCAGGCGCGCACGTTGCTCGGCGAACTCGCCGACGACGATCTGATCCAGCTCGTCGACCACCACGGGCAGAAGACGCTGCGACTGCGCCACGACCGCATCGCACGCGCGCTATCCCTGCGCCTGCCCCCGCCGGACCGAGAAGCGCTGCACGCGCGCCTTGCCGAAGCTCTTTCCGCGCGCGGTGAAGGCAGCCCGGAGACGCTCGCAGACCACTTCCTCAAGGCTGGTATGGGGCACTCCGCCCGGGGCTTCATCGCCAAGGCGGCTCGACAGGCGGAGCTGGCACTGGCCTTCGATCGCGCCGCGCAGCTCTATGATCAAGCTCTCGGCCTGACGAGCGACGACGAAGGACGTTGCCAGCTGCTCGAGCGGCTCGCCGAAACGCGGCTGCACATGGGCCAGCCCGGAGCCGCGGCAACAGCCCTGCTGGAGGCGGCCAAGCTCGCGGGCGCGGAGCGCGGCGCAGAGCTCAAACGGCGCGCGGTGGCGTTGCGACTCAGCGACGAGCAGATGGACGCCTTATTCGAACGCGATCGGCGCGAGAGCTTGTTCGACGGCTTGACGCGTGAAGCGGTACAATCCTTCCTCGGCCAGGGCCAGATCATCGAGGTCGGTCGTGGCGCGTCCGTCTCTCGGCGCGGCGAAGAGCCACCCGCCGTCCTGGTCGTGCTCGCGGGCGGGCTGAGCGTCGAACAGGCGGAGGGGCGCGTCGCGATCGGCCCCGGCGAAATCCTCGGCACCCTCTCGTTTCTGCAAAACACCCCGCGCCTGGCCAATGTGCACGCAAATGAAGATGGTACGCGCGTACTCTGTATCACGCGCGCTTCGCTCGACGAGCTCAGCGAAGTTCAGCCTCGCGTTGCGCTGCAGTTGACGGTGAACTTGGCGCGTATATTGTGCGGGAAGCTGATCAACGTTCACGCGCGCGCCTTCGGCACTTGAGCTGCTTGCGCTGCAGCCGGTGCAACACCGCCGCTCTGGAGGCGTTCAAAATGTGTTCACAGAACTGCTCTGGCGCGACGAATCGCGGCAGATGGTGCCGCATCAGGGCTTCGTGTTCTGCTATCGAACGCGCGGGTTCGAGATCGTGTTCTCAAATCGTGAAGGCCTGAGTTCAATTGCGGGTTCACGCTATGATCACGAGATGCGAGGCGAGTTGTACGACGTCATCGCGCGCTCGGGCCACTTGACAGTCCAAATTCACTTCGACTACGAGTCGATGATAGTACTGCGGCTTTGCCCGTGATGAGCGGGGTCGCGCTCCAACACGTGAACGCGGCACATCATGGCGGAGAATCAGATACCGCACCGCCTCGGGAGTGACCCAGGTCGTCTGCGCTCCTTCATTCCGATGGCCTTGGAGCACGTGCCTCGAAGTCTAAACGTCGTTATGGCTGATCTGACCCACCACCGCGGACAATCGATGACCCAAGACCCGAGCGCAGACCGCCCCGTGGCTCGAGGAGCCGCGACTGGGCTAGCCAAGTGTTTCGCCAGCGCCTGCGTTTCGCTATTTGCAGCATCAGGCTGCATCACGAGCGGGCCCGGGGAGTACGGCGTTTCAGCCGAGGTGAAAGAGCTCAATATGGAGCTCTGCCCTGACGGCTTGGTCGACGACCTCGAGGACAACAACAACCAAGTCATCCAGGTCGGAGAGCGGGGCGGCTATTGGTTCACCTTCAAGGACGAGTACGGCACCACGGTGGAACCGGCTGAGTTCCAGGCCGCCGAAGGCGGAGCCCACAACAGCAAGTACGCGGCCCACGTCAAAGGCAAGATCTCTTCGCCGAGCCCTGGCCAATGGCCGTATGTCGGCATCGGGTTCAACTTCGCCAATCCGAAGCTGCCGTTTGACGCGAGCAAAGCCAAGGGCGTTCAATTCTGGGCCAAGGTGGGCGGCAAGTTGCGCCTCCAAGTGCCCGATACGATGACCGATCCGCTCGGCGAGCTGTGCAAGGATTGCTACAATCACTTCGGCGTGGACATCTACATGGAGAACGAGTGGGTGCGCTACACGGTCCCGTTCGACCGGCTGGAGCAGCAGGCGGGCTGGGGTGACCGCGCGCCGCGCGTGGCCGCGGACAAATTGTTCGCACTTCAATGGCAATTCAATACGCCCGGCGCGGAGTACGACATCTGGCTCGACGACGTTGCCCTCGTCGGGTGCGGACCATGATCGAACCCCGCGCGAACCGACTGCGGGCAGCTCTCGAGTTGTACGCCGTGCGGCTGTTTTTCGCGGCGTCGCCTGTTCTGGCGGTCGGGTTGGCGGGGTGTGGCGGAAGCACGGATACGCCGCGCCCGGCGCCCGATGGCGTGGAAGGCAATCAGGGAGTTCCCGGTTACCTCAGCCCCCCGAGCGACGTGGTCAGCAGCGACATGCCGGTGCCGATCGACTGCAGCGCGCGGGCTGACCTCGAGTTCGCGGACATCGAAGACTTCGAGTTGGGCGCCGCTGGCGGCTGGTATCTGAGCAACGACGTCTGCGCCGACTGCCAGGACTTCGTGAACGCCTCGGACGCGATTAGAAACGCGGGAGAAGCGGCCTCGAGGGCAGAGGAGCTGGCCGATTTGCAGACCGAGCTCGACGCCTGCCGCCCGGTGTGCCTCGAAGCGCTCCAGGTTCCCAATTACTTCGACAACCCCCCGGTTTCTCAACCGATCCCCGGCGGGCGCTGCGAGAGCCGCTACGCCATGCACATCAAGGGTGGCCCCTTCGTGGAATGGGGCGGCAACATGGGGTTCGCCTTTGCTCCCCCGCTCAACGTCACCACCTTCGACGTGGCGAACGAAGCGGGAGAGGTCGAACGGCCCGCGGAGAATTTCCACGGCATCACGTTCTGGGCTCGCCTCGGCGGCGCGAGCAACAACAACTTGCGCATCGAGCTCGGCGACATGTTCACGGATCAGGCTTACACCGGCAACAACGGTGGCCCGATCTGCAATCCGAACACGACCGACGAGAACAGCGACGAGGGTTGCGACAAGTTCGGTGCGATCACTCAACTACGCGACGACTGGCAGCAGTTCTTCGTTCCGTTTGCCGAAATGCGTCAACAAGGTTGGGGGCGCCGCGCGGAGTACTTTGATCTCACCGCGCTACTATCGTTCTCGGTGTTCTACGCCCAGGGTACCTGGGATTTCTGGATCGACGACCTGGCGTTCTATCGCCGAAAACAGTAAACGTGCGTCGAGCGCGTGCGCTCGAGTCGAGCATGTGTCCGCGCTCGCGCCAATGCTGGCTTGCTCCCTTCGCGAAAAATGAAAAGCACCCTCTTCATCGCGTCGCTCGCGAGCGTTGCTTCGCTCTCTCCCAGCACGCTGTACGCGCAGCAAGGCCTCGGCAGTGAATTCATCGATCCGCCCGAGGATAAGGCGGACAAGCCGGGTGCGGACGCCGCACCCGCGGATGAAAAGAAGAACGCGGGCTACATCCCGGGCTACCGCCGCATGCCCTCGGTGGGTCTCTCGCCCCACGCTCCACAGAATCTGCCCGGTCTGCCCGGAGCCGTCACGCCATCGTTCGGCGCCCCTTTGGGTGGCAGCGAGCTACGCTTCGAGTTTCACGGCTACCTCGCGTCGTCCTTTCGCATGGGCGTCGGCAAGCGTGATACGGCGCTCGCTGGCCAGAAGGTCACGACGCTGCACGCCGATCCGATCGTGCCGGGCGGCGCGTACGGTTGGCTCGAACAAACGAACCTGGTACCGGGTCCGTGGTCTCAGCTCACGTTTCAATACGGCAACGACACGGTGCGGGCGACAGCGATCATCGGCGCATGGAGCCTCGGGCGCGCGCAGGACGCCACGGGCTACGCCCAGACCGAGTCGCAGATCTGGCTCAACGACGCATTTTTGACTTACACACCCAAAGTCGCGCCGTTCGGCCTCGCGATAACGGCGGGCGTGTTCCAGGACCAGTACGGGCAGATGGCCCAGTACAGCAACGGTCAATACGGCATCCCGCTCATGGGCGCCATCCAGGGCATGGGCATCAAGAGCGCTCTATTGATTCCGCTCGAGGGCGGCGTCGACCTCACGGTCGAAGGGGGCTTCAAGGGCGACCTGGCGCGGGTTCCCGCGGGCATCGCCATCGACGCCACCACCAACTTCCCGAGGCCGGAAGAAGGCTCGACCTATGCAGCTCACGGGCACGTCTCAGCCACGTGGAAGAACGTGACGCCCGCGCTGCATTACGTTCACTCGTGGAGTCAAGACGACGTCTATTCGCCTCCAGACGATCCACTCACCCTGGTGAACGAAAACACCTCGTGGCCGGATGGCTCGCTCGACATCTACGGCGCAGACATTCGAGCCAACATGGCCCGGTTCGGTTACTTCTACGCGGGCGTTTCCCACGTCGTTGGCAAGGACACCGTTTCGCTCTCGAACCTGGTGCAATTCATGAACAGCGGCGGTGGCCGTGACTTCATGGAGCGCTTTTGGGGGTTTGGCAGCGGCGGCAACGGAGAGCTCACGCTGGCGGGCCTGGAGTACCGGCTGAGCCTCGGCACACTGCTCCGGTATCCACAGGATTTTTGGGGCGTGGGCCCCGATCTGACGCTCGCCCTGTTTGGGGTCTACGGCAGCGCCAAGGGGGGCTGCGACCAATTTTCAGAGCAGACAGACGGCAGCGTGTGCATCCCCGGCGGAGACCTCGGCGAATTCGATACCCAGGTGGCCAAGTACGGAATCGAGGGCATCTACAGCTTCTCGAAGTACGTGCTCGCGACACTGCGCCTCGATGCCGTGCATCCTGATCTGGACGAAGACGACCAGACCTTCCACGCGATCACGCCTCGCCTCATCTTCCGTTCGGACTGGCAGGCGCGCGAAACGGTCGGCATCCAATACACAGGCTACCTGTTCGAAGAGGACGCGGTCCCCATCAACGGCGATACACGTCTGGTCAACACCAACTCGCAGAACCCGGACCAGCACATGTTTGCTCTGTTCGCGACGATGTACTGGTGAGGAAGGCTCGACGTGTTTTCGCTGAGACTTATTCGTGAGAGTGGATCCATGACTTTGATGACCGTCAGGCAAAACGACAATCCAAGCTGGATCGGCGCCCGGCGCTCGGCCGGGCCTCGGCCGCTCACCGCTCTCGGTTGCTTCGCGGTACTGCTCACAGTGCTGCTCAAAGTGCAGCCGGCGCTGGCGCAAGACACGACCGTAGGCCTCGGGCTGGATCCGGGAGCTCCGCAAATCACGAACGTCGCGGGCGGCATCACTCCCGCCTACGGGCAGGCATCAGAGAACGATCAGGATTGGCGCTTCGACTTCCATGGCATGGTGCTGCTGCCCCTGCGCGTGGGCCTCAACGAGCGCAATGGGCCCATCTTCGTCGATCAGAAGAAGACGGTGCTGCATACGCCACCGGTGGTGCCGGGGAGCTTCGAGACCTTCGAATACACCGCGGTTGCGCCGGATCCGTGGGTCCAGCTCAATTTCTCGTACGGCAATCCGATCGTCACCGCGACCGTCATCGTGGCTGCGCGCACGATCGCCAACGCCGATACATTCTTTAATCCTCCGGATCACATCGGCGTCAACGACGCGTTCTTTACCTATCGCCCGCGCGTGCACGAAGCCATCCACGTCAACGTCAACCTCGGCGGCTTCGCCAGCAACTACGGCCACATGGGTGAGTACGATCTGGGGCGCTACGGCACCCCACTGATCGCTCGCGTCAGCGGGGTTGGCTCGACGGGCACGGCCGTCTTCGATCTCGAACACGACTTCCAGGTCGTCACCGAGGTCGGTATCCAGGGCCAGTTGACCAAGACCCCGGTGGGTATCCAACCCGCGGCCTGGAACGGCTTCGCGGATCCGAACGTGGGCAGCACCTTTGCCCTGCACGGGCACGCAGCGCTCGGTTACATGGGCAAGGCTCAGCTCGGCTTGCACTACATCAGTGCGTTCGCGCAGGACGACCGGGCAAATCCCACCACACAACCCGACGGCGGCATCTCCGTCTTCGGGCTCGACGCGCGGTTGACGCTCGGACGCTTCGGTCACTTCTACCTCGGCTACGGGCGGACCGATGCCGACGAGGCGCGCAGTGTGTCAGGCGTGGTGAGGGTGCTGAACGCCGCGGGCGGTGCTGGGCTCGCCGATGAATATTTCGGGCGCGACGCGGAAGGCCGCGTGAATGGCGCACTCGACACGTTTGGCGGGCAATACGACTTCAGCCTTGGAAATTTTCTGAATTATCCGAAGGCGTTCACGGGCAAGAGCCCGGACATCGTCGGCAGCCTCTTCGGCATCTACACCGGCACCGACAGCCCTATCACCGGCTATGACGACGTCGGCAAGTTCAAGTACGGCATGGAGATCGGCTACAGCATGTTGAGCTGGTTTGCCCTGGCCGGGCGGGTCGACCGGGTGATCAACAACCTGGACGACGACAGCCAGACGCACGCCATCTGGACTGGCCGCGCCGTCTTCCGTTCAGACTTCGGTTCACAGGACCAGCTGGTGTTGCAGTACTCGAACTACCAATCCGGCTCCGGTGTGCAGGTCAAAGACGGCTCGCCGCCGCAGCGGGATCCCTCGATCGACCCCGACGACCACGTGGTGTCGCTCATGGCGAGCATGTGGTGGTGATCATGCGCAGACCCGTCCAGCTTTCGTCCGTATTGCTGCTCACTGCCGCGTGCGGTGGAAAAGAAGTTGCCGACCAACCGGGCGGAGCGCAGCAGGCGTATGACGCTTGTGAGGACAGCCGCACGCTCGAAGTGACGCTCGTTTCAGACTTCGAGAGCCCGTTCGACGCCGCGACCGGCGTCAACGCGGTCATGGGCAATGACGGCACTCCAGGCGCCCAGTTCGGGCTGGCCTCGGAGCCCCTGGCGGAGCCCAAGTGTGCGGGCGACGCAGCCGCCGGCTCCGCCTACCACCTGACTGCCACGGGTCTGCAGGGCTTCGGTTTTTCGTTTGGCTTCAATCAACTACAGCTACTGCCTGGAGCCAACGGCGGTACGACTCACTTCGACACGACGGGTTGGACCGGCTTCTCGATGTGGGTCCGCAAAGGCAGCGCCGCTGCGACCAGCTCCATGTTCGCTGCAGTTGCTGATCGTTACACGGATCCGGCGGGAGCCGTTCTCTTTGACCCCGGTGAGACCGCAGATCTCCTGGACGGTGCGCGCTGCCCGGAGGCCGCGCTAGGAAATCCCTGTTACTGCGCCTACGACGCTCTAGATGTGACGGGGGACGCGACGCCCGATCCGCTGCTCAGCCAATGCGACAAGTTTGGCGCCGGCATCGGCGTGGACACGGAATGGCGCTTCTTCAAGGTCCCTTTCGAACGCATGAGGCAGCGCGCCTATGGTCGGCCTTCGCCGTTGCCGGGGCCCGACGTGCGCATTCTGGCATTCGACTTCGGCATACGCGGCACCGATATCGATTTTTGGATCGACGAGCTGGCCTTCTATCGCGAGGCAGCGCCGGGCGCGGCGACCGAGTAACGCTAGGCCTGCGAGGCCTCGTCGGAGGCCATCGCGACTGCTGAAGCCTCTACGACGGCCTCAATACCAGACCGTCGTAGACGGAGACGGTATCAATAAGAGACGGTATCGATGTGCACGACCGCCGGCACGAAGGTGGTTTCGGTCATGCCCATGCCAATCTCGATGCCAATCTCTCGCGTGTCGGCGACATCGTGCAAGGCAGGGTCTGCGACGTAGTTGGGCATTGCGCTGGCCACGAACGTCAACGTAGACCAGGCTCCGGGCGTCGGCGTGATCTGCCCGGAATCGGCGTATGAGTAGCTCATGCCTGTCTTGATGTACAACTTGCCGTACGTCGTGGGCGGGGCGCCGGCGTCAACCAGCATGCGAGCGGTGATCGTCTTGCCCGTCAAGTTGAGCGTGTCGATGTTGAGGGCGTAGTTGATGAGCTGCCCGCTTGCCGAGAAAGCGATCTCCAATTTGGCCGAGCCGGCCTCGGGATCTCCCACTGCCAGGTCGTGCGACTGGGTCACGAGGTCTGTATTGGTCGGGCCCGCCGGGGGCTCCTCGCCAGCGTCCGCCGCAGCGTCACCACCCGCGTCGCCAGCGCCGGGTGCCACCGGATCCAGTACGGCGGCACAGCCCACATTCATGCCCGGGCCCACGCACTGGTAGTTCACGCGGAACCCCTCGAGGCCCGTCGCAAACGACAACGTCTCCGTTGGCCCCGAGGGACCTGCTCCACCGCTGCCACCGCTCGTGCTCCCGCCGTTGCTGGTCGTCCCGCCAACTCCGGGGCTGCCGCTCGAGCCCGCATTGCCTGTCTGGGTGCCGCCCGTCGATGTCGTGCCGGCCGTCACCGTATTGGGGTCGAGATCCCCTTCGGAGCAAGCGACACCAAACAAACCCGGAAGAACTACCAGGCTCGACACCAGCCCCGCACTGCTCGCGCGCGAGCTACGAACGTTTGATCGACCCAATGAAATCATCGCTCCTCCAAGTTAAACAGGCGGTTCAGAACTAGCATCACACCTCTCGACAATCAAGATTGGCACCGACGTGGAAACGGTTTCGGGTGCGGCAAAATACGCAATCTCCGCGTGACGCGCGTGGTCGAAGCGTTAATCACCTGCAACGCTGCGCGAGCCACGACGCGCACACGTGCTATCGATCGTGCGTGCAGCTGGGAAGCGAAGAAAAGTTACATTTCTGCCATTTCGGGTACGTGAAGGTCGAAAGAGTCGTACCCGTCGAACGCATGGATCTCGCGCTCCGGCAGATCAACCTCGACCTCGGCCGCGGCATCGATCCGGCTCGCATGGAGGATTTCTACGCGCGCTCCTTCTGCCCCGAGTTGCGCAACGACGATGCGATCTTGGATCTGTATCGAAAGAGCCCGGCACGAGAGATCGCTGACTCGCTGGTTACGCCCGGGCGCCTGCGCGAACCCAGCATGGCGCAGATCGCGCTCAGGTTTCCCGAGACGCGGGAGGCCGTGCTGCCGCGCCCGCACGTGGACGGCTCGTACGGCGCCAAGAACGGTGTCAAGGCGGGCACCGTCGCGCACTTCACGCTGCTCGCCATGGTGGCGCTCAGTGACGTCGAAGCGGACTTCGCGGGGAACTTCACGGTGTGGCCCGGCAGCCATCATCTATACGAGCAGCACTTTCGCACGCATGGCTCCGCTGAGATGTTGAACGGCACACCCAGGCTGCCGAACCTGCCTGAGCCCGTTCAAATTCGCCTGCGCAAGGGTGACCTGCTGCTTTCGCACTACCAGCTCGGCCATGCCCCGGCTCCGAACCTGTCCAGCCAGGTGCGTTACGCGGTCTTCTTCCGCTTGTACCACGAGGCACACGACGCGGACGACCTCGAGATCCTCGCGGACATCTGGCGCGAATTCCCCTCGCTACGTCAGTAGTCGAGCGCCGGTAGCAAGGCTCATGGGACAGAACCGACGGGCACCACCCATTCGACATCTTGTCCCGTGACCTTCGCGATCAAGTCAAAATATTTATCATAGTGAATGAGCGTCAGCGAATGACGCTCTGC
>JAYWEH010000177.1:0-5306 GCA_043780025.1 Deltaproteobacteria bacterium
TGCGCTGCGAAGTCGATGCCCGAGAGCGCTTCTTCGGGGCAGGAGAAGAACAGCCGAAAAGCCGCCTCGTCCTCGATCGTCAGGCTCACGCTGAGCGACGCAGGTTCGAACGTGCAGTCCGACGTGGTCGACGGTGGCTCATACGTGCTCACGGTGACCGCTTCGCCGTCGGGCGCCGGGCACGGAGCGGCGGCGTCGGCTTGCCCTCCTTGCCCGCCATCAACGTTGCCCGCCCCTGCGCCACCGGAGCCGCTCGCGCCGCCGAGCGCCTCGTTTGCGTCGCCAGCGGAGCCTGCGCTGCCGCCGTTCGATTCATCGCTTCCGCCGGCGGCTCCGCTGGCGCCCGCTGCGGAAGCGCCCGCTGCGCTTTGCGTATCACCGGCGGAACCTCCGTTCCCCGACACTTCCCCGATCCTGTCTGCGTCGCAGGCGATGAGCGCCAATAGCGCGGCGCAGCTAAAGAGTTGCAGCTCGTTCATGGCGCTCCCACCTTCACCTTTCCTCCAGCGGACACGATACCACGAGGTATCGATCAGCGCTCGGTGCCGGTGATGTCCTTGTTGCGGTCGCCCGGCTCTTCGGGAGCGCTGGGCTCTTCTGGGGCAGGAGCCGGGGTGGCCGCGGGCGGTGCCTTGCTCAATTGATCTTGCAGCGCCGCGAGCATGGTCCGGTACTCTTCGGCGAGCGCGGCCGCGCGCTTTTCCATGTCGTCGACGGCCGGCGTGGCGAGCGGCAGCTCCTCATCGACGGCCTCGCGTGCCTTCGTACTCGCGTCCAGCCGGGCCTGGACCCTGGCCTTTTGCGTCTTCGATAGGTCGGGCTGGGCGAGCGCCGTTTGCTGCTCGGCGATCTCGCGGTCCAGCGTCTTTTGCACCTCCGCTGACTGCCCCAGCAGCGCTTCGAGCTCGCGCCGGTACGTCTCGAGCCGCACGTGCACGACGTAGCTCGCGTGCGCCAGCAGGCTCGCCTGCTCCTGGATCACGGGCAGGTTGCGCTTGCCGAGCTGCTCCTCGCGCTCCTCGATGAAGCGCAGCACTTCGCTGCTGCCTGCGAGCCGCTCGTCGAGCCGCTGCTTGACGCCGCGGTCCGCCGACGCTGCGGCCTTGCCGGCGACGGCGTTGGCGTCTTCGGCGCTACAAATCGGTTTCTCGGTTTCCTCCGCCGAGCTGGTCAGCGAGCCCGTCACCGACGCGGCCACGCGCCGCCGCACGGCGCCGCCTTCGTCGTCCCAGAAGCGCTCGACCTGCTCGCGAGCCGCGGCGGCTTCTGCGTAGTGGCTGGAACGACCCGTGGCGTCGGCGTGGCTCACCACTTCGCTCACGCTCTTGGGATCGGCTCCGCTGATCCGCGTGGGCAAGCCGCTGATCCCGGCGAAGCTGTCCCGCGTCTCCTTTTCGCGGCGATCGAAATCGCCTCGCAGCTCCCCGAGCCGCTCCGGATACGCTTCCACGTACCCGGATTGATCGGTGGAGGGCGTGGTCAGCGGAGCCTCGCGGCTGCACGCCGGGAGCGCGAGCCAAAGCAACAGACACGTCGAAATCAAGCGCCGAGAGTGTGACAGCATGTCGCTGATTTCGCAGAGCCGGGCTACGGCGTCAATCCGCCGCCACGCCGGCCGAGCGCCGCGTCATAGTGCGCCGGATTGCGTCAATCGCGGCCCGGTTTGCTGTAGACTCGGGGCCTTACGCTGGAGAGCAAGCAGCCATGCAATATCGAAATTTGGGAACGAGCGGAGTCAAGGTCTCGAGCCTGTGCCTTGGCACCATGACGCTGGGTGAAGCGGATTCGTCTTCGATGATGCACGGCATCTCGGCCGACGAAGCGACGAGCTTCGGCATCCTGGACGCCGCCTTCGAGGCTGGCATCAACTTCATCGACTCCGCGGACGTGTACGGCCAGGACGGCCTGTGCGAACGCGTCGTGGGCAAGTGGTTCAAAGAGCGCGGCAAACGCGATCAGACAGTGCTCGCCACCAAGATGCGCTTTCGCATGCGGCCCGACATCAACGGCAGCGGCGCTTCGCGTTATCGCATTCGCGAGACCGTGGAGGCGAGCCTGCGGCGGCTCCAGACCGATCGCATCGATCTATACCAGATCCACATGCAGGACATCGACACGCCCGAGGAGGAGACCTTGAGGGCGCTCGACGATCTGGTGCGTCAAGGCAAGGTGCTCTACATCGGCGCCAGCAACTATGCCGCCTACCGCCTGGCGGACAGCCGCTGGATCAGCCGCCTGCAGAACCTCGAGCACTTCGTGGCGCTGCAAGCGCAATACAGCCTGACGGTGCGCGATCTGGAGCGAGAGCACGTGCCGTTGTGCGCCCAGAATGGCCTCGGTATCTTGCCCTGGTCACCGCTCGCGGGTGGCTTCTTGAGCGGCAAATACCAGCGCGGCCAACAGGCCCCCAAGGGCACCCGCTACGACAAGTGGGAGAGCCGCTACAAGGGCTTCGACAACGAACGCAACTGGCGCATCCTGGACGCGGTGAACGCGGTGGCGGCCGAGTGCGAGGCGAGCGTGAGCCAGGTGTCGCTCGCCTGGTTGTTGCACCAGAAAGCGGTGTGCTCCTGCATCTTCGGCGCGCGCAGCAAGGAGCAGCTCACGGACAATCTGGCGGCCGCCGAGCTCTGCCTGTCGCCCGCGCAGCTCGCGAAGCTGGACGAATCGAGCGCCATCGAGCTCGGCTATCCGTATCAGATGATCAAGGGTATCCAGGGTCGCTGGTGAGGCCGTGTTCTGGGCTGGGGCCGTGTTCAGCGCTCAGCCCGGGCCGAGCACGTTCGCTGCGACGAGCGCCGCGACGACCACCGCGATCAGTGATTCGCCGGCGATAAAGCCCGAGGCGAGCGCCAGGTTGTAGCGCTCGGCCTTGGGCTCGTTCAGCTTGAAAAAGATCCAGGCCAAGAGCGCGCCGAGGAACATCGAGATGCTGTTCCAGGCCGGGATCACGAAGGCGATGCCCACGGCGGTCGACGAGAGCGTGTACTTCTTGAGCCGCTTCGGCACGAAATCTTCGACCAGTGCCAGCACGACGCCGGCCCCGCCGCCAATCAACAACCCGGCCTGGGCGCCTTGCGGCAGAGCGTCGAGCCCCCGCGCCAGCACCTTGGCGACGCCCGCCCAGATCTGCGCGGCAGGCGCCGGCCACTTGTCGCTGCCCAGCTCTTCCGGTTTGATCAAGAGCAGGTACGCGGGGACCACGAACAGCGTGCCCGCGAGCACGCCCCAGAGCTGTGCGATCAGCTGCTTTCTGGGGTTCGCGCCGAGCAGGTAGCCGCTCTTGAGATCGGTCAGCAGATCCGCGGAGTGAATCGCCGCGCCACCGGTGAGCGACGCCGTCATCAGATTGATCTTCATGTTGGCGGGCGCGAGCAGTCCGTAGGCAAGCTGGGTGATCTTGCCCATCGCGCCGGTGGGCGTGATGTCCGTCTCGCCCGTGGCGCGCGAGGCGATCAGCGCCAGGAAGAAGGTCAAGACCACCGCGATCACCCCCATCCACCAGGAGATGTCGAAGAACCACCAACCGAACAGCACGCAGCACGCGCCAGACACGGTCGTGCCCCAGACGAACCAGCTTTGCGGCGCCTCGATGTCGCGCAGCGGATCTTCTTCCAGGCTCCTTTGCCCGCTGAACAGGCGCCCGACGCTGGCAAACGCGCGCACGATGGTCTTCCAGCGTAGGAGAAACATGGTGAGCCCCGAGGCCACGAGCAGGCCCACGCCGGGCCACAACGCCCAGGTCTGGCGGAAACGGTTGGGTTCGATCCAGGCCGGCTCTTGCCCGAGCACCCAAGGACCTATCATGCCGTAACAAATGATCGACGCGATCAGCAGCGAAACGCCCACGCGGATGCCGATGATCGCCCCTGCGCCGATCATGATCAGCGACAGCTCGGCCCCGATGGTGAGCCGCTCGAGTGGCTGGCCGCCGAGCTTGGCGCCTTCGGGCGTCCACATCCCCGGAATGTTGAAGGGCATCCACTTGGCGTGGGCTTCGCGGAACCAGCCGATCAGCGCGCCCGCCGCCGCCGCCAGTGAGAGGCCCCACGCCTTCTGCTTCGCGTCGCCGTCGTGGCTGTGCATCGCGCGCAGCGTCTCCGCCGTGGCCAGCCCGCTCGGGAACGGCAGCTGATCGATGTTGATCTGCTGGCGCTTCATCGGAATCGCCATGAACACGCCGAGCACCGAAACGGCGCCCGCCCAGAGCGCGAGCTGCCAGCCCGTCAGACTTTCACCCGTGCACAGGTAGAGCGCGGGCACCGCACCCACAAATATCGAGCTGGACATGTAGCCCGCCGCCGACGCGGCCGAAGACATCATGTTGTTCTCGAGGATCGTAAACTCGTTCTTGCGCAGGCTCGGGCTGATCGCCTGCAACGAAGTGAACAGCGCGTAGGCCAGAATGCAGGCCGTGATGGTGACGCCGAGCCCCCAACCGGTCTTCATCCCCACGTACAGGTTGGACAGCGCCATCACCCCGCCGAGCAACATGCCCGTGACCACGGCGCGCACCGTCAGCTGAGGCACCTTGTCGCCGACGTAGACGTTGGCGAGCCATTGCTTGGCGAGCTCCACCTCGCTGAGTTCGGGGGCGCGGTCTTCCGGTGAATCGTTCAATTGACGCTCCGACTGATTAAAAAAAGGGGAACTGAGCTCGGGGCCCGCGCGGCGGGCGAGCCGATGTTAGTGCTCGAGATCCGCGGAAGCGAAGGCAATTTTGGCTATCTGTGTTGACGCGGCGCGCGCCCGGTGGGCGGCATTGCGTTTGCCGGGAGCGCCGCGATAGACCTCTCCTGCATGTCTCTCGTCGAAGCGAGCGCCGCCACGAGCGGCAAGGTGGCCATCGTCACGGGGGCCGGAAGCGGGATCGGGCGCGCGGTGGCCCTCGCGCTTGCCCAGAGCGGGTACCGGGTCGCGCTGGCAGGCCGGCGCCCCGTCGAGCTCGAACAAACCGCGGCCCTGGCGCCTGCGGGGGCGTGTATCCCGGTGCCCACGGACGTGAGTGATCCCTTGCAGGTGGAGCGCTTGTTCTTGCGCACGCGCGACCAACTGGGGCGCCTCGATCTGTTGTTCAACAACGCCGGCTTCGGTGCGCCTGCCATTGCGCTCGAGGAACTGAGCCCTGCCCAGTGGCGCGGCGTGGTCGACGTGAACCTGAACGGCACGTTTTACTGCACGCAGTGGGCCTTCAAGTTGATGAAGGCACAATCGCCGCAGGGTGGCCGCATCATCAACAACGGTTCCATCTCCGCGCAGGTGCCGCGCCCGCACTCCGCGCCCTACACGGCCACGAAACACGCCAT
>JAYWEH010000178.1:0-12621 GCA_043780025.1 Deltaproteobacteria bacterium
CCGAGATAGTGACCACCGCGATCAAAGCGCCTGTGAATCCCCGCGAACACCTCGTGCGCTTCATCGACCACGCACAGATCGAAGGGCTCCGACTGGCGCAAGCGCTGAAAGCCGCGGTCACTGCCGAGGACCTCGCGCCCGATCAAAAATACACCCGAGCCGTCGAAGTCACCGGAGCGGGCCGCCGAGTCGCGCACGACGATGCCGAACAGCGAATACAGCTCTTGCCGCCATTGCCCGAGCAATGCCTTGGGCGCTACGAGGAGCACGCGGCGCGCCCCCTCGGCGCGGAGCTGCGCAATCACGAGCCCCGCCTCGATGGTCTTACCGAGCCCCACCTCGTCCGCGAGAATGCAGCCCCCCTCCCGCACTCGCCCGAGCGCAAAGATGACTGCCTCGACCTGATGAGGGTTTGGATCGATGCGGCCGCAGCGCTGCGCGGACGCATATCGCCGCCCTTCCCCAGGTCTACACCTGCGGAACAGCCGCTCGGCCAAAATCCGTCGTTGAATCGGGTGTAAAAAGGCCAAATTTCCCAGTCGGCGCAGCGCGGGAGCCTACTCCGGCGCGCCACCACGGCTCAATGCGCACCCGCTCCGCGGCACGGCAATCTCGCATTCAGACATCCCTGATGCGCCCCACTGGATTCGAATCGCCTTGACATTTTGCAGGCAAAGACTAGCTATCCGCTAATCTTGATTACCGGATACTTGCGCCGCAGATCCCTCACTCAGCGGTGATCGCCGCGCTGACGGCACGAGTTGCCACGGCCGGCCACCGGCGCTACTGCCTCGATTCTCGAGGCGCCAACCCGTTCATTTTCCGCCTGAGGAGTTCCGAGAAAGCCCATGACGAGCGTCACTAGCTACCCCAAGGAGCGCATCAAAGTGCTGCTCCTCGAAAACATCCACCCGAGCGCGGCCCAGCTGCTGCAGCAAGACGGCCTCTCCGTGGAGGTGCTGAGCCCGGCGCTCAGTGAGGCCGAGCTGTGCGAACGTATCGAGGACGTGCATCTGCTCGGCATCCGCAGCAAGACAAAGGTGACCGCCAAGGTCTTCGAGCACGCCCGCCGCCTGCTTTCCGTCGGTTGCTTCTGCATCGGTACAAATCAAGTCGCGCTCGATGCCGCGTGCAAGCGCGGTGTGGTGGTGTTCAACGCCCCCTTCAGCAACACGCGCAGCGTGGCGGAGCTCGTCCTTTGCGAGGTCATCGCGCTCTCGCGGCGCCTGATGGATCGCTCCACTGCGATGCACACGGGGGGCTGGAACAAGAGCGCGACCGGATCGTTCGAAGTGCGCGGCAAGACGCTCGGCATCATTGGCTACGGCCACATCGGCCGCCAAGTCGGCGTGTTGGCCGAGGCGCTGGGCATGAACGTGCTCTTCTATGACATCGTCACCCAGCTGCCGATGGGCAACAACCGCGAGGTCGGCACTCTCGCCGAGCTCTTGTCCTCCTCGGATTTCGTCACGCTGCACGTCCCCGCCACGGAGCAGACCCGCAAGATGATCGGCGCTCCCCAGCTCGCTCAGATGCGCCGTGGCAGCCGCCTCCTGAATTTGAGCCGCGGCAGCGTGGTCGAGATCGATGCACTGACGGACGCGTTGCGCTCCGGTCACTTGAGCGGAGCCGCCGTCGATGTGTTCCCTTCCGAGCCGCAGAGCAACCAGGAGCGCTTCGAGTCCCCGCTGCAAGGCGTGAGCAACGTGATCCTGACCCCCCACGTGGCGGGATCGACGGAAGAGGCTCAGGCGGCTATCGGCAAGGAAGTGGCGGTAACACTGCTGAAATTTCTGAATACTGGCAGCACGTTGTCCGCTGTGAATTTTCCCAAGGTCGAGCCGCCGGTATTGCGTGGCCGACATCGCATCCTCAACATTCATCGCAACGTGCCGGGCGTGCTCAGCGACATCAACACCATCATCAGCGAACTGCACGCGAACGTGGAGAGCC
Organism: Deltaproteobacteria bacterium; assembly: GCA_043780025.1. Classification (GTDB taxonomy): domain Bacteria; phylum Myxococcota_A; class Polyangia; order Polyangiales; family Polyangiaceae; genus SZUA-265. The sequence goes on from JAYWEH010000178.1 coordinate 1,954, forward strand.
AATTCCTCGACACAAACGCCGACGTGGGATACCTGGTCATGGACCTGGACCGGGACGTGGCCAACGAGGTCAAGACCCGGGTTTCAGCACTCAGCACGAACATCCGAACGCGGATCTTGTATTGAGAACAGGACCTGCTGCGTAGGAAACGGCCCCGACTAAAGGTTCGGATCTCGGGGCCGTTCCGGGAAGTCGATGAACGGGTGGTGCGATGCGTGACTTTCAGAGAAGCATCCGGCCTGCGGCGGCGCGAAGCACGAGCCTCGTCGGCGGTGCGCTGTGCGACGACTTGGTCGAGCTGGCCACGTTGGACCACTACCTCTTACGTGTAGATCGCAAATGCCGGATGCTCTTCGCGCGGCGTACCGCCACCCCGTTCACCACGAGCACCGAAATTCGCGATTGCTTCCACCAGGTCGAGCTCGCATTGGCGGACATCCCTCGCAAGACCTACCACCTGCTCGTGGACGCCCGCTTTGGGCCCAGCCGTAACGACCGAGGCTTCGAGCTCATCCTGGAAGAGGAACGCGGCCGTCTGCTCTTCGGTTTCACGAAGAGCGCGGCGCTGGCGGCGACAGCCGCCGGACGCCTGCAGATCCAACGTTACGCGAAGCACGACCGCCGGGAAGTGCTGGCCACCGACGACCCACGTCGCGCCTTCGAGTACCTGGGCCTGCCGCTCCACGCCGTCTGAGCCGGACAGGGCCGCGCCGAAATCGCCGCGCGCGGCCGGCACTTCGTGGCACAACGCGGCTGATGCCGACAGCGCCTCGCCCGAAGAAAATCGCCCACGTTGCCACCCATCACGGCGTGACCCGCGACGATCCCTACCATTGGCTCAGGGATGAGGATTGGCAGCGAGTGATGCGCGAGCCCTCCACGCTCGATCCCGAGATCCGAGCACACCTGGAGGCTGAAAACGCCCACACCGAAGCGGTGTTGGCTCCCGCGCGCGAGCTCGAGAGCAGCTTGTTCGAAGAGCTCAAAGGGCGCATCAAGGAAGACGAGAGCTCGGTACCGATGCGCGACGGCAGCTTCGAATACTACAGTCGGTACGAGCTCGGTTCGCAATACCCGCGCTACTGCCGGCGCCCCGAGCGGAGCCCCAGCCTCGGGCCGAACAGCGCCGAATCGCTCGCCATCGAGCAGGTCCTGTTCGATGCAGACGCCGCGGCAAAGGGGCATCGCTTCTTCAACACCGGCGCGGTGCGGCATAGCCACGATCACCGCTTGCTCGGCTTCGCCGTCGACACGCGCGGCTCGGAGTATTTCGACGTCTGCTTCAAAGACCTGGCGACCGGCGCAACGCTGCCCGATCAGATCGCGGACACCAGCGGCAACTTTGCCTGGAGCCTGGACGGCCGCTCCGTCTTCTACACGCGCGTCGACGAGAACCACCGCCCCTCCAAGGTCTTTCGGCATCATCTGGGCAGCGATCCCGGTACAGATGAGCTGGTCTACGAGGAGGCGGACCCCGGCTTCTTCGTTGGGGTCGACGTGACCGAAGACCATGGCCACATCGTGATCAGCGCTCACGACCACGTGACCAGCGAGCAGCGCCTGATCGACGCTGCCCGCCCGGATTCGCCGCCGCTCCTCGTGGCGGCACGCCGCCCGGGCATTCAGTATGAAGTGTCATCGCTCGGTCAGCGCCTACTCATCTTGACCAACGATGGCGCGCTCGACTTCAAGCTCGCCGAAGCGCCGCTCGCGACGCCGGGCCCTCTCTACTGGAACGACCTGGTGCCGCATCGCCCCGGCGTGTTGATTGTCGCGGCCACCACGTTCGCGAGCCACATCGTCCGACTCGAGCGTGAAAACGGGCTACCCCGCATCGTGGTGCGCAGTCGGTCAGACGGCGCCGAACACGAGATCGCTTTTGACGAGGCCGCATATAGCCTGGGCCTCGGCGGCAGCTACGAATACGACACCCAGCTCCTGCGCTTCACCTACTCGTCGCTGACGACGCCGCAACAGACCTACGACTATGACATGGGCACGCGCCAACGCGTGCTGCTCGACCAGCGCGTGGTGCCGAGTGGGCACGACGGCAGACGCTACCGGAGCGCGCGCGTGCTAGCGCCGAGCCACGACGGCGAGCTCGTCCCGGTATCGCTCTTGTGGCACGAGAGCACGCCACTCGGCACGGCGCCGTTGCTCTTGTATGGCTACGGCTCCTACGGGCACGCGCTGCCGGCGGCATTTTCCGGCAACTGCTTTAGCCTGGTCAATCGAGGCTTCGTCTACGCGCTCGCACACGTGCGCGGGGGCAAAGACAAAGGTTATGCCTGGTACGAGTGTGGCAAGCTCCAGCGCAAGAAGAATTCCTTTCTCGACTTCGTGCACGCGGCTCGCTTCCTGTGCGAAGCGGGCTATACGCGGCCGGGCGAGATCACCATCCACGGCGGCAGCGCCGGCGGCATGTTGGTCGGCGCGGCGCTGAACCTGGACCCTGGGCTATTTCGTGCCGTGGTCGGCGAAGTGCCGTTCGTCGACGTGTTGAGCACGATGCTGGACGCGACCTTGCCGCTGACGCCGCCCGAGTGGCCCGAGTGGGGCAACCCGCTGCAAAGCGCCGCGGACTACGCGTACATCACGTCGTATTCGCCCTACGACAACCTGTCGCCCCGCGCGTATCCGCACGTGCTCGCGACCGCCGGTTTGACCGATCCGCGTGTGACCTACTGGGAGCCCGCCAAATGGATCGCCCGCTTGCGCGAGGTGAACCAGGGCAGCGGGCTCGCCCTGCTGCGCACGTACATGGAGGCGGGCCACGGCGGAGCCGCAGGCCGCTTCGAAAAGCTACGCCAGGTCGCGCTGGTCCAGGCGTTCATCTTGTGGGCTCACGGGCGGCTGGCGGCGCCGGTGTTGCCATCGGTGTAACCGAACTCAATCCGCGCCCGGGCGCACGTTGCGCTCGAGGTCGCCGAGGCGCACGGTGCCCCATTCGTAGAGCACGCCCTGTCGAAAGTGGCTCATGCGATCCCCGCCGTAGATCCACAAGCGCCTCGCGTCCTGGCTGGTCCGTGCCGCGGGCAAATACAGCCCCGCCCAGACCCACGCCATGAGCCGGACTGAGCCGGGGGTGAGATCGGCCACAATCACGCCGCAGCGGCGCGATGGCGCAGCACCAGCGCAGCCGCCCCCCACGACCAACTTGACGTTCCCGATCGGACGCCAGTCCCAGGCGATCGCGATGCGCCAGCTGCCATAACCGAGCAAGGTCTTCTTGATGTCCTGGGGCAGCACGGAATCGAGCAGTGCCGAGAGCTCGCGCTCGACTTTGCCGCGCTGTTCGAGCGCTGGACCGCGCTCGATCGGGAAGTCGACGACGGCGTCGTTCGGCTCACCTTTGCAGCAGCGAAAGCCGATGTTCGACGCGCTCGTCTCCGGCGGTCGAGCGAGCGCGTTGGCGCAGCGCCCGATCAGCTCGCCTGCCACGCCGTTGCCCCCGCGCACGCTCATCAGCCCCGCGCTCAGGCCGCGACCCCAACTGCTGGCGGTCCATTCCCAGACGCCGCCGTGCATGTCCCGAGCACCGAAGTCGCTCCGGCACGCCGGGCGGTGGCCGCTCGGCAACATCCGCGCGCTCTTTCCGGTCGAGCAGGCGTCAGCGCGATACCTATCGCCATACTCATACGTGAGGTTGCGCGGCCCCTTGCAGGCACGCTCCCACTCGAGCTCCGTGCACAAGCGTTTCCCCCGCTCTGCGCAGCGCTCGCGCGCCTGTGCCCAGGTGGCGCCAGTCTGGGGAATCGCACCTTCTTCATTGGGATAGGCAAAGGCATCCATGAAGAAGCCACCGAGTACGAGTTGCTCGCCGGGCATCTCTTCGTCTGCCACGCGCGGCAAGCGATCGGCGGGCGTGCCCGCGATCAGTGCGCCAGAGGGCACCCAGATCATGCCGTTCGGCGGCGTCGGGGCCCGGGAGCGGGGCGCCCAGGGCGGCGCGGCGTCGGCTACGTCAATGCTCGAGGGCTCCGGCGCGCGGCGCTCGCTGTCGCGGCACCCCGCGGCCACGTACGAACAGAGGCCAATCGCGAGCGCGAGCCTCGCGGCCTTCACGTGGCATCCCGCTCGCCCTGTTCGCGCAAGCCGAGGTCCTTCATCTTGAGCTGAAGGCCCTTCCTCGAAATTTTGAGCAAGCGCGCCGCGTGCGTGACGTTGCCATGAGTGTCCTTGAGCGCCCGCTCGATGAGCTCGCGCTCCAGGCGCAAGGTGGCCGCCTTGACCTGCTCCTTGAGGCCGTCCACCGAAGTCTCGAACGCTTCGGGGATGTCGTTGCGGATCACCTCCGGCAGATCGCTCAGCTTGATGCTGGTTCCTTCCGCAAACAAGAGCGCCCGCTCGATCACGTTCTCGAGCTCGCGTACGTTGCCCGGCCAATGGTAGCGTAAGAGTGCCCGCTCGGCGTCGGCGTCGATGCCGGTGACCAGGTGATTCAGGTGCCCGCGCAGCTTCTGCACGAAGTGGCGCCCGAGGAGCAGTATGTCCGACCCGCGTTCTCGCAGCGCGGGTAACGCGATGGGAACGACGCTGAGCGCGTAGTAAAGATCTTCGCGGAATGTGCCTTCGCTGACTCGGCGGCCCAGATCGGTCCGCGTGGCGGTCACGAGGCGCACATCGATCGGCAAGACACCTCGTTCTCCATCGAGCTGAACCTGACGGTCACGGATCGCGCCGATCAGCGCCGGCTGAACCGATAGCGGCACGCTGTCGATTTCGTCGAGGAATAGCGTGCCGCCGGCAGCGAGTTCGAAACGCCCGGGTTTCGGCGCCGGCAGGCCCCGCCCGATCTCGCCGTGGCCGAATAACTCACCGAGCATCAGCTCCGGCGAGACCGCCGCGCAATTGAGCGCGATGAACGGCCCCGCGCGCCGGCTCGACGCGTCATGCAGCGCGCGCGCGACGAGTTGTTTGCCGGTGCCCACCTCGCCGCGCACGGTCACGCAAGAAGGTCGATCGGCGACGCGCTCGATGATGGCGAGCAGATCGGCGATCGCTTTGCTGTCGCCGATCATGCCGTAGCGACTGCCCGAGCCGGAGCCTCGCTCCGGTGTGGCCTCCTCGAGCGCCAGCGCGCGCGTGCGCAGGGCCTTGCGCACGACGTTGCGCACCTCATTCTGATCGAACGGCTTGGTGATGTAGTCGAAGGCCCCGCTCTTCAACGCCTCCACCGCGTTGTCGATCGTGCCATGCGCGGTGATGATCACCACAGGCAGACCGGGTTCTCGGCTGAGCGCGCGTTTCAACAGCTCGAGCCCGTCCATGCGCGGCATGCGCAAGTCGGTGATGACGACGTCGATGTATTGCTCCTCGAGGACCTGGAGCGCGGCCTCCCCATCCGCTACGGCGTGGACCTCGTAGCCATCACGGCTGAGCTGCGCGCCGAGCACGCGCCTGAGGTTGGGCTCGTCATCGACGACCAGGATTTGCCGTGGCGTATCCGAGATCATGGGACCGCCGGCCGGATCACAAATCGGGGGCGGGAGCCAGCTCGGTCGAAGGCGGCTTGGACGGTTGCTGAGCGTTGGGCTCGCCCCAGGTCTGGGTGGGAGCCTGACCGGGCGTGCGAGGGCGAGCAGTCCGCGAGCGACCGTTAGCCGGTAGAGCAGGCACCACCTCGGAGGTGCCTGTGCTCTCAGCAGCGGGCGCCGCCGCCAACAACCGCTCGGGATCGGGCTCCAGCGGAGGCGGGGTCTCGCTCGATGAGCCGCCACAAGCCACGGCGCTGCAGAGCACCAGCCAAGGGACCATGGAAGCGAATACCTGCGACACGCACCGTGGCGAGTAACACGACCGATCGCATGGGGCGAGGAATTCGGACTTGCCGATCGAGCTAGCCTACCTGTAAACAGTGGACCCCTTGATTGGTCGACTGGTTGGCAAAGTCGTAGCGACGCTGGACTCGACCCTCACCGTCGACGTCAATGGTGTGGGCTACGAAGTGCATGTCCCGCGCGGCACCGTTGGAGCCGGCGGTGATGGCCGTGTGGTGCTGCATGTCCACACTCACGTGCGCGAGGACACGCTGGACTTATTTGGGTTCGCCTCCGAGATCGAACGGGTCGTGTTTCGCTTGCTCATTGGCGTACCCAATGTGGGGCCCAAGACGGCCCTTGGCATCTTGAGTGCCCTGCCCCCGCCGGAACTCGCCAGCGCCGTCGCCGACAAGAACCTGGCGCGCCTGACGTCCGTCAGCGGCATCGGTAAGAAGACTGCGGAGCGCCTGGTGCTGGAGCTCAAGGAAAAGTTGCCCCGCCTGGCCGAGCTGCGCCCGAGCGGGCCCTCGGAGAAACCGAATGACGATGCCGGCCGCTTGTTGGGGGCCCTCACGAACATGGGATTTCGGCATGCCGAGGCGGAACGCGCCGTGTCGTCCCTCGCTGATCGCGTAGGCAAAGAGCCCCTGGCGGACCTGCTCAAGGCGGCGCTGGCCCAGCTCGGCTGAAGCCCGAAAAGGAAGTCGATCGAGCGAGTTACTTGACCGTCGACCCAAGGCGTGGACAAATCGCCCCTCGGGCAGGCATTGCGGGAGGCCGTAAGGACCGGCAACGGCTTGGAAAGCAGCGCCAGGAGGCCACGACAGTGATCACGTGCCAGAAGTGTGGCAAGGAAAACCAGGACCACTACAAGTTCTGCCTCGGGTGCGGAGCTGAGCTGGCGCGCGAAACTGCCGCCCAGAAGCCCTTTGGGCGTGCTCCCGCTGGAGCTGACGCCACTCAGAACTACTCGGAGCGCACCGACGCGCCTCCAGAGACGGCGGCCGCGCCGATGTTGGGCTCGGATGCGACCCACGCGTCACCCGGTGTCCAGGCGCCGCGCGCTCGGGCGCCCGAGCCGCCAGCGGCGCAGCCCGCTCAGCCCGGCCCCAACGGCTCGGCAGTGCTGATCAACTGCCCGCAGTGCGACCACCAGAATCCAACGAGCAATCGCTTCTGCGCCTCGTGCGGCTACAAGCTCAACCTCGCTTCCGTGCCGGCCAAGGGCCCTGCCCCTGCTGGGCACGTCTCCGGAGGCGGCGTCATGTTGACGGCGCTGCGCGCAGACGGCACCGAGGCCGGCACGTTCACGCTGCCGCAGGGCCCGAGCGAGACGGTGGGCAGAGATACCGGCTCAATCTTTGCGGGTGACAGTTATCTATCTCCGCGTCACGCCACCTTCAGCCGGCGTGGCGATCGGCTGTTCGTGGGCGATGCGCGCTCGCTGAACGGCGTCTATCTCAAGATTCGTCCCAATACCCCCTGGCCGCTCCGATTCGGCGACGTCTTCCGCATCGGCCAGGAGATCCTGCGGCTGGAGAAGCTCGAGGGGCCGCAGCCGTCATCGGACGGTGTGCAGCGCCTGGGCAGTCCGTCCGATGGGTTCGTGGCGCGGCTCGGCTTGGTCATCGGTCGGGACACCACCGGCAACGCTTTCCCCGTGCCCAAGACAGGCCTGCACCTTGGGCGTGAGCGCGGCGACGTCCTGTTCCCGGAAGACGGTTACGTGTCGGGGCTGCATTGCCGTCTGGGCGTGGGCAGCGACAATTCGCTCAGTTTGACGGATCTGGGCAGTTCCAACGGCAGCTTCGTGCGCTTGAAAGACGAACACCAAGTTTCGACAGGTGACATCCTGCTGATGGGACAGCAATTGTTCCGCATCGACGCCTGAGCGCATTCCACGCTCGAGAAACCGGCGTTCGACAGATCGACCTGCCCAACCATGTCTGACTCCATCGTCCGTGTCGTCGCTGCGTTGGTAGAAGAAGCGGGCAGCTATCTGATCACACAGCGGCGCCCTGCCGCTGTGTTGCCGCTGCTCTGGGAGTTTCCAGGCGGTCGGGTCGAAGAGGGCGAGAGCGACGCTGAAGCCCTGGAGCGCGAGCTCTTGCATCGGCTGGGCGTGCACGTCGAAACCGGCAAGCTCATCAGCTTCGTGCGGCACCCTTACGAGCGCTACACGGTGGAGCTGCACTTGTACGAGTGTAAGCTCGCCTCGGGCCGCCCCGAGAAGCGCAACGTCCACGACTTCGCCTGGGTGCAGAGCGACGAGTTCGAGCACTACGATTTTACGCCCGCCGACGAGATGTCGATGAGCAAGCTGCTCGGCCTGGGCTGAGCCTCGCAATTTTGGCTGCCGAAAGCAGCCCCCATCGGCAGCTCGCCGCGGCGCGGCTGAAGAAGTGAAATGAAGAACGGGAGAGTGAATGCTCTCCCGTTCGATGCGCACCGGAGTGCGCTGGCTCTCGCGAGCCTACCGAGCGCTTCGACGGCGCCGCGCGATGCCCGCCAACAGCGCTGCAATCGCTCCGGCGAAGAGCCAACCGTCGGAGCGGGGCGCACCCGCCACGCCGTGAACCACGGCACAAGCGCTATCGGAGGCACCACTCGCCCCATCCTGGCCCTTGGTGTACTTGTCGCCGACCAGCACCCAGCGGGCTTCGGCGTCGTTATAGGCCCAACCCGTTTCGGGGTCGTAACAGCCGTTCACGAGCGGCCAGTAGACGTACATCGGCCCACATGCCGGAGTGCTGGGCGGAGTCGACCAGCGCGCGTTGACCGCATCCCAGACGTACCCGAATTTCATCTCGTAACACAGGCTCAACACGGTGGAGCACCTGGCCTGGGTGGGGTCGCCGCCACAGTCCGCGTCAGTGGTGCACGTGGCCCCGACACCCGGCGGAAGGCCCGCGGCGGGCGGTGCCGGCAGGCCACCGTTCTCGCCGATGCCACCGGGCACGCCCGTGTTGTCTCCGGTGCCCGGCAAGCTGCCGAGATCCGGATTGTTCGGATCGGGCGGGTTGCCCGGATCCGGATTGTTCGGGTCGGGCGGGTTGTCCGGGTCGGGCGGGATCGGAACGCCGATCAAATCACCCGCAACGGTGACGGGCAGATCCGTGGGTTCGAAGATCACGTCGTCGATCACCAGCGTGACGTTGCTGTCTGCCACGTCGATGTCGAAGCGCGCGTTCGCGTTCGTCGCCGCAGCGGTGAACACCGTATCGTATTCCACCATGTCAGTGCTGAGCGTCACCGCGCCTGGGCCGCGGCGATTAATCAAGCCACCGTAGAAGGCATAGGCCTGGCCGTCCCCGCTCTCGACCGAAATCTTGAGAGGCCGCGGTGCGCTGGCGCGCGCTCGCACGCTGATGCGGTACTTCTGACCCGCCTGGACGGAGACGGTCTGCGCGAGGCGCACCTCCCAGGGATCCATGGCGCGCGCTGCCGTGCGCTGGACTTCGATCTGCAGCTCGCCGTCGCGGTGCATCGCAAAACCCTCGGCGCGGGTGCCGGGAGTGGCGGCGTCATTGAGGTTGGCAACGCTCCAGTTGAGCACGCCCTCCTCGAAATCACCGTTCTCGAGCTGGTTGGTCCCCGCGGGAGTGAGCGCCGGAGGATTCAGGAACACGGGATCGGGTCCCATCGGGTTCCACATGAACCCTGTCACAGTCAGCCCGTAGAGCAGCGCCAAGCTCGAACCGAACGCGCGGGGCTCTGCCCCGGTCGGGCCGATGTTGTCGCCGGGCACGTACAGGCTCTGCCAGGCGCCCGTGAAACGATCCACGTCCTCTTGACTGCTGGCCATCATCGCCGTCGCGAAGCCACCCATGGTGAAGCTGCTGCGAAAGCCGGTCGCATCCAGCACGCCGCCAGCGTTGCCGTTCAGCGCATTGCCCGCGAGGCTATAACGATCGACGATGTGGACGATGGGTCGCGAAGTGGCAAAACCCGCGATCGCCTGCAGGAACGACGCCGCGCTCGCATTGCCGCTCCACAGATAGTCGGTGGCCACGCGCCAGGGCGTGCGCGCCGCGTCCGCCTGGAACTCATTCGTGTTACCGCCGCCCGAGACCTGGGGCGCGCCCGGGCATTGTTCGGGCGTCGCACCATTGGACTGTGACCAGGCTGGGACCAGACCCGTTTGATTGTTGCTGGCGTTGTTGAAGTACGTGTACGAGTTCGTCCGCGCGGTGTTCCAGAACGCCGCCTGATTTTCGACCTGGCCAAAGGCGGGGTAGTACCCAGGCGGGATGTACGAGGGGTTGATGCATCCGCAGCCCAAGAACGTCGAGCCGGCGAGCAAGAGGCCCTGACACCCACCCTGGAACAGGCGCGTGCGAATGGCACCCGTGATGCTCGCGGCGTCTGCGGCGTAGCCCTGGCCGGGCCATTGCGCGTCCGCCACGATGAGCCCAAACGCAGCATCGATGTCGGCGTCCGACGCGCTGCCGGTATCACCGCCACCGCCGCCGCCGCCACACCCATCGCGGCGCCAATGCATGAGGCCGGTGGTGCCGTCCGAGGTGCGTTGATAGTAATTCCACAAGCCGTCGAACGTCGCCTGCTTGCCAAAGTACGCGGCGATCACCATGCCATAGCCGATGCCTTCGGAGCGGGTGTCGTTACCGCTTTCGCGGTAGACCATGCGTGTGTCGCAGGTCTGGCAGCGGCCCGTCGCTGGCGGCGGCTGTGTGTTGCAGCGCTCGATGAAGGTGGTTTCCCAGAAATTATATTGAGCGTTCAGCTCGTGCACGGTCAACACGTCGGTAACGAAGCCGCTGGTGCCCGCTGCGCGGCTGGGAAAGCGAAATTGCTGCGCTGCGGCCGGCGCCGCCAGAGCCAGCACCGCACCCGCGAGCACGCCACTCGAGACCAGGCTGAAAAGCGGATTTCCGAGTCGGTGGGA
>JAYWEH010000179.1:0-27400 GCA_043780025.1 Deltaproteobacteria bacterium
CGTGGCAGTTCTCGTCATCCATTTCCACGTCGATCTCTCGCGATTGCGCGAGCTCGATGGGAGGGTCGCCGGCCTGCACCGTGACGAGATAGGTGCCCGAGCGCTCATACGCGCCGAAACACCGGCATCGGCCGTTGGTCTCTGAACACTCCAACTGCTCCTCGAAATCGGTAGCAGTGGCATTGACCCGCAACTCGGCGCACTCAAAGGCCGCGCTACCGATCGCATTGCTGACCAGGATACTCAGCCCGGCGACCGCGTTTTGGTTACAATTCGTCGTTTCGTTGTTGTCCGGGTCGTTGGGGTCCGCTCCGGCGTCGATCGGGCTATCGCCGGGCGGCGGCCTCAACGCGGGCTCCTCGGTCGAGGTTTCGGTGCCGCGCAGCGGGCGGGCGGCCGGGCCGCCAGGAGTCGTCACCTTTCCGCACCCGAGGCTCAGACACGACGCGAGTAGCCAATGGAGCCAGCAAGCGCTCGAAACGGAATAACGGGCCATGGCGCCCAGCCTGCCAGCGCCCCCACCCCGCTGCCAGGCTTTTCAGAACGATCGGCGAACGATCGCCGAAATGGGACCTATTTTTCGGCCAGCTTGACCTTGATGGTTTGCGCCCATTCGGGACCGTAGGAACGGTTCCTCGCGTCGACGAGCTGGAGTGTCAACGTGTGATCGCCGGGTCGCACGCCGGCTTGCACCTCGCTCTCCCCTTTTTCGTAGACCTGGTAGCCCTTGCCCGCCTTGATCGCCGTGCCGAGCGGCACTGGCTCCGCATCGATGCCCACTGCGAAGTGCCCGGCGTTCTCGTGCACCGCCCCCGCGGGTTCGATCTTCATGCCTTCGACAGCGAGCTCGAGTTTCACTGCCACCGCGCCCATGAAGGCCTTGCCACTGAGCTTGGCGCCGTCTTTCAGATCCTTGAAGAAGACCTTGCCCTTGGCCGTGGGTGGCTTGAAGGCGTTCAGCTCCTCGAGCGTCGGCTCGGGCGCTTTCGGTGGCTCGCTGGCGGCGGGCCTTGCAGCCAGGGCCTGCGCGCTCGACTCCGCCGCTTTGTCGGGCTCCTTCGACTCGCAGCTGACGAGCACGCAAGCGAACCCGGCACAGGCGATGATTTTCTTTGCATCCATGATCCTTCACTCCTCGGCGAGTCATATCAGGTCACTTCGCTGCTCTGCTGATCAACATGTCACTCATGCAAAGTAGCCCGCAAGATACGAGACCTCGTACCTGCAAAAAGGCGCAATCCGAGGAATCGTTCGCTGCACCGCCGGCCTGCGTGGCACCGGGTGCTGCCCTCACGCTACTTTCAGCGGCGCCGTTTGCTTCAACCCCGGAGACTCTTTGAGCCGTTTGCTGACGTCCCTCTTTCGCGCCAACACGCTTTCCCGCAACGCTCACACGCTGGCCCTGCTCCTCGGAGCGGCGGCGCTGGGCTGCGTGACGACGGACGTCGCTCCGGGGCCTTCGGGAGCGCCCGGAAGCGCTGGATCAGGGCCGGGAGCACAGCCCAGCTCCGACCCTGGAACGCGCGGCAACGGCGGCGCCGGAGTGACGGGCAATGGCCCGGGCTCTGAAGGTCCAGATGACGATCTCCCGCTGGTCGATCCGGACGGTGCAATGTTGCCGGCGGCCATGCCGTGCAGCGCGGCCACGGCGAACGATGTCGGTTATTGCTTTCGATCGGTCACGATCGGGGGCGGGGGCTTCGTGTCCGGCATCGTCACGTCGCCGCTCGAGCAGAACCTCATCTACGCGAGGACCGACGTGGGCGGTGCGTACCGCTGGGACGAGTCCACGGAGAGCTGGCTGCCACTGAACGACTGGGTCGCGGAGAACCAGGTGGGCTTTCTCGGCGTGGAGTCCCTCGCGCTCGATCCGAGCGAGCCGAGTCGGGTCTACCTGCTCGCAGGCATCAGCTACTTTGACGGCGGCAAGACCGCAGTGCTGCGCTCGGGCGACTACGGCGCGACGTTCGAAACGTTCGAAGTCACCTCGCAGTTCCGGGCCAATGGCAACGGGCCCGGTCGCCAAAATGGTGAACGCCTGGCGGTGGACCCGAATGACGGATCGGTCCTGTTCGTCGGCACGCGCGACAGCGGGCTGTTCCAGAGCCGGGACCGGGGCGCCACCTGGGCCCGCGTCGCAGCACTCTCGGCGGCGGCGACCTCCACCGGCAGTGGCATCGCGTTCGTGCTGTTCGATGCTCGCTCGCCTCTGATCGAGGGTGCCACCGGCACGCTCTACGCGGGCGTGTCGGAGCTCGGAGCGCCGAGCCTGTTTGTCTCGACGGACGCCGGGGTCAGCTGGGCCCCCGTGGCAGGCCAGCCCACGGACTACGCGCCGCAGCGGGCGGCATTCTCGCCGACCGGCGAGCTGTACGTGACGTACGGAAATGGCGCAGGCCCCAGCCCTTCGATGAACCATCCGATGGACGCAGGTGCCATCTGGAGCTTCACGCCGGCGACCGGCGCGTGGACGGATGTCAGTCCGCTTCGGGGTGAGAACAGCCGCGCCTTCGGCGGGATCAGCGTCGACCCCAGAGACCCGAGCCGGCTGCTCGCGACCACCATCAACACCTACGATGAGCAACCCTGGGGCTACGGCGATCACATCTTCACGAGTGACGATGCGGGAGCGAACTGGGTCGACCTGGTCGGCGAAGGCCGCATCAACATGGACACCCGCGGCATCCCCTGGATCGAAGACCATGCCATTCACTGGGCGGGCTCGATCGAGTTCGACCCGTTCGATTCCGAACGCGCCTTCGTGACCTCGGGCAACGGCATCTTCACGACGAGGAACTTGAGCGCGGCGCCGTCGACCTGGTCGTTCGCGGCACGGGGCCTGGAGGAGACGGTCCCGCTCGAAGCGATCAGCGTGCGCAATGGCCCGCTCCTGAGCGTCATCGGCGACTACGACGGCTTCGTGCACGACGACGTTCTGAGGTCGCCGGCTGCCGGCACACATGAGCCGGCGATGGGCACGACAGCGGGTCTGGCCGTCGCCGCGCTCCGGCCTGAGCGCGTAGCCCGCGCCGGGCGCCAAGTGTACGTGTCCTCCGACGGTGCACGCAGCTGGACAGAGGTCGTCTCCCCTGGCGGGCGCAACAATACCCGGCTCGCTTACGCTGCCGATGGCTCCGTCCTCGTCTTGGCGACCGGCTCGACCGCGTATCGCTCGGCGGATCAGGGCCAGAGCTGGAGCACCGCCGCGGGCATCGCCTTCAACAACGGCTACCCGGCGGCGGATGGGCGGAACCCGAACAAGTTCTACGTGTACGACCCGGCGGCGGGTGCGTTCCTCGCCAGCAGCGACGCCGGCCAGACATTTGCCGTCGCCAGCAGCCTGCCTGAAGGTGGCGCGCGCCGCTTCCGCACCGTGCCGGGCGTCGAGGGCGACATCTGGATCGCGCTCCAGGGCAACGGGCTCATGCGCAGCCTCGACTCGGGCGGCTCGTTTCAGCGACTCCCCGGCGTCGACAGCTGCCGCGCCGTCGGTTTCGGTGCCGCGGCCCCGGGCCAAGCCTTCCCCGCCGTGTATATCTGGGGCGCCGTGAACAGCGGGCCACGCGGCATCTACCGCTCAGACGACACGGGGGCCACCTGGGTTCGCATCAACGACGACGCTCACCAGTACGGCGGTCCCGGCAACGGCGAGCTCATCACCGGCGACGAGAACGTCTACGGTCGTGTCTTCATGTCCACGGCGGGGCGCGGCCTCATCGTGGGCGATCTCCTGTAAACCGTATCTTGGACACTTCGCAGCGCGTCCCGAGCACGCGTTCTCCAAACGCTCCGAACCAGCCCGGGTCGTCCGTGGTGAGCACCTGATAGCCACCGCTCTGGTTCAGGCGGCGTTCCATCTCGGGGTGACGGGTGAGCCAATTCTCGAAACGCTCCGCGACGAGGGGACCTTGCGAGATGATCTCCACGGCGTCGGGCACCTGCGCTCGAATCGCAGGCAGGAGCAATGGATAGTGAGTGCAGCCGAGCAAGATGCGCGACGGCGGCGTCACACCCGGAGCGAACAATGGCGCGAGGTACTTGCCGACGAAGTAGTCGGTGCCGGGCCCTTCGGTTTCACCGGCCTCGACGAGCGGAACCCAGAGCGCGCACGCCTGTTGCACGAGGTTGAGGCGGGGCGCGAGCTTCGCGAGCTCCAGACGATATGAACCCGACTCGATCGTACCCGGCGTTCCGAGCACGGCCACGGTCCCCTGCACGAAGGCGGGCGCGGTCACGCCCGGAATCGCGCCCGGAGGCAACCCGGCGAGCGCCTCCGCAGAGGGGCGAACCACACCCAGCACCCGGCGATCCGGAGCGCGGCTCGGCAGATCTTCTTGCTGGATCCGGCGCAGCGCACGCGCAGAGGCCGTGTTACACGCCAGCACGACCACCGGACAACCCCGCGCGAACAGCTCGAACACGGCCTCGCGGGTGAACTCGTAGACGATTTCGTGGCTGCGGTTGCCGTACGGCACGCGCGCGCTATCACCGAGATAGATGTAGTCGTATTGCGGCAAGCGCGCGCGCAGCGCCGCCAGCACCGTCAAACCACCAAAGCCTGAATCGAAGACGCCGATGGAGCCTCCTCCACGGACTGGGCTCGCGCTCGGCATCCCGCCTCCTAACACTCGATCTCGACGCACCGCCACTGTGTGAGCCTCCGTGTGAGCCTCGTGTGAACATCAGATCGGCTCCGCAATACCCGTTTTCCGTTGGCAGTGAAATCCACCTCACGTCTCGCGACGGGAACGGCCTTCCCTGCCGAGCGCGAGCTCCGAAGCCGGAATATCGTCGAGTGTTCGGGCACTAACTGATTGGCACCAGCGGTTCTTGCCATGAGGATGGCCACGGTCTTGCATCTGGCATGACGTTGGCGTGTGAGCGGGGCTGGGGCCTGCGAAAGGAAACAAATGGGATTCTTCTCTCGTCTCTTCGGCACCGAACAGCAGGAGCCACGTTACAGGCCCCAGGCCACCCCCCCGCCCTCGCCTGCGGCCAGCGCGCTCGATCGCTATCGTTACATGGTGCAAACAGCCCCACCGGAGACGCTCGAGCAAGCACACGCGGAGGCCTTTGCGCAGCTGACCCCTGAACAGCGGCACGAGCTCTTGCGACAGCTCGCCGACGCGGCTCCGCCCAACGAGAGGACGGCCGTCGAAGCCATTTCGAGTGAAGATCCGCGCGCGCTGGCGCGCGTCGCCACTCGCGCGGAAATCCGTCAGCCCGGCATGCTGGAGCGCACGATGGGCGGAGCGGGCATGGGTTTTGGCGGCAACCTGCTCAGCAGCTTCGCCGCGGGTTTTGTGGGCAGCATGGTCGCTCAAAGCTTTTTTTCCGCCATCGGAGGCTTCGGCGAAAGTGGCCACGACGCACCAACAGATGACGGCGATACGAGCGCTGAGGCCAACACGGATGGCGATGGTGCGGGCGACGATTTTGGCGGCGGCGACTTCGGGGGCGGCGACTTCGGCGATTGAGAGCCACTCTAGGCGGGCCCGAGTTCGAATATTTGGGGGCGTGCCCCAGCTGAACCTCGCGGCGCTCCGTGAACGTCATCTGGAGCGGCAGCCGTCCGCTGCCGGAAGCGGTAGAAAGCACTCAGTGGCAGTTGCCACGTGAGCTGAGCGATACGCAGTTCGTACCGAACAGCCTTTTGGTGCGTGCAATCGGGCGCGCCAAACCGTTGGTTCTTTCCAAACGCGGGAGCTTCCGCGACAAGCAGACGAACAAATGCTAACTTCGCGAACGCCTGCTCGGACTTGTGGAGTCCATTCTGGAGTGCTCCGAGCAAGGCAGCAGCACAACGCGAAGGGCGGGATTTGAAATGGTATTCGTTCGACGCACCTTAGGTCGTTTGTCGTTTCGGGGTGTGGCGTTTGCCCTGGTCCTGTCGAGCGGCGCGGGTTGTGGCGGTGCCGCGTCCGCGCCGCCCACCGCAGATCCCATGCCGAACGCGCCCCCGCCCCCGTCCCGTCCGGCAGTAGCGCAGCCGCCCCAAGAGGTGCTCGCGCCCGCGCGGCCTTCGACTGACCCTTCACCCGCGGTCGACCCTGCTCCGCCCTCCACCACCCCGGATCCAACGGATGCGTTCGAACCGCAACTCGAACCGGGTCAATGCGACGACGACGCCGACTGCGGCGGGGATGTGGCGCGGGTGCGGTGCAGCCTGGTGCTCAGCCTCTGCTACGAGACCCTGTACGGATACGTCTGGGACGCCGCCGCGAACGGCGGCGAGGGCGCCTGGGCCACGCCGCCTAGTAATGTGGCGGGTTGCGGCCCTGACCTCGTTTTTTGGCCGCTGATCAACGGCTGCTACGATCCCTTCAGCGGCTATGCCTGGAGCCCCACTACGAACGAGTGGGTCTACGTCGGCGACTTGTACACGGCCGGGCCCGACGAAGGCATCGAGCCCGGCCCACCTCCAACTTAGACTCCTTAGCGCCTGGCGATGATGGTGTAGATGCAACCCTCCGGCGCGAATGTCGACGCCGGATGGTCATTGTGCACCGTCACCTCGCGAAAGCCCGCGCGCTCCAGCAAGAGCACGAGCTCATTGGGGAAGTAGATATTCTCGCGCAAGCGAAAGATCTGCTGCTTCACCAGTACGTCGTCGCGGAATGACTCCGCGAGCATTTCTCTCGTCAAGCTCGGCACCACCGGGTCGAACTCCACCACACGGGACCGCAACCTCATGGCACTGCCATCCGACGCGGGCCGAGTTGCCCAGGGTTCCGGCAGGGGTTCCGGTAGCTGAGCGCGAACGTCGGGCAAGAAATATTGCCAAACCTTCGCGTCTTGCCAGCCCATGTAGTGGTTGATCACCACAGCGCCGCCCGGCTCGAGGTGCTGGAGCACGCGGCTCAAACCCTCTTCGTCTTGCGAACGCTCCGCGCCGATCCCGAATACACCACACAAGTAGATGGTTCGGTAGCGTCGCGGCACCTCGAGCTCGTGCAGCGCTTGGCAATACAAGGCTGGCGTGAAGCCTTCGTTGCGCGCGGCCTTCGCGCACCAGGCGAGCATGTCCGCCGAAACGTCCACGCCGTCCACGTCGAGCCCTGCGCGCAGGTAGGGCAGGAGCAGACGTCCCGTCCCGCAACCCACGTCGAGCGCGGGTTGCCCGTAGCGCTCGATCAAAGGCCGCAGGTAATCCACCTCCGAGCCACCGTGAAGAAACTCCGCCCACCAGTGGGCGATCACGCCATGGTGCCAAGTTTCCGTTTCAATCTGTCGATGCATAAAAATTCTGTGCCTTGATAGGAGATTCAAAACAGACCTCCGGCGCCGGCACGAATACGCGCCCACACTCCGAAGGCCTTGGCTCGCACCCATCGGCACGAGCCCACGCGAACGGGCAGCAGAGTTCGAAACTGCATCCCAATCATGGACGCACCTCCGAGACGCAACTCACCCGCGACGAGTCGATTGCACGCCGTTACCGCGGCGCGGCGCTTGCACCGCGATTCCCCTGTTCACCACACCGAACGGCTCGCACACCGCGATTCAGCGGCAGCTTCGCACCCGGCTCAATTCAGCCGTACAGCGATCGAACGGCCAGCTTACAAGGGATAGCGGATACTGAACTGGTGAAGACTGCCATGAACCGCTCCTCGCGTGCGTGGTTTCCCGCATGTTGACGCCGAACCCGCAATGGGTCAACCGCATCGCTGATGAAAGTGACCAAAAATATCGCCGCGCGCATCAGCGTCGAATTTGGTACGCGCGCCGCCGAGGTACTCGAATACCTCGAGGGTGAGCCGGCGCTCGACGATTCCTCGCGAGCGTTGCGCTGCGTGGTCTTTCTCGCCAAGGGCAATTTCGACGAGCTTCGAACAATGGTCCGCGCCGTTCAGGATGCCACGTGAATCGCAAAGCAAAGTGAGCAGGGTAATCCACCGGGGCGACATCTTCTGGCTCGAAGCCGACGAGTCGCGCGGCTCCGTTCCGGGCCATCCCCACCCTCACGTCGTGATTCAGGACGACGTGTTCAACCAGTCTCGGGTGCACACCGTCGTCGTCTGCGCTCTGACCACGAACCTGAATCGAGCCCGCGAGCCCGGCAATGTCTTGCTCGAGGTCGATGAAGGCAACCTGCCGCGGCAAAGCGTGCTCGTCGTCTCGCAGGTCTCTTCCGTCGACAAGGCGCTGCTTGGCGAGCTCATTGGAACGCTGTCAGCGCACAGGGTCGATCAGGTGCTGGACGGCATGCGCTTTCAGCAAGCGTCGTTTTTTCGAGCGCGCTAGTTTTTCGAGAGCGCTGGGCGCACACACGGCGGCGGTCGCAGCTGAGCGACGCACCGCCGGTTCTCTCTCGGGCTACTTCGAGACGAGCTTGGCGTCGATGGTGATCGACTTGACCGCGGCGAGCGCCTTGGAGACGGGGCAGTTCGCCTTCGAGAAGGCGACCTTCTCGTCGAACAATGCCTGGGAGAGGCCTGGCACTGTCGCGACCGTCTGCAGCGCGATCTGCGTCACGGCCGGTCCGTCACCGAGGGTGACGGTCGCGGACGTCTCGATGCGCTCGGGCGGGTGCCCGTCTTTCGACAACTGCGCCGCCAGGAACATGGAAAAACAGCCCGCTTGGGCGGCGCCGAGCAGCTCTTCCGGCGTAGTGCCGCCTGCCGCACCCTCGAAGCGTGTCGCGAACGTGAACGGAGCTTCGAGATGTCCGCTCGCGCCGCGCATCGTCCCCGAGCCTTCCTTGAGGGTTCCGGTCCAGGTGGCTTGAGCTTTCGAATTCGTCATGATGGGTACCTCTGCTGCCGAGATCGAAGGATCGTCGTAAGTGCCCACATCATCAAACCGCTCAGGCCCGTCAAGGCCACCTCGATGACGAACGGCGCGCCTTCGAGCCATCCCCGAGTAGGATGAGGCATTTCGCCCTGGTTGGCGGCGGTTCGCCGGCCGGGCTGGTGCACTCTTGCCGGGCGTATGGCGTTACATATCGAACGCACCTGGCCCTGTGGAAAACTGGCGTTCTGCCTCGTTTCGGTGCTCGTGGGTCCGGAGCAGCTGCCGTTCCCATTTGTGAGCGACGCACTACCATCCGGGCCCGTACAATGTCTTTTCTCCGCATGAATTCCCTTTCGAGACTTTTGACCACCTTGGCGCTGAGCATCGGCGTGAGTGTGCCGAGCGCCGCGCTGGCCGAAACCCACGCCGCCGTCAGTCCACGCCCCGCCGAAGCTCGAGCGGCCCGCTCCGAGCGCGACCTCATCGTGCGCGGCATCTACGTGCACCAGCACACCGCTCAGAGCCCCAAGAAACTCCGGCGCCTGATCGAACGCGCCCGCGAGGTGGGCCTCAATACCTTCGTCGTCGATCTGTGGGGGCGAACGCCAACCTATGCCGAAGGCATCAAGGCCATTCAAGAGGCGGGCATCGCCTACGTGCCGCGCATCACGATCTTCCCGGATGGGGCGAAGGACGGGCAGATCGATAACCGTGAGCTGCTCGAGCAACGCTGGGCACTGATGGATTTCGCCTTGAAGCTCGGCGCGAAAGATATCCAGCTCGACTACATCCGGTTCTCCTCGAAAAATGAGGAGTCGTCCGAAAACGCCGGCAAAGTTCTCAGCGTATTGCGCTTCTTCCGTGAACGCATCGAGCAGCGCGGGGCGCGGATGCAGATCGATATCTTCGGCGAGGTCTCGTACGCGCCGTCCATGCGCATCGGGCAAGACATCGGCCGCTTCGCGCCCGAGCTCGACGCCGTGTGCCCGATGCTCTACCCCTCGCACTTCGAGCCGCACGAGCAGACGTGGAAAACGCCGTACCGCACCGTGCACGGTGCGCTCACCGCGCTGGACCGCCAGATCAAGAAGAACCCGATCCCGGTCTACGCCTACATCGAGCCGTTCAACTATCGCCACAAGATGAGCGACGCCGAACGCGGCACGTACCTCGAAGCCCAGCTGCAAGCGGTGCTGGATTCAAACGCCCAGGGCTTCTACGTCTGGAGCGTCGGCAACTACTACGACATCCTGTTCAACCTGTTGCAGCGGCGGGCCCGCGATCGAGATGCCGCAACGGCAAAGCCTCTGCCGCTCAGCGCTTCGAACGTCGGGCTCAGTGCCGCGCCGTCACTGTGACGTCCCGGCGCCGCGCCTCGTAGAACGCGCTCAGCCGACAGGCTGATAAATCACATAGCCGAACTGCTGCGAATCCGGTGACCACGAGTTCACGTTGATCGTGCCCTGGCCACCGTAGAACTCGCTCAACACTTCGATGCCGTCGGCTGCCGGTTTTGCGCCAGGCGTGTGGGCCAGGCGCAACTGCATACCGGGCATGCGATCGTTGTGCCCTTCGGTTCCAGGCGGGAAAGAGAGAAACACCATCCACTTGCCGTCGGGCGAGATGTGCGGGAACCAATCTTCCGGCTCGTCACTCGTCACCTGCTGGGCGCGCGCGTCTCCGGGGCCCGCTCCATCGGGTGGCATGCGCCACAAGTTCCAGCGACCCGAGCGATTGGAGTTGAAGTAGATCCAGCGACCATCCGGGCTGTATTCCGGGCCGTCGTCGTAGCCGCCCGCCGTGGTCAACCGTTCCTCCGGGCCAGCCTCGGCCGAAACGCGATACAGCTCATAGCGCCCATCGCCCCGCTCGGCCACGAAGGCGAGAAAGCGCGCGTCCGGGGACCAGCCGTGGAAATAGCTCGGGGCCTCGGGCGTCACCAGCTTCACGTTCGAGCCATCCGCGTGGGCCACCCAGACCTGGGACTTGCCGACGAGCGGCGTGGCTGATGCGACAGCCGTGGCTGAGAATGCCAGCAACCGACCGTCGGAAGAGAGATCGTGATCGTTGTTGCAGCTGTAGCTGCCCGGGCTGAGCGTGAGGCGTTCGAGCTCGGGCTTCCCACCCGAGAGCGGTAGCCGGAACAGGTCGCCGCGAGTGTTGACCAAGAGGAACTTGCCGTCACGCGACCAGTTCGGTGCTTCGATCACGCCGTCCCCAGAGTAGACGACGCGTGAAGAACGCGCTGCCACGTCATAGATGGCGATGTGGCTGCGGTAAGCCGCGGCGTTCACGTGTACGGGGCGCTCCAATTTTGCGTTTGCCATGTGGTACCTGGTTTCGGGTGGCGAAGGCCCGCGGTTATAGTCGAGCCGCGCGGCGCCGTCAGGAGAGCTTCTTCAGGTCCGCCCATTTGCGCTCCACGGGCGCGCCTTCGGACGCCGCGAGCGCGTCGAGCAGGGCTTCCGGCTCGTTTTCGACGACGAGAATGCCGCGGTGTTCGCGCTTCAGATATTGCTCGCGGACGGCGTGGTCGAGGAACTGGACCAGGTGGTCGAAGTACCCATCGACGTTCAGGAGCCCACACGGCTTGTCGTGAAAGCCGAGCTGGGTCCAGGTCCAGACTTCGAACAGCTCTTCGAGCGTACCGATGCCCCCGGGCAGCGCCACGAACGCGTCCGCGCGTTCCGCCATGGCCATTTTTCGAGCGTGCATCGACTCGGTCACGATCAGCTCGGTGAGCCCGCGGTGAGCAACTTCCAGGGCCGCCAGCGCCTGCGGAATCACTCCCACAACGGTACCGCCTGCTTCGAGCACAGCGTCAGCGATAACGCCCATCAGGCCCACCCGCCCTCCGCCGTAGATCAGCCCGAAGCCTCGCGCCACCAGCGCTCGCCCGAAGCGCTGCGCAACTGCCGAGTAGCCGGGCCCGCGCCCTGGGCTCGAACCGCAGTAGACACAGATATTGCCGAGCTTCATCGAGAACGTCCTCCACGCATGGTTTAGTCGCGGCTCATCACCACGACGCCCAGATGCACCCACGCGCTGCCCAGTGCAATGGCCGCGGCCAGGTACGCGCCGAAGCGCCACGGGATCTTGTTGACGGTGACGTGAATCAGGGTGTGCACGTATCGAAAGCCGACAAAGGCCCAGAGGCACTTCAACGTGTAGTCGTCCGCCGCGCCATACAGCAGCGCCAGCGGCACGAAGGCGTAGAACAGCACCGGAACCTCGAACAAGTTGATGAGATTGCGGGCCACCGCCTCCGGCCGGCGCGGCAACTCCGCGTCGGCTGGGGCCTTCATGGTCTTGAAGTAGCCGCGCGGGTAGGTCTGCCGTGCTCCGGCGCTGACCCGGAGCGCGCCCAGGATGCCGAGCACGACGAAGGTGAGCAGCACCATGGCCAGGACGGGATAAATTAGCCGAACCGCCTGGGGCGAGAGGGTGAGCTCCTGCATCGCTGGAGATATGCGGCCGTGAGGGATGGACGTCCAGCGCAAAACCCGCCGAAGCCGCTGTAGCGCGCGCCGCTGGACAACCTACTACAGTCGTGGTAGTTCAGCCGGGTGACGTTGGAACGCGAGGTTGGCCCGCTGCAGATGCGCATTCTGGGCCTCTTGGGAGAAAGCGCGCTCAGCGTGGCCGAGGTGCAGGATCGGCTGGAGCAAGGCGGTCACGAGGCCGCCTACACCACCGTCATGACCGTGCTCAGCCGCTTGCACGAGCGCGGCCTGGTCCGCCGGGAACGCGACGGCAAGCGCTACGTGTACCACTCGGCCAAACGAGCGGTTCAGACAAAAAATCGCATTCTTCAACGCGTCCATCGCGCACTGTTCAACAATGAACGGCTGAAGCCGATCGCCGCACTCGTGGACGGGGAGCTCAGCCGCTCGGAGCTCGAGCAGCTGCGCGAATTGATCGACGAAAAGCTGGGGCAGACCGATGAAAGCTAGTTGGCTCGTGCCGCAGCTCGTCGAGCACGGTGCCGCATTGCTCGGTACCGCCATGCTCATCAACGCGGCAGTGACGCTGCTCGCAGCGCTGGGCATCGCGATGCTTGCCGCGCGGGCCGCCGGCTCTGCGCGCCTCGCCAAGTTCATCTTGCTCGCGCCCTGGCTGCGTGTGTGTTGGGACGTGCTGCGCGGCGCCGCGCCCGACGCTTACGTGCTCAGTGAACACGCGGGCACGAAAGGCGCACTCGGAAGTTTCAAGGTCGGCTTCGGCGCGCGCATCGTGCCCGTCGTGGAGGCGCACGTCGGCATGCAAGGCGGCACGCATTGGTACGGCTACAGCGTGGGCGACATGCTCGCCCACGGCGCATTTCGCATCGTCGGGGCACCGGCAATGCTCGCAGTTTTGGCGGCGGTGCTGCTCGGCGGGGTGGTGCTGCTCGGGCGCCGCGCGCGCGTCTATTTGCAGTGGCGCACGCGCTTGCGCCACGCAGAAGCGAACGCTCGAGGCGTCGAGGTCCGGCGGCTCGGCTGGCGCAGCGTGCGCATCATCACGCTGGGCAGTGATGATTTTGGGCCCTGCACGTCGGGCCTTCTGCGCCCGTGCGTCTGGCTGCCGAGCCATCTCGATGAGCCCCGGCGGCGAGCCGTGCTCGAGCACGAACTCGGTCACGCGCGCGACGGTGACGTCTTGTGGTTCGGCCTGGCTGGCGTGTTATCCGACATTTTTTGGTTTGTACCCGGCGTGCGCTGGCTCGAGCGCCAGCTCTGCGATCGCGCGGAAGAGGCGGCAGACGCGAGCGCGGTCGCCCGCGGTGTGTCGGCTCGCCTGCTGGCACAAAGCATCCTCGAACACGCCGCCCGCGGCTCCGTGCACCTGCAGCCGGGCCTGGGAGGAGCGGCGGCTCGCATCGAGGGGCGGCTGCTCGCTCTGGCTCGCCCGATCCGGCGCAAGCGCTGGCAGACGGCTCTTCGCATTGCCGGCGCGCTCGCCTTGACGCTCTCCGTGTTCATGAGCTCGTTCGGCGGTCATTTCTGATCCGCTGAGCCTGCCGCAACTGCACCGAACCCAGCACGAGAAGGAAGCCATGTCACGTCTTTGCGGTCCCAAATACTACTATCATAGTAATCGGTCTCCCAACTCCGCGTTATCTCGCCGCTGCTCGCGTCTGTGGATCGTTCCCAGCCTGGTGGCGCTGCTCGCGGGCTGTGGCGCGTCGAACAGCTACGTCGCCGAACACGCGCGCCGCGTTCCAGTCGCACACATTTCGGAGCTGCCGGAAGCGGAACGGTCCAAAGCGTTCGAGTCGCTGCCCATCGTGTTCGAGGTGCGTAAGGGCGATCACTTTCCACTGGAGGTGGTGATCGATTCCCCGTTTCTGAAGCTGAACACCGACGGCCCCTGGAGCCTCGTGGCACTCGACAATTTCTTCGTGTTGCTGAGGGAGGACGGGGGCGCGGTGATCAGCGAAGACGGCGTCGACTTCGACACCAAGGCTCAGAACAGCTTCAACTTCGGCGTTGTAGCGACCAAAGGTCAGCCCGCCAAGGTGCGCCTCGCGCTAGCGCTGCGCTCCAAGAGCAAGGCCGCAGAGTAGCTGGGGTGGCCGCTACTCGGTGAGGTCGTGCCCCGCCCGCACGATGAGGTGCGCCGACCCGCGAGTGAACCGAGCTCGAGCAAAGCTGCCCCAACGGGAGCGAATGGCGAGCCCCGCCTCGGCGAGCAACCGTGTTAGCTCGCCGAGCGGCACGTAACGATGGCCAATCTGCATTTGCAGGCGGGTGCCGCGCTCTCGCGACACGTACGTGTAGGTCACATCCAAACGGCTCAGCGCGGCGCGCAAGCGGCTTCGCTCGAAGACGTCCCAGAGTTGTCCGCGGTGCTGCAGCGTAACGATCGCGCCGTCATCGTCGTGATGTGCGCTGGAGCGCGCTCGGCGTTGGAACTCGTCCGCGGCCCACACGTCGAACAGGAACTCACCCTCAGGCGAGAGCTGGTCGCGGATCCGGCGCAGACAACGGGACAGGGCGCGGCGCCCGGGTAGGCAATACAGACCGTTGAATGGCAATAGAATGCGTTCGAACTGCCGCCCCAACTCGAAATGCTGCATGTCGCCGCGGATCAGCCGAACGGCGCCCACGCGGCTGTCGTCCCGTCTGTCGTGCGGGCTATCTCGGAGGCGCCGCCGCGCGGCGCGCAAGAGCAGCGGCTCTCGATCGAGGCCGACGACAATCTCCGCGACCTCGCTCAGAGCAGGCAGCAACCGGCCATAACCAACGCCGAGTTCGAGCACGCTGGCCGCACCTGCGCAGGCTTGCTTGTAAAACGCCACGTCTCCAGGGTTTCCCCGATGGGTCAACGCATAGAACTCGGCGGCGAGCTCGGTCATGGGCTCGAATGAGCGGAGCTCCGGGGCCCCGCGGGTCACACGGCGCGCCCCGCGCCCCACCCCCTCGATAGTGCGCGGGCTCAACGCTTGAGCCGATAGCCGGTCTTGAAGATCCAGCCCACTATTCCGAGGCAGAAGGCAAAAAATCCGAGCGTCGTTACCAGGCTGGTGCCGACCCCCACGTCCGAGGTCTCGTAGAAGCTCCAGCGGAATCCGCTGATCAGGTACACAACCGGATTGAACAAGCTGATGGTGCGCCAGGCCGGCGGCAACATATCGATGGAATAGAAAGCTCCGCCGAGGAAGGTGAGCGGCGTCACCACCAGCATGGGCACGAACGAGAGCTGCTCGAAGCCGTTCGCCCAGAGGCCGATGATGAACCCAAACAAGCTGAACGTGGCCGCCGTGAGCACCAAGAACCCCACCATCCAGACTGGGTGCAGCACGGTGATGGGCACAAACGCCGAAGCGGTGGTCAAGATGACGAGCCCGAGCGCTATGGATTTCGTGGCCGCTGCGCCAACGTACGCCAACGTGATTTCGAACGGCGAAACAGGCGCGGACAAGATCTCGTAGATCGTGCCCGTGAACTTGGGGAAATAGATGCCAAAAGAGGCATTGGAGATGCTCTCGGTGAACAGCGAGAGCATGATCAAGCCGGGCACGATGAAAGCGCCATACGGGACTCCATCCACCTGATTCATGCGAGAGCCGATGGCCGACCCAAACACGACGAAATAGAGGGACGTCGTGATTACGGGCGTCACCAGGCTCTGCAGCAACGTGCGCATCGCACGGGCCATCTCGAAGCGATAGATCGCCCAGACGCCGTAACGGTTGAACGCGGGGGGGCTCATTGCGCGCTCCCGGTCGGCGCACTAACGAGGCTGACGAAGATATCCTCGAGCGAGCTCTGCCGCGTGTTCAGGTTCTTGAAGCCGATGCCCAGGTCGCTGATCCGGCGCAACAATGCCGGCACGCCGGTGCTCTCCTCTTGTTCGTCAAAGGTGTATTCGAGCTGGCTGCCTTCCCCTTTGAGGGCCAGGCGGAATTGAACCAGTTCCGGTGGAACCTCCGTGAGAGTTTGTTCCAGGGTGAGCGTCAGCTGTTTCTTGCCGAGCTTCTTCATGAGCGTGGTTTTCTCCTCCGCAAGGATGAGCTCGCCCTTGCGGATCACGCCCACTCGGTCCGCCATTTCCTCTGCCTCTTCGATGTAGTGAGTGGTCAGGATGATGGTGACGCCGGTTTCTCGCAGGTCCCGGATCAACCCCCACATGTGGCGCCGCAGCTCGACGTCCACTCCCGCGGTCGGCTCATCCAGGAACAATATCTTGGGTTCGTGAGCCAGCGCCTTGGCGATCATCGTGCGCCGCTTCATGCCCCCGGACAGGGTCATGATGCGGTCCTTGCGCTTGTCCCAGAGCGACAGATCCTTGAGCACCTTCTCGATGTGGGCGGGGTTGGGAGGCAATCCGAACAGGCCACGGCTGAAGCTCACCGTGGCCCAGACTGCCTCGAACGCATCCGTCGTCAGCTCCTGCGGGACGAGCCCAATCTTGGCTCGGGCAGCTCGGTAGTCCTTCACGATATCGTGGCCATCCGCCACGACGCTGCCGCTGCTCGCCGTCACGATCCCGCACACGATGTTGATCAACGTGGTCTTGCCCGCGCCGTTAGGCCCGAGCAACGCGAAGATTTCGCCCCTCTCGATGCTGAGGTCGACGCGCGCGAGCGCCTGCAGGCCTGTCGGATACGTCTTGCTCAGGTTGGAGATGGTGATGATGGCGGGCATGGGCAGGCGTCCTTCAGCAGCGCGAGGTCCGAGAAATCATTCCCATGCGCCCAGAGCCGGCAACCTAGCGGGTTTGATCTGAGTCGTGAAGCGACGGCCAACCGGCATGGGGAGGTTTTATTATCAAAATGAGAAGGTCTAATCGAGCAGCGTTTCTCGCAGGTTTTCGAGGCGCCGCGCCGAATCGTCAAGGCCCCCCGGTCGATTGCGCTCGAGCCACAATGAACGATGGCGCGCAATGAGCTCGTCCAGCGTCTGCGCCAAGCTCAGCCGCCTCGCTCGCGGTACCAGGGCGACCTCGCCGGCTGGACCTGCTGCGCAGCGCGCCAATCCCAGCCGGCAACTGAAATCGAGCAGGTCCGCGGCCCACGTCAACTCCCGAACCACGAGCTCACCATCCCCGGACTGGGGGCGTGCCGAGCCTAGCGGCTCCCGCGTTCGCTCGATATGCGAGAGGGTTCGCTGGAGCGTGGCAGGGGTGACGCCGGCGGGCGAAAAAACGCGCTCCGGCTTCACGAGCAGCCAGAACAGGACCGAGGCGTTGGCTCGCAGACTGCCCGACTCGAGATAGCTATTGCCGAGATCATGCGCGACGCGACCGAGCACTCGCGCGGAGTCGGCAAACGCAAATGCGTCGAGCCGCGCGACAACGTCGAAGTCGGAGCGCTCCGCATCCGCCGCGTTCCAGCTGAATGCGGCGCCTGTCAACAAGCCCAGCCAGCTCACGGCGAGCGGTTGCAGGTGCCCGTGATCACCCCAATCTGTATTCAGGAGCCCGCGAGCACCCCGCGACTTGCCGGCGCGCGCCGCGTTCTTGATGTTGGCGATGGCGTTGTCGGTGCGGCCGGCGATCGAGTTCCAACTGCTGGTACCCGGGCAGACCTGACACTCGAGCCCCGCGTGCCTAAACAGCTCCAGGTGCTCGGCAAAGGGGTGGTCGGCCTCGTAACCCCATTCGAGCAGGATCGCGTCGCGAGGGAGCTCCGCGAGAAGCTCCGGCCGCTTCAGGATGATATCCGCCCAGAATTGCATGCGGCGGCCTCGCGCGCTGACGCGCGCGTGCACCTGCTTGACGAAATCGAGATAGACTCGCTCGGTACCGAGCGCCTCACACGCCGCGCGCGAACGGCCGAGGCCGAGATCAATCGTCTCGTCGAGGCCGACGTTGAACTGACCGCTGCGAAACGCGGGTAACAGCTGATCGTAGAGGTCTTCGAGCAGCGCGAGGCACCGAGGATCGGTCGGGCACAGACCATACGGCTCTCCCGACGGATTCCAGGCGTGTGCAAACCCGTCGGGGCACTCGGCGAGCTGGCGGTAGGGCTCATGCACGAGCCAACGCTGCATGTGGCCGAAGCTGTTCTGGTTCGGCACCAGCTCCAGGTGCCGCGCATGAGCGTAGTCATCGAGCTCGGCGAGCTCCGCGGCTGAAAGCGGGCTCGCGTCTCGCCACACGCGCTCGTGGCCGGCATAGGCAAAGGTGTGCTCCATGTACAGCTGCAGCTGGTTCACTTTCCAGCTCGCCAGGCGATCCACGACGAGCTTCAGCGTCGCGAGCGTCGGCACCTTGTCGCGACTCACGTCGAGCATCACCCCACGCGCCGGAAAATCAGGCTCGTCCTCGATCGCGAGCTCTGGCAGCGAGAGCGCGCCGCCCTCGAGCGGCGACAGCCGGATCAGCTGCTCGAGAGTGCAGACGGCGTAAAAGAGCCCGGCTGCGCCGCTCGCCTGGATCGTGATCCCCTTGCCCGCGATGTGCAGCCGGTACGCTTCAGGGGACGCGCCGAACGGCGCGATCCGGGCTTCGATGATCGCGGATCGAGAGACGACGGCTGACGTCTCCAGCGCATGCCCCCGTGCCGCGAGGGCCCTCTCGAGCCGGAACCAGGCCTGGCTCGGCGACGCCTCTTCGGGCCAGCCCACGCGGACGCGAGCCGGCAACACGAGCTGCGCGCTGCCGAGGCGCAGCTGTCGCGGCGTCGGCAGGAGCAACGGCAGCGAACGCGTCACGACATCAGATCCTGCGTTCGAGCACCAACACACCGAAGGGCTCTAGATCGACACGCCTGCGCGGCTGGCCCTGCTCGAGCTCATGCAACGTCCCTCGAGCGACGATCGGCTCGCAGCTCTGCGCCGCGTCGCTGGCGTTGATGAACCAGGTGAAACAGCGGCCGTCGTCGTGCACCATCTCGCCCACGATGACGCGCGGGTCATCGACGCGAACCTCCGGCGCTACACCGGCCACTTCGGCCAGCGCCGCGTACAGGCGCCAGGTGGGCTCC
Organism: Deltaproteobacteria bacterium; assembly: GCA_043780025.1. GTDB lineage: Bacteria > Myxococcota_A > Polyangia > Polyangiales > Polyangiaceae > SZUA-265. The sequence continues at coordinate 19,148 of JAYWEH010000179.1, forward strand.
GGGTTGACCGCCGCGGTCTGTGCCGCCATGTGCTCGATGGGATAAGTGCACAGCACCCAGCGGCCCGTTCCGACGCAATACTCGAGCAGCGCCGGCCGACCGCGAGCATCCCGGGCGATCACCGCAGCGCCGTTCGGTTCCACCGGCAGGAAGGAACGCGAATTTTCGTTCCCCGCTACGTTGAATTCCAGAATCTCGCCGGTACGGATCGAGCCGAAAGCGCGCTCGAAGCGAAACTTGACGCGATCGTCTTCGATGCGGTTCACTAGACCGTAACGGAGCTGTTTCTTGACGCCGAAGGTCCCGTCCAGATCGGGCCACCACGGCCCGCGCTGGTTCTTGTGGGTGCCCACGAAATACGAGCAATACACGGTCGCTCCACCCCGTACGATCTCGCCGAGCTCGCGCCAAGTGGGCGCGGTGAGCTGTTTGACGCTCGGTACCAGATACAAAAGCGCATCGCGGGGTAGGCCCGGCCCGAGCGCCTTCGGATCAATTTCCCCCGCAGCGAGCTCCAACGGATCGGTGACCGTGCGCGCATACAACCCGCCGCCGCGACCGACACCGCGGATCAGCTCGGGCTCCTGTGCCGGCTGCCAGAGCAGCGCGTTGGCCTCGCGTACCAGCGCCACAGGCAGGTCGGCCTCGCGCGCCGCCACGTACGCCTGCCGAAACGTGTCGACGATGCTGAGCGCGTCGTCCGCCGCCGTGAACGGATATTGGTTTTCGAGATACGACGGCACGAGCAAGGCGATGGCGGAGTCCGGCCGCGAGCAGCGCGCCAAGTCCACGCGCTCCAGCAAACGCGCGAAGTCCCGCACCTCGCGCGCCGCGGGCTTGGCTTCGCCGTGACGATCGATCAGACCGAAATGCAGCTCGAACGGGTGGTGGCTGTAGGGGGCCTGCGCGTACAAGTCGTCGTAATCGGTGTTGTTCCAGGTGATCCAGCCGGTGGCGCCCGCGAGCAACGTGTGGTGCAAGGTCTGGCGATAGTAGTGGGCGGCATTCTCGTCACTCGTGTAGTCGCTGGTCACCCCGAACTCTTCCATGACCACCGGCTGCCCGAAGTCGCAGAGCTCACACACAAAGGCGGCTCCCAGATGTTGCCGCACCTGATCGGTCTCCATGCGGTAGACGTGCGGCCCGAGAAAGTCGACGAGGCCGGCGATGTCGCGCACGCGAAAGCCGTTGTCCGTGCCGTTCATCTCGACGCCCCACGCGCCCTCCCCGATGCTCACCGGGTGGTAGCCGCCGCCGGCTCGCACCGCATCGATCAGGATCTGCGCCCATGAGATCACGGCTTCAGCGCGCAGCGCGCCGTTGCCGCGCGACTTCCAGTCTCCGTAGATCGGCACCTCGTTGGTGAGCAGCCACCCCACCACGGAAGGGTGATCGGCGAACCGCGCCGTGAGCTCGCGCACGTACCAGGCCTGGCGAGCCACGAGCCACACGTCCTCGAACAGATCCCGGTTGCCACGCCAGACCGGGTCCCAGTTCTGCCCCGACATGTGGCCCACCAGAAATGTCGGAATCGAGGTCATGCCGCGTTCTTCATGCGCATCGAGAAAGTCCCGAAAACGTTCGACCAGATTCTCGTCGAGGCGATCGGGCGTGGGCATGAAGTCCGGCCAATAGAAGAAGCTGCGCGTGAGTGTCATGCCGTGCGCCTGCATCGCTGTGAGCTCTTCGCGCACTACCGCTCGGTCGTAGTTACGCCACATCAAGGGCCCGCCGGTGCGAGACCAGAAGTTGGTGCCGACCCAGATCTGGGGCACGCCGTTAAACAAAACCTTGTGATTGGGACGCAGCACGTTTTCCGCTCCTCGATTCAGAGAAGGCATGAATTACCAGCTCGATTCGAAAGCGCAATTCCGATCGACGCCCGAGCTCGCGATATGGTTAGATGCGTGGTGGGGGCAACAGCACGGGCCTCGCGGCTCGATTCTCTCGATATAGATGCCGGACTCACGATGAAACGATCGCTCGGTCGGCTCGACATCACCTGCCTGGGTCTCAACGCGATCGTGGGCTCGGGTATCTTTGCGCTGCCAGACGATCTGTATCGCGAGATCGGAGTGTACTCGCCGCTAGCGTTTCTGCTTTGCGCGCTAGGCCTCCTGCCGGTCGCTCTGTGTTACGCGGAAGCGGCGCGCGCCTGCGACAAGACGGGCGGCCCCTACGTGTACGCCACCCGAGCGTTCGGTCCGAAGGCGGGCTTCGCGGTGGGCTGGATGTGTTTTGCCAATTCGGTGTTCTCATATGCGGCGGTGGCCGCCGCTGCCGCGGCCTACACAGCCCGTCTCGCGCCAGCGCTCGGCGCACCTCTGGTGCAAAAGCTGGTCGCCGTGGGGGTGATCGCGCTGTTCGCGGCGCTCAACTACAGAGGTGCAAAGCCGGGTGCGATCGCGGTAGATGGCTTCACCGCCGGCAAGTTCCTGGTGCTCTTGGTGCTGGTTTCAGCGCTCGTGCCACGAGTGGACTCGGCGCATTTCGCGAGCAGCACCGGCCTCGGTCTCAGCCATCTCGGCCAGGCGACGTTCATCGCGCTATTCGCGGCACAAGGCTTTGAGGTGGTACCGGTGCCGGCAGGTGAATCGCGCGCGCCCATGCGCGACGTGCCGTTTGCCGTGTTGAGCTCACTGCTCGTGGCGTCGCTACTCTACGTGCTGGTGCAGACCGTACTCGTGGGTAGCGGCTCGCTCAGCGCAATCACGGGCGACGCGCCACTGGCCGACGCAGCAGTACGGATCGCACCCTCACTCGGTGTCGTGGTCGCGGTGGGTGGTTTGATTTCCACACTCGGCTTCGTGTCGGGCAGCGCCCTCGGCACGCCGCGCTACCTGTTCGCGGTCGCCCTCGAAGGGCAGTTGCCCAAGAAGCTGTCAGTCCTGCATGCCCGCTACCAATCCCCTCACGTGGCCATCGTTGCCACCGCGGTGCTGGCCGTCGCCTGCGTGCTGCCGTTCGACTACCGAGCCCTGATCGGCATGTCCAATGTGGCTGTCGCCGTGCAGTACATGGCCACCTGCCTGGCGGTCTGGAAGTTTCAACGTGGCACACCTTTCAGCGCGCGTCGCCTCGTGCCGTGGATTGGCGTGGCCGTGAGCGCATGGATCTTCCGCGAGGCGTCCGGCACCGAGCTGGTGTGGGCGATAGCGTCGCTCGCTGTGGGTTGCGTTTTGGTTTTGCTCACCCGCTGGGGTGGTACCCAGGGAAGCCGGTCCCGAGCCCTTTAGTCCACGGCGGCCTCGGTCGTCTCGAGCAGGGTGAGCGCATCGGCGGGGCCTGTTTCATTTCGGTACGGTAGCCAGGAAGCGGCCCTGTGAGCGTCCCGCTGCGCAACCGTCTCGACGGTGACATCGTCGAGCGACACGGTGAGCTGCTCGAGCGACTCCGCGGCGCGGTCGGCCGCGTGATCTCGGGCAAGCCCGAAGCGATCGAACTTTCACTGATCGCGCTCCTGTCCGGCGGGCACGCACTGGTCGAAGACGTACCTGGCGTCGGAAAGACCACTCTAGCCAAGGCCTTTGCGCGGGTCTTCGGCGTGGAATTCTCGCGTGTCCAGTTCACGCCGGATCTCTTGCCCAGCGACATCATCGGCTCTCTCGTGCTCGATCCACGACAAGGGTCCTTTTCCTTTCACAAGGGGCCGATCTTCACGCACGTGCTCCTGGCCGACGAGATCAATCGCGCCTCCCCGCGCACCCAATCCGCGCTGCTCGAAGCCATGAGCGAAGGGCAAGTCACCGTCGACGGCAAGACCCTGCCGCTCGAGCCGCCGTTCTCGGTGTTTGCGACCCAGAACCCACACGAATTTGCGGGCACCTATCCATTGCCTGAGGCTCAGCTGGACCGTTTCCTGGTGCGCATCTCGATCGGCTACCCCGAAGAGGAAGCCGAAGTGGCGATGTTGTACTCGCGGCAGAAACACGATCCGCTCGATGCCCTGGTGGAGCAGGCGACGCGCGAGGACCTGATCAGCCTGCAAACACAAGTCCGCAACGTCGAGGTCAAACCCGCCGTCGGCCGCTACATCCGCAGCGTGGTGGCAGAGACGCGTGAGCACGCCGACGTGGTGCTCGGCGGCAGCCCGCGCGCCACGCTCTCCTTGTTTCGAGCCAGCCAAGCGCGGGCGTATGCGAGCGGGCGAGCCTATGTCAGCCCCGACGACGTGCAGGCGCTGGCCCTACCGGTGCTCGGGCATCGCATCGCCCTCACCGCCGAAGCACGTCATGGCAAACGAGGCGCAGCGGGCGTGATCGAAGACGTTCTCGGCAACCTGCGCGTTCCGATTTGAAGCGGCGCCGGACACGCCCGTTTTCGGCCCTGCTTTCGCGGCTGTCGCGCGAGGGCCGAGCGTTCCTTGCGATGGTGTGCGCCTCCGCGCTGTTCGGCGCCGACCCGAGTCGCACCGAAGCTCACGTGCTCGTTCTCGTAACGGCGTCGCTACTGCTCGCGGCGCTGCTCATGTCCAGAATCTATCGCTCGAGCGGGGTGAAGGCGAGCGTGGCGCTGCCCGCACGGGTGTTCGTCGGAGACGAATTCGAGTTCTCCGTGCAGCTCGACAATGGCAGCGAACGCGAGTTCACGCGTCTGCGTGTCGACCCGCCGCGGCTCGGACGCGACGGGGCGATCGTGCGCGCCCCGACGGAAGTCCAACGCCTCGAGCCGCACGGTCGCGAACACAGCAAGGGCAGCGCGCGCTTCATGCGCCGCGGCGTGCATCAGATCGAGCCGTTTCGCATAGCTCCGCTCTTGCCTCTTGGCTTGTCGCAGGGCACGGGCGTGCTCACACCGAGCGCCCGCTTGATTGTGGCACCGCGACCGGCGCGGGTGGCCGGGCTCCGCGCTCTCACCACGTTGCACCGCGCCGAAGGCGCATCACGCGCGACGCGCGGGGATGACAGCTGGCTCGCCGGGGTGCGCCCTTACCGCCCGGGCGATCCACTGCGGCATCTGCACGCGCGATCCTGGGCCCGTCACGGCTCGCCCATGGTGCGCGAGTACCACGAAGAGCAATCGATCTCGCTGGCGGTGCTGGTCGACGATGAGTCCGGCGACGATGCCGCTCGCTTCGAAGCAGCCCTGTCACTCGCGGCGGGGGTGATCGCCTGTGTGTCACGCAGCGAGGCTCGCATCGCCTGGGTTGCGTGCGGGTCGGACCTCGAGGTGCTGCACGAAGCCCGAGGGGAAAACGCTCTGAATCAAGCGCTGGACCATCTGGCGCTCGTGGAGGCTCAGGCCGCGCTGCGCCCCGAGATCGTCCTCGACCGCGTGTCGGACCATCTGGATCGGCTATCTCTCCTCGTATTCGTGGCGGTCCGCTGGGATGAGGCGCGGGCACAGCTCGTGACGTCGATCCGCGATCGAGGCCTCGACTGTTCTGTGCTGGTGCTCGACGATCCAGCACCGGCCGCCGCGCGTGCCCGCACCGTGCCGAGAACCGCGATTCAGAGCGGCGCGGAGCTGCATTTGTGAGTGCAGCAACGAAGCCTCTGGTGCCCTTGCTCGTGGCTATCTTCGCCGTCGGGCACATGGCCCGAGCCTGGCCGCTCGCAATAGGTCTAGCCGCGGCGGCCGCGCTGCTCGCGAGCATCGGGCCGCGCTTGCAGATTGATTTCGGACGCCAGCTGTTGAGCAGCGCGGTCGGCGGCGCAGTCGGGTATGTGGCGGCGTCGCTGCTGCACTTGCAGGTGCCGGGCGCGTTATCCGAAGGCTGGACGCAGTTTGCCTGCGCTCTGCTCATGTCGGCCGCGGGGCGTTCCCTGATCCTGGACGCGCGCGGCGGCTCGCTGCCAGGGCTCGGCTTGACCTTCGCCGGGCTGCTCGCCGCGGGCAAGGCTCGAGACAGCGCGTACGTGGGCTTTGCGGTGGCGTTCCTGGCCACGAGCTTGTGGGCGCTCGACACGAGGCAGAAACCCGCGCACTCGAATCCACGACGCTTGGCGCTTGGAACCGCAATCATCGTGCTCGCCGCCACGTTGGGGCTCGGTGCCACGCTGGGGGTCCGGCAGTTCAGCGCCTGGATGCGCGGACATACGCGCTACGGCGCCACCGGTTGGAAGCCTCAAGTGGGCTTCTCCGATCGTATGGATCTGGGCGCACTCGATGGCCTCTTGGACTCTCCGAAGCGCGTGTTGCGCGTGCAGGGCCCGCACGTGGACTATTTGCGAGGAGTAGCGCTCGACACTTATCGGGCGGGGCGTTGGATGCGCGGAGAGACCTCCGAACAGGAGACCCCGGTGAACTTCGACGCCGCGCCCGGCGGCCTCGGTGCGGTCGAAATCAGCTCGATCGGCGCGGGCAGCAAACAGTTGTTCGTTCCGCTATCCGCGCGGCGGATCGTGAGCACGCCGCCGACGCTGTTCGTCGACGGCCAGGGTGCTTTCGAGCAGGAGCTGCGGCGAGGACCCTGGATCGTGCAATTCGAGACGGGCGCGCGCGACCTCGGCAAGCCCGCGCCGCCCACCGGCACGGACATGGATCTACCGCTGCGGCTGGCGCCGTATCTGCTCGAGCTGGCGCGGCAATGGACCGTCGGGGAACCCACCGCCGAAGGGCGGCTCACGGCCATCGAAAAGCATCTGCGCACGGAGTACGCCTATTCGCGCGAGTTCAAACGGCCCAAGCGCATCGACCCGCTGCTCGACTTCCTCTATCGCAGCAAGCGCGGGCACTGTGAATACTTCGCCAGCGCGCTCGCGTTGCTCGGACGCGCCGCCGGCGTGCCGAGTCGCGTCGTGATGGGCTACCGCGTGGGAGAACGCAGCCCCTTTGGCTATTACCTGGTGCGGGAACGCAACGCGCACGCTTGGGTCGAAGTCTTTCTGCCTGGAGGCGGCTGGACCACCCGCGACGCGACGCCCGAAGCGCTGCTACCCCAAAATCAGCAACACGAAGCCGGCTACGCGGAGTCGTCGCTGGACGCGATCGCGCTCGCCTACGAAGACTTCACTGACTGGGTCGGCCATCTCAGCTTGGGGCAGACCAGCATCGCCTGGATCCTGGGTGCGCTGGTGCTCGCAGCCATCGTATCGCGCGGGGCGCGCCGACGCATTCGCCGACGCCTGCGCGATGATGAGCTCGCCCCGCCCTCGCTCAACCGTGTGCTGTCCAAGCTGGCGAAGAGCGGCTACTCGCGCGCTGAGGACGAACCACTGGAACACCTCGCCGCGCGCCTGCCGCTCGTGCGCGCTCAGGAGCTGCTCCGCCGCTACGCAGCCCTGCGTTACGGCAGCGTCGGCGATCCCGACGCATTCAGCCGGGACGTCAAAGCTTGGTTGAAGTCGCCGCCCGGCTGAACAGCTGGCGGTTACTGCACGTCGACGTAGAAATCGACGCTTTCGAGTCGTTCGATTGGCCCGGTCCAGATCTCGAAGCCGACCGCGACACTGAGCACGTGGGTCCCCGGCACTTCGAGCCCTCGCGCCTGCGCGTCGCGCACGAAGTCGAGCACGTCAAACTCCATCGACAACGTGTCGTCGCCTTCGGCGCGCACCCAATTGATGATCGGACGATTGCCAACGCGGCCCGTCCAGATATCCCAGGTGCCCGGCACGTTCGCGACCTCGACCGCGTCAAACGTGAGCATGCCCGCGGGCTGTTGACCCGGCGGCTCCCGATACCAAACCATCAGGTACCCGCTGAACGTGTTGCGGGCTGGCCCGGTACCGAGCCAGATGTCGTAGGCAGCGTTGTACTCACCCGCATTGTCGTTCGGCTGCCAGCTCCAGCCGGTGCGCAGAGCCGTCATGGAATCCAGGGCGGCAGGCAAGCCGCAGGCGCCCGAGACCGAATCGGAATAGGCGCCGCAGAACACAGTGGGGTACGAGGCGGGCTGGTAATTGGGGCCTTCGTTGCCGGCCATGTTCTCGACCGTGAAGGACGTACCGTTCCACGAGATCGATTGAGACTCGAAACCGGGGCCCCAGCCGTTGGCCATCAGGAAATAGTTCTGCCCGTCTCGCGTCACATCGGCTTTGGCGTATCGATCACTCGACGCCCCGTTGCCGCCCATCGCAACTTCGCCGAACGTTACGTCCTCCGTCTCGGCGGGTGCAGGCCCGACCGCAGGAGGTGGCGGCTCCGTCACGATCGGACCCGGCGTGACGCCTTCTTCATCCGTTTCGCTCGGCTCCGCCGACGAGGTCACGCCATTGTCATTCTGGCCTGGCGGGGGCGACGGGGAGGGCGTGTTGGGATTGGGCGGGGGTGCACTCGGGTTGGGCAGCACCGGTTCGACCTTGCTCTCCG
>JAYWEH010000180.1:0-12614 GCA_043780025.1 Deltaproteobacteria bacterium
GTGCTCTGCGCGATCAGCGGCCCGAGCGGCTCGGGCAAGAGCACGCTCAGCGTCGACATCGTGTATCGCAGCCTGGCGCGCCGCCTCGGCGTGCTCGACGTGGAGCCACCGGGCCCGCATCGCGAGCTCGGCGGCGTCGAGGCCGTGCGCAACGTGATCCTCGTGGATCAATCGCCGCTCGGCCGCACCTCGCGCGGCAACGCTGGCACCTACACAAAGGCATGGGACCACGTGCGCAAGGCGTTCGCTGAGGAGCCGAGCGCCAAGAGCCAGGGCCTCGGGGCGTCGCATTTCTCCTTCAACGTGGCGGTGGGCCGCTGCGAGGCGTGCGCCGGCGAGGGTTTCGAGACGGTCGAGATGCAATTTCTCGCTGACGTGCGCCTGTCCTGCCCCAGTTGTCGCGGCCGGCGTTTCAAGCCGGAGGTGCTGCGCATCCGCCGCAAGGGCGCGAGCATCGCCGACGTGCTGGAAATGACCATCCATGAGACGCTCGAATATTTCGAGCACAGCGCGCCGATCGGGCGCTGCCTCAGGCCGCTCGAGCAGCTTGGCCTGGGCTATGTGAGGCTCGGCCAACCGCTGTCCACGCTCTCCGGCGGTGAAGCGCAGCGCTTGAAGCTCGCTCGATCTTTGTCGGAGAGCGCGCGGGGCAGCTTGTGGATCCTCGACGAGCCGAGCGCGGGGCTGCATCCAAACGAGATCGATCTGTTGCTCGCTGCGGTGCGGCGCCTGATCGACGCGGGCGGCAGTGTGATCATGGTCGAACACGACCTGGATCTGATCGCGCAATCCGATTGGGTCATCGACATGGGGCCGGGGGCGGGCAGCCGCGGCGGGCGGGTGGTGGCCGAGGGCACTCCGTCGGACATCGTGCGTGCGGGCGGGCTCACCGCAGAGGCGTTGTCGGCTCGGCTCGACAACTCCGCGCAGCGACCGCACGCGGTCCGTGCCCCCGCGCGCGCCGCGCTCGAGGTGCGCGGCGCGCGCGAGCACAACCTGAAGCAGGTGGACGTGGTCGTGCCGCATCGCACGCTCAGCGTGATGACGGGGCCGAGCGGTTCGGGCAAGAGCAGCCTGGCCTTCGACGTCATCTTCGCCGAGGGCCAGCGCCGCTTCCTCGAGACGCTCACGCCGTACGCGCGCCAGTTTCTGCCGAACATGCCGCGGCCCGACGTCGATAGCGTGAGCGGCGTGCCGCCCTCCGTTTCGCTCGAGCAGCGCACGGCGCGAGCCGGCTCCAAAAGCACGGTCGCGACGGTCACCGAGATCTCGCACTATTTGCGCTTGATGGCGGCCAAGCTCGGCACCTTGCATTGCCCCGAGCACGATCTGCCGGTCCAGAGCGAGAGCCCGGCGGAGCTGCTCGAGCGGATCCGCGCGCTCGACGGGGCGTTCGAACTGTGCGCGCCGGCGGTGCGCGCGCGCAAGGGTACCTACCTCGATCTGTTCAGCGCCGCGGCCCGCGACGGGATTCGCCGCGCCTACGCGGACGGCGTCGCCGTCGATACAGACAGCCCGCCCAGGCTGGTCAAGAGCCGCGCGCACACGCTGCTGTTCGTCACGCGTGAGCTCGGCCCGCTCCGCGAGCTCACGGAGGAGGAGCTCGGGCGTGCGCTCAGCTGGGGCAAAGGCGAGGTCACGCTGCGCTCCACCACGGGCAAGGAGCGGACGTTCTCGAGCCAGGGTGCTTGCCCGACCTGCGGCTTTTCGGAGAGCGAGCTCGATCCCCGGGTGTTCTCGTTCAACACCGAACAGGGCCGCTGCGAGCGCTGCCAGGGCGAGGGGAGCATCGAGCTGTACGCGAAGCCACGCCGCGGTCGTCGCAAGGGCGCGCGCGGCACGAGCCGCACCAAAAAGAAGGAGCCCGCACGCGCGAGCGGTGAACGCCAAGTTTGCCCGGATTGTTCCGGCTGCCGCCTGGCTCCGCTGCCGCGCGCCGTGCGGCTGTTTGGCACTCGCTACGGTGAATTGTCGAGCTGGTCGGTCGAGCGCGCGCGCGACCATTTCGTCGGGCTCGAGTTGAAGGGGCGCGCTCAGAGCATCGGCGCCGATATCGTGAAACAGCTCGGCCGAAGGCTCGAGTTCCTGTGCGACGTGGGGCTCGGCTATCTCTCGCTCGATCGCGGCGCGAGCACGTTGTCCGGGGGCGAGATGCAGCGTCTGCGTCTGGCGGCCCAGCTCGGCGCCGGGCTCACTGGAGCCCTGTACGTGCTGGACGAGCCCACCATCGGGCTGCATCCGAAGGACACGCAGCGCTTGCTCTCGAACCTCCGGCGCCTCGTCGATCTGGGTTCGACGGTGCTGGTCGTCGAACACGACGCTGACACGATACGTGCCGCCGACCACCTGATCGATCTCGGCCCGGGTGGTGGCTCGAACGGGGGTCGCATCATGGCCGCCGGCCCTGTCGCGGAGGTGCTCGCCAATCCCCTTTCACCCACTGCGCGTGTGCTCAGCGGCCCGCCCACGCTGCGTCCGAGCATCAGTACGAAGCCCGATGCGTGGCTCGAGCTGCACGGCGCCGCCGCGCATAACCTGCGCGACGTCGATCTGAAGTTGCCGCTCGGGCGTCTCAACGTGATCGCGGGCGTCAGTGGATCGGGTAAGAGCACCTTGATCCGGCGCGTCTTGTTACCCGCGGTGGCGCGCGCGCTCGGGCAGGTGGCAGACGAGCCGGGGCCGCACCGGCGGCTTTCGGGGTACGAGACGTTGCGGCGTGCCGTCAGCGTCGACCAGAGCCCGATCGGGCGTACGCCGCGCTCCGTGCCGGCGACCTTTCTCGGCATCTGGGATCCGATCCGGCGCCTGTACGCGTCCACGCCCGACGCGATGGTGAAGGGGTTTGATGCCGCGCGGTTCTCCTTCAACACGCAGAGCGGCGGGCGTTGCGAGGGCTGCGGAGGCATGGGCGTGATCACGCACGAGATGAGCTTCTTGCCGGACGTGGTCCAGACCTGTGCGAGCTGCGCGGGGCAGCGCTTCGAACCGAACACGCTCGGCGTGCGCTACGCGGGCGCCGGCATCGGTGACGTGCTCAGATCGTCCGCGGAGCAAGCCGCGCAACTGTTCACCCATCATCGCAAGATTGCTCAGCCGCTGCAGACCTTGTGCGACCTCGGGACGGGTTACATCACGCTCGGCCAGGGCTCACACACGCTGTCGGGCGGCGAAGCGCAACGGCTCAAGCTCGCGGACGAGCTCACTGCGGGCGCGCGGCACGAACCGACTCTGTACGTCCTCGACGAACCCACGACGGGTTTACATCTCTCCGACGTCGCACGGCTCATGACCGTGCTCGATCGACTGGTGGCTCGCGGCGATACCCTCGTGATCGTGGAGCATCATCCCTGGGTCATCGCGGGCGCCGATTGGGTCGTGGAGCTCGGGCCCGGTGGCGGCGCGAGTGGAGGCCAAAAAATCGCCGAAGGATCACCGCGTCAGCTCGCGCGCGAGCAGACCGCGACAGGGCGCGTCATAGCGGAGCTATTCCAGCAGGAATAGCGAAGCGCAAGCTGTTGCCCTGGGCCCTTTCGACTGGCATGCTCGAGCGTCAGTGATGGAGGTGGGTCTGCCGCATGCGCCGCCGGCTGGTGCCGGAATGGTCCGTCGTGGCTTGCACGCGCTCTTCATCAACGCGAGCAAATCCGCGCTGGCTCGGCTACTCCACGCGCGCGCGGGTTCCCATGGCTAAGTTGCTCGTCGTCGATGACGACGCGCTTTTGCGCTCGGTGCTGGTGGCGTTCTTGCGCCGGCAGGGCCACAACGTGCTCGAGGCAGGGGATTGCCGCGAGGCGCGCCGGCTCGATCAGCATGAGAATCCGGACCTGCTGGTGGTCGACTACCAGCTGCCCGACGGCGACGCGTTCGATCTGTTGACGGCTGTGCGCGAGCGGGACCCGGAGGCACGCGTGATCGTTCTGACCGGCGTCGGTACGATCGAGCTCGCCGTGAGGGCAATCAAGAGCGGGGCTGAACACTTTCTGACAAAGCCCGTCGACGTCGAGTCGCTCGAAGTATTGGTGCGGCGCACCCTGGACGGCCAGCGCGAACGGCGGCACCGCGCGTCGGCGGAACAGAGCCGCCCTCGGCTCAATCCGTTTATTGGCAAGAGCCGCGCCATCGCGGAGCTCGAACGGTTCAGCCGGGTCGTCGGCGGAGCGGAAGTACCCGTGCTGATCCTGGGCGAAACCGGCACCGGCAAGGGCGTGCTCGCACATTTTCTGCACGAAGGCGGCCCACGCGGCAAGAACACCTTTGTCGATCTCAATTGCGCGAGCTTCTCGCGCGAGCTCGTTGAGGCGGAGCTGTTCGGCTACCAGCGTGGTGCCTTTACGGGCGCGGTCAGCCACAAGCCGGGGCTGATCGAGGCGGCGGACAAGGGCACTCTTTTTCTCGACGAGATCGGCGACCTCGAGCTGGGGGTGCAGCCGAAGCTGCTCAAGGCCGTGGAGGAGAAGACGTTTCGGCGCATCGGCGAGCTGTCGACCAGAACCGCCGATGTGCGGCTCATCGCGGCAACGCACCGCAACCTCGCGGCGCTGGTCAAGCAAGAACGGTTTCGGGAAGATCTGCTGTTCCGCATCAACACGCTCACGCTCGAGATACCGCCCTTGCGCGAACGTCTGGATGACATCGCCGAGCTGGCTCACGCCGTGCTCGTCGACATTTGCGGACGCATTGGCCGCCGGATCCCGGAGGTCGCGCCGGAGTCGATGGAACTGCTCCGGCGTTATGCCTGGCCCGGCAACATTCGCGAGCTGCGCAACGTGCTCGAGCGAGCGCTGCTGTTTTGCGGTGAGGGCGCCGTGCTCGACCGCGCGACCCTGCGTTTTGATCGCTCGCTCGTGGACGAAGATGGCGCGGAGGGAGCGCAGACGCTCGACGAGGCCGAGAAGCGGCACATCACGCGCGTCTTGCGCCAAGTCGACGGCCGCGTGGACCAGGCCGCGAAGGTCCTCGGGCTATCGCGCAGTTCGCTCTATGCCAAGCTCAAGAAGTACGGCATTCGCGCTACGGCAGGCTCCTGAAGCGGACGTCCACACCCAACGGGTGGTTGCGCGGATCGATAAAGGCGACAGAGCAGCACCCATCGCTCGACGCGGGAGGAGCAATGCTCAGCCCGCGGACGCGGTGCACCTCGGGCAGGCCCATGTGGTACAGCGTTGGAGCGACAATCCATCGCCCGAGCAGCGCGCCGAGCAGGACGTTGGCGAGCTCGGCGAGCGCCTCTTCCCCGAGGGCGGCTCCCGCCGGGTCCTCCGGAGAAACGCCCAAGATGTCGGCGGCCAGGTGGGGCAGCGCTCCCGGGACGACAAAGATCCGTAGCTCGCCCTCGGTGGCTCCGGCAAATCGGATACTGGCGGAGACCAGACGCTTGGGCCAGGTCAGTCGGGTCGCGGGTTGTAGGGGACCAAGCCCCGCTGCGGTGGTCACGTCGTGAACTAACGATTCGAGCAGGGTGGCTGACAGTCGTTGCATAAAGCGATTCCCCCCCAATCCAGTGCAAAGCTCGGGCCGACGCTGGTAGGCGCAAAAACACCGGTAAATAGGGCCTTCGCAGTCGCTCTGGTTTCCGGGTTTCCGGAACGGCAATCCGGAAACCGAGACTCGGCCGCGCGACAAACCGCGTGGACTCGGCCTCGGAATGTGTGAGCATCCGCGCCGTGTTTCGACTCGTCACCGAGCCCGCTCGGGTCACTTCCGAGCGTCCAGCGGGGGCCTTGCCCGCGATCGGGCGGGTGGTCGCCGCGGCACTGATCAGCTTTGCGATCTGGCGCGGCGCGCTGTTCTGTTTCGACCTGCTCGGTTTGAGCCTGACGCCGAACATGGGGCGTTGCCGCAAGCACTGGCAGGTGTTTGGCGCCGGCCACGAATTCCTCAATGGGCTCTTCCGCTGGGATTCGGGCTGGTACTTGCAGATCGCCGAGCGCGGGTACTCGTTTCGCCCGGACAAATCGAGCTCGGTGGCGTTCTTCCCCCTGTTCCCGCTGCTGTCCCGTTACCTGGGCAAGCTCATGGGTGGGCACGCGGTAGCGGGCCTCGTCATCGCCAACGTCGCCAGCGTTGGAGCGATCGCGTATCTGCGGCTGCTCGGCGGCGCTCTGTTCGGCGATCGGATCGGCAAGCTCGCGGTGACGTTGCTCCTGGTTTTCCCCACTTCGTTGTTTCTCAGTGCGTATTACACCGAGGGACTGTTCCTATTTTGCGCGATCGGCGCGATGTACCACTATTTTCGCGGCCAGTTCGTGTGGTGCGGCTGCCTCGGGTTCTTCGCGATGTTGACTCGTTCGACGGGCATCGTGTTGTTCGGGGCGCTCGCGCTCGACCTGGGCTGTCAGCTGTATTGCAAGCGCCAACGCTTCAGCTGGCGCATGTTGTGGCTGCTGGCCATGCCGGTGGGGCTGGCTGTTTTCCCGGTGTACCTGCATTTCAAATTCGGCGACGCCTTCGCCTTCGCCAAGACCCAGGAACATTGGGATCGGCACGCGTCGTTTCCCTGGACGCCGGTCTGGGACGCGCTCTGGGCGACGAACTATGCGTTTCCTCCGGACGCCACCAAGACTCAGCGCTTCATCGACGCCGGATGTGTCCTCGGCCTCGTCGCCGCCGCAGCGTGCATGGCCAAGCAGCGCTATCCGGTGGCGCTCTGGAGCTACGTGTTGGTCGGCACGGTCATGCCGCTCACCACGTACAACATCGCCAGCATGAACCGCTACGTGCTCAGTCTGTTCCCAATTTTCCTGCTACTGGCCCGCTTGTGCCAGGGGCGCCGTGAGCTCGAACGCTGGATCCTGTTCGCGTCCGGCTTCTTTCTGGCGATCTACAGCTTGCGCTTCATGCAGTGCGGCTGGGCCGGCTAATACGTTCGGTGTGAGGCGACTCAGGCGCTCTGAGCTTCCGCCAATACGAGCGTGTTGAAATGGGGGCGCAGGGACGCCGCCAGCTTGGGGCGCAGATTGAAGAGCACGCGGTCGAGCAGCTGGATACCGGCGCGAAACGGATATCGGAGCGGGATTCGATCCGTCTCCCCGTCCCAGGTGTGAAAATGGTCGAGCACGCGGTAGCCACTGTCCTCCAACGTGGCCATTGCCGTCTCGTGCGTGAAGTAGTGCAGGTGCCCGAACTCCTTGCGCATGGCGAGCATGTAGCGCGAGCCGCGCAGCACGCTCGCGGCGTGGGCATCGAGTGGGATGTGGAAGATGAAATAGCGGGCGCGGCCACGCAGACGGCTCAGGAAGCTCAGATAGTCTGGCACGTGTTCGAACACGTCCAGCAGCAACACGACGTCGTAGTTCTCCGCGGTCTCCGCCAGGAAATCGCGTTGTTCGAACTTTAGCCGCTCGTTCTGTTTGGTCTTCGCGATTTCGAGCGCCTGCGGCGAGATGTCGAAGCCCCGGAAGCGCACGGTCGTGCTCATTCGCTTCTGCAGCTGCACCAGGATCTCCCCCACTCCGCAGCCCACGTCGCAGACGCTCTCGGGCTTCAGCCCATGGCGTTCGATCATCTCGAAAACCTTGCCCGCCTTCCACTCCGCATCACCCGCGTGCCAATCGGGCACCTGATCCAGGTAGTCGCCGCCGGTGTAGCGTTGGGAAAAGGAAGGCGCGCTCACACGCTGATAGTCGGCGAGGAGGCCTGCAAAAGGGAAGGGCTTTTTGACCGCACCGCTGTGGCAAGGCGGCGCGAACGTGGCGTGTTCGCGCGGGGGCGCGGCGCGCCCCCCGCCGGGGTGCCCGGTCTGCCTCAACGGCGGATCCAGACCCGATTTAGCACGCCGTGGTTCTTGCCGGTCGGTAGCTCCGCGTTGATCACCACCGTCCAGCCGTTGGCGAAAGCATCGCGCAACACGTCGAGCATGCCTTCATGCACGGCGCGGTTTGTGTCATTGCGCAGCTTGAAGCCATACGCCTTGTCCGGGTTCGTGCTGAACGCGATCACGACCTCCACGTCGATGAAGTCACTGGCGGGGCCGTAGCCGGTGCCGACGTCATGCACGCGTAGCAGGCTCAGCGGTCCCCAGGTCTCGATGTAGGCAGCGTCGGCGGTCGCGGTTACGCCGAGGAGCGTCAGGCCGAGGGCGAGCGAAGCGATGATTTGTTTGAACATTGAGCAGTCTCCTTATTGGTTGGCAATGAGCGTGCTGGCGAACCCGACTTCATTGCCGGATCACGCGGAAAACCTCGTTAGTGGAGTACGTGTTGCGCTCGAATTCGATGCGCACGGATTGGTTCTTCCGGAAGGCGTCGCGCAATGCGCGCAACATGCCCGCGCGCGCGTCCTCGTCGGTGTCGGCGCGCAGCCGAAAGCCGTAGGCGTATTTTGTGTCGCCGGTCAGCTGCACGATCACCTCCGCGTCGATCGCGTCGCCGGGGGGGCCGTAGCCGGTGCCGACGTCGTGCACGCGCAGGAGCGACAGCGTGCCCGTGCGCGCCAGGATGGTGGGGCCGAGCAGGCCGGAGATGGTTTCGGACACGGCCGCGATGCGATCGATGCGCGTGCCAAAGTTCTGCTCGCCCCTTTCGCAGCCGCCGTTGGTGTGCACGCCGATGATGCTGCCGTCCTTGTCGAGGATGCCGGAGCCGGAGCTGCCGCCTTCGGTGTCCAGGTCGTCGTAGCGCACGACCTCGTCACCGAGCGAATGCAGATGGCCCACCTCGACTTGTTTGGCCTCACCGCTCGGATGCTGGATGATCGTGAGCAAGTGATCGATGGGGGGCATGAAGCGCTCGACCGCGGTAACGCCGAAGGCGTCTGCGGGGCTGCCCGCGAGCCGCAGGATCGCGTAGTCGAGGCCGTCGTCGGCGCCGTCTTCGACGATCGCGGTGATATCGAAGTGGCTCTCGGCGTCCAACACCGTCGAGCCTGCCAGGCGTTCGTAGTTGAACGACACGGCATCGTTACCGGTCGTGTTGCTGTCGACACAGTGGCTCGCGGTCAGGAACAGATCACGAGCGATCAGCGTGCCGCTGCAATACTTGGGCGGCTCGCCAGCGGCCGGCTCCGACTCCATCGCACCCACCGGCATGCGGTGAGCGTTGACGAAAGCCACGGGCTGCCCGAGCGTGCCGTCATAGCTGCGCACGTGCTGCAGCGCGCCGGTGCCGGGGCAGATGTCTTCCTGGTCCGACCGAAGCACGCGATAACGTTTCGGATCGCGTAGCTTGGCGGAGAATGCCGGGTTCTCTTCGAGCGTGAGGCTCGGTCGGGGAAGCGTCGGTATCGGCGGCTGGATGGGCCTGTCGAGGGCAGGCAGGTCGATCTCGATGGGATCGATCTGCCTGAGCCGTGCGCTCGTCGACTCCGGTGCTGCTTCGTCGTTGGTTTGGCCTGCGCACGCCACGAGCCCGAGCCAGGCCACCGCGCTGAGGGCGCGAGGAGTGCTGGCGTTGCTCGTGAACGAGCGGATGGATGGGCGGTGTTCGCGCCGGCGCGGCACGGCCCCGAATGGATTTGTCATCGCGTTGTACCCTTCTCCTCACGCGTCGCTGTCCGGATGGGCGCGCTCCGGTGCGGCGGGCACACCAGAGCAACTCGCGTACCAAGAGCGCTTGGAGCAGCGCGCGCGCAGGCGCAGGTCTCGGGCAGCGCGCGAATCAGCGAGATTGGGCGCAGAATTCAGCTGCGCCGTCTGCGCTCGATCCGCGTCAAATGAGTTGCGGGCGCGATCGACAAGGCGCTCGTGTCACCCGGAGGTGACACGCCACCCCAGACCGCGTTACCCCCAGGTGCGACTCACGTGGGCGTGAGGGCTACTTTTCCACGAACGCGCGTTCGATCGTATATTGCGCGGGCTCGTGGCTCGAGCCTTCTTTGAAACCGCGCGATTCGAGCAGCGCCACGACGTCTTCGAGCATTTTCGGACCGCCGCAGACGAGCACGCGATCGTCCTCGGGATTGAGCTCGGGCAGGCCGATGTCGGAACACAACTTGCCGTTTTCCAGGAGCTCCGTGATGCGGCCCTGGTGGACGAATGGCTCGCGCGTCACCGTCGGGTAATAGATGAGCTGCTTCTGCACTTGCTCCCCAATGAACTCGTGAGCGGGCAGCTCCTGGGTGATGTACTCGGAATACGCGAGGTCACTGATGTTGCGGACGCCGTGCACGGCCACGACGCGCTCGAAGCGCTCGTAGGTGTCCGGGTCGCGGATGATGCTCATGAACGGCGCCAGACCCGTGCCGGTGCTCAGCAAGTACAGGCGCTTGCCGGGCAGCACGTTGGTCACCACCAGGGTGCCGACGGGCTTGTTGCCGACCAGGACCTGATCTCCGGGCTTCAGGTGCTGCAGCCTCGAGGTCAGCGGGCCGTTTTGAACCTTGATGCTGTAGAACTCGAGGTGCTCCTCGTAGTTGGGGCTCGCGACGCTATAGGCGCGCAGCAGCGGCTTGCCCTCGACCTCGAGGCCGACCATCAAAAAATGGCCGTTCTTGAAGCGAAGCCCGCGGCTTCGGGTGGTCGTGAAGCTGAACAGCGTGTCGTTCCAATGTCGCACGCTCAGCACTGTTTCGTGGCTCAACCCGCTCATCGTTCTCTGATATTAGGCCGGACTTGCTCATCTGCAAAACGGGATATTCCGCAGTCGCTTTTCGGTTTTGTCGATATATGGTACTAGGCGCGTAGGGCGCACATCACCGCACAGCCCTATAGCAGCTTGGCGGGGCCGGCTCACCATGAGGTTCACGCTCAGGCAACTCGAGGTCTTCCTGGCCGTGGCGCGCAGCGAGAGCGTGAGCCGGGCTGCCGAGGAGCTCGGCATGTCGCAGTCGGCGGTGAGTGGGGCGCTGGGTGATCTCGAGCAGCAATTCGGCATCCGCCTGTTCGATCGCGTCGGCAAGCGCCTCCAGCTCAGCGCGCTCGGTCGTTCGCTCAGGCCGGAGAGCGTCGCGCTGTACGAACAAGCGGAGCAGCTCGAGCGCGCCTTTTCGGACCAGAGCGACGCCGGTTTGTTGCGCGTAGGCGCTACCCTCACCATCGGTAACCACGTGGTGGTGCCGCTGATGGCGCGCTTCATGCGTGAGCATCCCGGAGCACGCGTTCAGCTCGAAGTCGCCAACACCGCCGAGATCGCCCGGCGCGTGAACAACTTCGAGATCGACGTGGGCCTGGTCGAGGGCGAGCTGCAAGAGCCCAACCTGATGCTGACGCCGTGGTGCCCCGACGAGCTGGTCGTGTTTTGCGCCCCCGGCCATCCGTTTGCGCGCCTCGTGACCCTTTCCGACGATGACCTGCTCGACGCCGCCTGGATCGTGCGCGAACGCGGCTCGGGCACGCGCCAAACGTTCGAGCACGCCATGTTCGGTATCCTGTCGAGCCTGGACATCGCGCTCGAGCTGCAGCAGACCGAGGCGATCAAGAGCGCGGTCGAGGCGGGGCTCGGCGTGGGTTGCGTATCGCGCCTGGCAGTTGCCGATGGGCTGCGACACGGCACGCTGGTCGCCTGCGACGTGCCGGGGCGGGATTTCCGCCGGCAATTTTCCTTCGTGCTGCATCAGAACAAGTTTCAGAGCGCGGCGCTGCAGCGCTGGCTCGAGCTGTGCGCGAGCTGGCCCGGGTCGAGCCGTTGAGATCTAGAAGCTGCTGCCCGGGCAATCGCCGGGGCAGGTGAAGCCTTCCGGCAAGATCTGGCACACGCCGTCGCCACATTCAGCGGGGCAGTCACCGCGGCAATCCAAGGCCTCCAGCCCCTGGCAGCGCCCGTCACCGCACACCCCCGGGCAATCCAGGGGGCAGTTCAACACTTCGGGAACCGGCTGGCAGATCTGGTCACCGCAGCGGGAGCCGCAATCGGGAGCGCAGCTGGCGCGGTTCTCGAACTCGGGCTGACACACGGCGTCGCCGCAGAAGCGCCCGCCGACGCAGTCGCGTGCGCAGCGTTCGACGCTCTCGCCGGCTCCGCAATAGCCGTCGCCGCAGCTGCCGGCGCGCGAGCAGTCGAGCGGGCAGCTAATGGAGTCTTCAAAGGCTTCGCAGCGGTCGTCGCCGCACTGGATGGTGCCGTCGCAATCGACGGGACAGTCCACGACGTTCTCCGTGGTGGCGCAGGTCCCGTCGCCGCAGTTGCCGCAGTCGTTGGGGCAACTGAGCGGAGTTTCTCGGGCCGTGCACGCTTCGTCGCCGCAATCGGAGCAGTCCACGGGGCAAGTGCTGGCGTTCTCGGCGCCCGCGCAGGAGTTGTTGCCACATTGCTCGGCGCAATCGAGCGCACACACCGGCTCATTGCAGATGTCGTCGCCGCAGACCGCGCAGTCCGGACCGCACGTGCGGCCATTTTCACCGCGTGCGGGGTCGCACACGGTGTCTCCGCACACGCCGCAGTCAACCCCACAGTTGCCGCGCGTCTCCGTCGGAGTGCTGCACACGCGATCGCCGCAGATCGCACAATCCTGGGGGCAGCGCACGAGGTTCTCGAGCCCGCTCGAACACACGGTGTCACCGCACTGGGCGCAGTCCACGGCGCAGTTGCCGAGGTTCTCCGGGAAGACACAGGCGCGGTCACCGCACCCGGCACAATCGAGCGGGCAGCCTTGCGGTGTCTCGATCTCGGAGCAGAAGTCGTCCCCGCAGATCGAACAGTCGCGCGCGCAACTGACGGTGTCCTCGAAGCCTTCGCACACGG
>JAYWEH010000181.1:0-12603 GCA_043780025.1 Deltaproteobacteria bacterium
CAGTTTGTAATGGGGTTCACCGATCTCTTTATTCGCCGGCCCGTTCTCGCGATCGTGGTCAATCTGATCATCATCATCGCGGGGGTGCAAGCCATCGGCTCGCTCAACGTGCGCCAGTACCCGAAGCTGGAGAGCGCCACGATCTCCGTGATGACGCCGTACGTCGGCGCCAACGCCGAGCTGGTGCGCGGCTTCATCACGACGCCGCTCGAGCGGGCGATTGCCGCGGCGGACGGCATCGACTTCATCGAGTCGCAGAGCACGCAGGGCCTGTCGACGATCAATGCGCGGCTGAAGCTCAATTTTCCGGCTGCATCGGCGCTCGCCGACGTCAGTGCGCGCGTGAACCAGATCCGCGCGGAGCTGCCACCGGAAGCGGAAGTCCCCGCCATCACGATCGAGCCCTCCGATGCCCGGGTCGCGGCGATGTACCTGAGCTTTGGCTCGGACATCCTGGAGGACAACCAGGTCACCGACTATCTGATCCGCATCGTGCAGCCGCGGCTCTCGGCCATTGACGGTGTGCAGCGAGCCGACATCCTCGGCGGCAGCGCGTTTGCGATCCGGGCCTGGTTAGTGCCCGAACGCATGGCGGCGCACAACGTCACCCCGAGCATGGTGCGGCAGGCGCTGGCCCAGAACAACTACCTGGCCGCGGTGGGGCAGACAAAAGGCCAGTTTTTGCAGGTGAACCTGACCACCTCCACGGACTTGCGCTCGCTCGAGGAGTTCCAGCAGCTGGTCGTGCGTGAGCAGGACGGCTCTCTGGTGCGCCTGTCGGACGTGGCGGACGTCGTGCTGGGCGCCGACACGTACGACCAGGACGTGCGCCTGTCGGGTAAGAAGGAAGTGTTCATGGGGGTGTGGGTATTGCCCAATGCCAACTCCCTGGACGTGATCGGGCGCGTCCGCGCGGAGATCGATACGATCCGGCAAGAGCTGCCGACCGGACTGCGCGCGACCATCGCTTACGACTCCACGAGCTACATCAAGAACGCCGTCGAAGAGGTCACCTCGACACTTACCGAGACCATCCTGCTCGTCATGTTGGTGATCTTCCTGTTTTTGGGCTCACTACGCACCGTGCTCGTGCCCATCGTGGCGATTCCGCTCTCGCTCGTGGGCGCCATATTCTTGATTCAAGTCTTTGGATTCACCATCAACCTGCTCACGTTGCTCGCCATCGTGCTGTCGGTGGGTCTGGTGGTGGACGACGCGATCGTCGTAGTGGAAAACGTGGAGCGGCTGATTCGAGAGGGCCGTACGCCGATGGAGGCGGCGCTGGTCGGCGCGCGCGAGCTCGTGGGGTCGATCATCGCGATGACCATCACGCTCGCCGCCGTGTACATGCCGATCGGCTTTCAAGGCGGGCTCACGGGCGCGCTGTTCCGCGAATTCGCGTTCACCTTGGCGGGCGCGGTGTTCGTCTCGGGTGTGGTGGCGCTCACCCTGTCACCGATGATGGCGTCGCGGCTACTGCGCGCCGATCGCCCGCCGGGGCGCCTGCCGCGTTTCATCGATCACACGTTCGAGCGCGTCCGGAACCGCTACGCGCGCATGCTCGCCAAGACGCTGTCGATGCGCAAGGCCGTGTACGCCGTGTGGATCGTGCTGTCGCTCTTGACGATCCCGATGTACATGTTTTCGGCCAAGGAGCTCGCGCCCAACGAAGATCAGGGTGTGGTGTTCGGGGCCCTCGACGTGCCGCCCAACGCCACGCTCGAGCAGCTCACCCCGTTTACGAGCCAGGTTCAGAAGACCTTCGCGTCGGTGCCGGAGTTCGCGCAGAGCTTTCAGATCACCTTCCCGAGTGGCGGCTTCGGCGGCGCGTTGATGAAGCCGTGGGCGGAGCGCGAGCGCAGCATTTTTCCGATCCAGGCTGAGCTGAGCGGGAAGACGATGAGCATCGCCGGCCTGCGCGCCCCGGTGTTCCTGCCGGCGCCGCTGCCGAGCGCGGGCTTTTTCCCCGTGGAGTTCGTGATCGCCTCGACCGAAAGCCATGAGCGGCTGCTCGGCGTCGCCGAGCAAATGGTGCAGGCCGCGGCACAGAGCGGCGCGTTCGCGTTCCCGCCGCTCATCGACGTTCACATCGACCAGGCCGCGAGCGAGATCGTAATCGATCGAGATCGCGTGGCCTCCATGGGTTTGACGATGGGGCAGGTGGGGCTGGACATCTCCTCCATGCTGGGCGGCGACTTCGTCAATCGTTTCAGCCTGGACGGGCGCAGCTACAAGGTGATCGCGCAGGTGGAGCGCGCGGGCCGGCTGACGCCCGAGCAGTTGCTCGATATTCACATCGGCGGGCGCGACGGGCAGCTGATGCCGCTCGGCGCCATTGCCACCTTGAAGGAACACGTCGAGCCGCGCTCGCTCAACCGCTTTCAGCAACTCAACTCGATCAAGATCTCCGGCGTCACCACCCAGTCGCTGGACGGCGGCTTGAAGGTGCTGGAGGCCAAGGCCGCCGAGCTCCTGCCCCCGGGTTCTCGCGTCGACTACACGGGGGAGTCGCGCCAGCTGCGGCAGGAGTCCGGCAAGTTCCTACCGGCGCTGGGCCTGGCGATCTTGCTCATTTTCCTGGTGCTCGCCGCGCAGTTCAATTCTTTTCGCGATCCGTTCGTGGTGTTGATGGGCTCGGTGCCGCTCGCCATGTTCGGGGCCCTGTGCTTCACCTTCCTGAAGTTTGCTGGCCCGCCCGGCATGAGCTTCGGCTTGACGGACGGGTGGACCACCACGCTCAACATCTACTCGCAAGTCGGGTTGGTCACGCTGGTGGGGCTGATCGCCAAGAACGGCATCCTGATCGTGCAGTTCGCCAACGCCGAACAGGAGCGCGGCGTGCCCAAGCTCGAAGCCGTGCAAAATGCGGCGCTCACCCGGCTCCGCCCAATCCTGATGGTGACCGTCGCCACCGTGTGCGGCCACCTGCCTCTGACTCTCGTAACGGGCCCGGGCGCCGTCGCCCGCAATTCCATCGGCATCGTGCTCGTCGGCGGCATGGCCATCGGCACCCTGTTCACGCTGTTCGTCGTACCGTCGTTGTACGTGCTGATCGCGCACACGGTCGTGCGCGAGAACGCTGCGCCCTCCGCGCCCCTTGCCCACGATGCCTCGCTCGCACCAGCAGAATGAGCTCACTCCCGGGTCTGTTTTTCCCTGCGTGCCCCTAAAATGCACCCTGCGCCGGTCCTACTGGCGCGCAGTCAGGTTCGCCCGTAGCGCCGCGACACGGCCGCGAATGGTCTCTAGCACCGACTGAAAGCCCGCCTCGAACTGTTCGTTGCTGAGGGGCTGACCTGAACAGCACACGCGTTTGCGTGTGTCGGCCAGGACCTGCGAGCGGATCTGGTCGTAGTAGGCCATGGCGCGGGCTTCCATGTTGAGGCCTTCGTAAGCGGTAATGATCTGCTCGACCGCGTCCACGTACGCGGTAACACACGCTTCACTCTCGAGGCAGCGCTGAAAAATCAGGCCTGCAGTGACGGGCTGGCTCGAGTTGTCTCCCCGTTGCGCGAGCGCAAATAGATTGATGTGAGCCTTGCCCGAGTCACGAAAAGGCTTCATCGAAAGGTCCATGCCCCAGGGAATGAACGCGAACTTCTGGGTGGCGGGATCACTGTAGATGCGCAGGTTGTTCACGTAGAACACCGTGTACGCATACATGTCCCATTGATTGACGGCGGCCTCCGCGCCGGTGAACTTCAGAAATTGTGCGGTGTCCAGATGCCTGCCGATGTCCCCCAGGAAGCTCCCAGGGTTGTTGGCGGCCTGGATGGAGGCGATCAGGTTCGCGAGATCGCTCCGATCATTCACCTCCTCGTTGGTCTCGAGATTGAAGTCTAGCTCCGCCCCGCTGACGAAGTCGGTTTGGCCTTCTTCGTAAAGGTTGCCGTCGTCATCCGAAAACCAGCGCCGCAGGAACGTCTTGTCCTCTGCCTCCACGTTCACGAACACGCCGTAGAAGGTGCCGTTGACATACACGGTGGCGCTGTTGCACCGCGGCGCGGGCAAACCCGCCGCACGAAATACGTCATACGCCAGGCGCTCGGCCACGAACGAAGGATCTTCGAAGGCGTTGTTCAGCGTCATGCGGCGCAGGCCATAAAACGACTGGTTGTCGACGAACTCGTCGAACTTCAGTTTGAACGCGGGTTTTCCGTCGAGCTTCTGAAAGCTGCCTTCCCCTTTGAAGCGGAGCCCGATGTTCGTGACGGTCTGAGTGCCGTGCGTCAGCGTCGCGGTGACATAGGTATCCTGGCGCGGATCCACTGAGTTCTCGACCAGGTCGAGCGTAGCGAGCGAATCCGGAGGGAGCTCGATGTCGAAGCGCGGAAAGTTCTCGGGATCGTAGAGCGTGACGCTGAGGTCCACGCCTTCGGTGCCTGCCACGCCCGTTGACCCGCTGGCCCCGGCGGCGGCGACGGGGCCAGCAGTACCCGCACCCGCACCCAACCCTCCGTCACCCGCGCCACCCGTGCCCGCTGCCGCGCTACCTGAATCCAGGCCGCTGCCCAGCATGTCCACAGGGGGTGCCGTGCCGCTGAGCCCGGCGTCGGCATTCCCGGCGTCGGCGCCGTCGGAGGTGCAAGCCCCGAGGACAATGCACGCCAATCCAATGCGCCCGAGCCTGATGCGCGTCACTGACATGTTACAGAGTGACCTTGGCTCAGGCCGAGCCGTGCGAGCTCGAGCGCGTAGACCAGGAAGACATGTTGAGGGCCGTTCTGCCATAGCCAGACGTCAGCGAGGCGGGCCAGAGCGAGCTCTCGCCCCAAATTCGGATCGTCCCGGGCGATACTCATGATGACGTCGGGGGACACGACGTTGAAGACGTCCCCGCTGTGAACCAAACGTGCCAACAATTGACGTAGATCGGCGCTGTCGTCGAGTTCCCTTAGCGGGGCCATTGGCTCGGTGGCGATGTCGGTGGCGAACACCGCGCGGCTGCCGGGCTCAGTGAGCCGGGCCAGCGTTCGCAAATGCGTCAGCGTGACAGTGTAGCACACTGCCCCGAAGAGGGGGTGCGAGTCGGACAGCGCCATGCGAACGCTGAGCTGCATCTGCGACAACACGCAGGCCGAGAGCACCGTGCGGAAGGGGCCGCCGAGCCGCGCCGCGATGTTCGCTGACGTGGCCTCCGGATGCTCGAACAGTTCCTCGGGCGTGACCTGCATGTTGCACCAGCGCTCGAGCCGAGTGAGCATGCCCGAGAGGTCCATCTGCCCGTGCGTCACGAGACGCCTGCGTGTGCTTTCGGTCTGCCGATCCCGCGCGCAGGCGAGCGCTTGCTCGTCGACATCGACGAGGTGGATCGAGTCATAGGTCGCCGTCAGACGCTCAAGGTCGAGATCGCAACAGCTGCCTGCGCCGAGCACACACAGCCGGTTCGACTTTCCTCTTGCCGGTGCGCCCTCGAGCGAGGCGTCCGGCAAGAGCAACGCCGTCAGGTGCCGTCGGTGGTTGGCGAACGCCTCGACGTGATGGACGGCATTGACGTTACTCTGTCTGTGCCGTTCGAGCTCGCGCTCGCCGAGTGACATCTCGGGCAAGAGCGGCTCAGG
Organism: Deltaproteobacteria bacterium; assembly: GCA_043780025.1. Lineage (GTDB taxonomy): Bacteria > Myxococcota_A > Polyangia > Polyangiales > Polyangiaceae > SZUA-265. The sequence goes on from JAYWEH010000181.1 coordinate 5,562, forward strand.
TAAACAGCCCCGCAATCGGCGTCGTGTGCGTATCGGCGTCGCCGAGCACGAAGCCGGGCATGCCAAGGGCCTCGGCGATTGCCATCCACAGGTCGTTGCTCGATCGCATGCCGCCGTTGCCGTTGTCCCAGATGCGCCCACCGACGAGGCCGAGGTTCTGGCCGCCCAGGAGCAGGAACGGCATGCGCGTCCAGGAATGGTTCCGCTCTGCGACCTCGGTGATGTAGGGCACCAGCGTGTTGTCGAGCAGCGTCCCAGTGCCTCCGACTTCGGGCTCGGCCGCGAGTTCCTGCAGGAACCCCGCGACCTTCTGCGCGTAGAACTCCTCCACGCGCGTCAAGAACTCCGCTTGATCCGGCGTGCCGGCGTCGTGGCTGGTCGTGTGATGGACCTTGAAGAGGGCGGGGTTCGGCGGCCACATCTCGCCGAAGCTCACGTGGTTGGTGCCGGGCGTAAACTGAAAGGTCACCGTGCGCGTCAGGTCACACTTGAAGGCGGCTTTGACGACTGAGAAGTGCAACGAACCAATCTGCGAGTGGACGACGTCGTCTCGCTCCGGCACCACGTGGCTGCCGCTGTAGGGGTCGGTTCGCGTGGCCAGGTTCAGCGTCGCCGGCGGGCTCGCCACGCCGCAGGCGGCGGGGTCGCCTGGTGTCGCATCAAACTCCGTTTCGACCTCACGGATCGCGGCGGCGTGCATGTCGAGCTGCGACCGTTGCGAAGCCGGCGCCAACTGCTGGAGCCGGCTCAGGTCTTTCATTGCGAAGTCGAGCACGCTCTTCTGTTGCAGCCGCGCTCGCGCGAGCCTTTCGAGGTTGTCCGGGGTGGCGCCGCCCGGCATCATCGTGCCGAAGATGCGCGAGTAGGCCTGAAGCGGTTGATAATACGGCGTGAGCGGCGCCTGAGCCCCGGAATAGGACATGTTGCGCGTGGAGACTTCCGGTGTGTCTGCGCGGCTGTCGCACGACACCTGCAGCGAGGCGATGGCCGTGCCGGAGAGCCCTGGCGCGCCGTTGACCAGGTACTGGTCGATGCTGGGGCCCTCCGCGATCGGGTCATCCCCGCCGTTGCCCGGATACAGGCGCCGAGTGCGCGTCCCCGTCAACATCAACACGGTGCCCCGCTCGTGCCCGCCACCCACCGAGTCGTTGGACGGCAGGCGAATGTCCTCGAACACGACCATGCGATCGCGCAGCGCCGCAAACTGCGTGAGAATGCGCGAGAGCGTGAAGTCGGTGCCCTGTCCTCGAGGAAACCAGTTTGCTGCGACCGTGCCCACAGGGCGCTGGATAAACAGGATGCGCTGCGTGGCGAGCGCCTGGGCCTCTGCCCGTTCCATCCGGCGCAGCAGGGTGCAAAGGCCGGCTGCCGCTCCGATGCCGGCCAGAAACTGTCGGCGTTTGAAGGTGTAATTCACTGCGATTCTCCAGAGCGGGTCCTGAGCAGAGCTGAGCCGGCGAGTGAGGTGACGACGTCCCGTAGATCGGTCTCGCTCGGCACCATCTGCATGAATTCGTCGAGCTCACAGTCGTTTGTCCCTATGCTGTCGTCCCCCGTTGCATAGACGGCGAGGTGGCGCGCTACACACGCGCTGAACTGCGGGCTGTCGGCCGCCGTGGCCACAAAGTCGACGGCGCCGTCAAACGTGCCGGGGAAGCCCATGGCGTCGAGCGTGACAGTGGGATTGATCGGGTCGCCGGCGAGGTCCTCGCGAAAGCGCCCGATGGCGTCGTAGTTCTCCAGCATCAACCCGAAGGCATCCATCGTGGTGTGGCAGCCGTTGCAGGGGCTAGTCCTGGCTCGGAACGCCGCGCGTTCCGGTTCGGTCAAATCAGCGGCGAGCAGGGCCTGGACCTGTGCGATCACCGCCTCCGGTGGCGGCGGCGGCCGGGGCAAGCAGAGCAGAGCCGATCGCACGAACAAGCCGCGCGCCACGACGGAGGTGTTGTCGCTGCGGGCTCGCGCCGACAAAAGGCTCGCCTGGGTGAGCAAGCCGGCGCGTTCATCTGCGGGAAGCTCGACCGCCACGAAGTCCGTCGGCTCTGTCCCGGTGAAAGGCACTTCGTACAGATCGGCCAGAGCCTGGTTGACGAAACTTCGTCGCGAGGTCAGGGCCTGCCCGAGTGACCCGTTCGCGCCCCACAAGGCCTCGTTCAAGAATAGCCGCGTCTCCTCGAACATGTTGCTCTGTAGCAGCGGGCCATACCCCGGAAACAGTCCTGGATCCTTGCTGGCCCCGAACAGGTTGCTCATGCCCCAGGCGCTCATCAACGTCAGAGTCAGGCTGTTCTGGCCTTCCGGCGAGGACAACAGGCGGCCCACCTGGCGCTCGAGCTCTGCCGGCTCCGTGAGGGTGCCCTGCTCTGCCGCGGCCAGGAGTTGCTCATCAGGCGGCCCGTCCGTGAGCCAGAAGGAGAGCAGGCTGCCGAGCTCGTGGGAGGTGAGCTCGACGTCGCCTTCCGCGTTGGCAGTGCCGCCAAATTCCGTGCGATAGCTGAACGAGGCTGATGCCAGGATGGCCTGGGTCGCGAGCTCAACGCCGGTTTCGACGTCCGTTTCGCGCCCGGATTCGTATACCGCCATGAGGTCGGCGAGCTCCGCCTCTGCCACGGGGCGCCGGAACGCCTTCGCCGCGAGTCCGCCGATAAAGTCGCGCGCACAGGTATCGTCAGTGTTGGCGCAGCCCGTGTTTTCGCTGAAGCGAGCGCGCGAGTTCGCTGCGGCGCCACGCGCGAGGTCGAGGCGCGTACGCAACAGTGACGTGTTCACCACCACGCCCTTCTGCGAGAAGGGCTTGAAGGCAGCGTCGGGGATCTGTTCGGGGTCGAGCGCGTCGGTACCGATCAACTTTCGCACCGCATTGGAGAACTGAATGTCGCTCAGCCAGACCGCTCGGCGCTGCAGGCGACCCGGTAGGCACTCGGACGAGTCGTCGATGTCGCCGTTCCCCGGCTCGGGCACATCGTCTACCCCCACCGGGCTCCGCACCGGGCAGGATCGGCTCCGGCACGTGCATCACCTTGTTCTCACAGCCGCCGAGAGCCAGCCCGAGCAGGGCCACCCAGGGCAAGGCCGCGCCGCGTCGGAGTGTCGTGCGCTCCGGGCCACTCGGGTGGCCGCGGAAAGTTGTCGTTCGGGCTCGGGGGGGGATGGTGATGCTGCGCATGCGGGCGGGAACAAAGCCGCGCGTGAGCTCGCGGACGGCTCAACAAAAAACCCGTTGCTCCAGTTGAAGATGCCACAGCACAGGCACGACAGAATTCGACAGCGAAGCTCGCCGCCGCATGCGCGACGTCTGAATTTTGAGCCACCTCGGGTCGACGAGGCGGCTTCAGGAGCGGGCTGGGCAAAGACCAGACCTCCTGGAGACAGATATGCGACGGTCATCATTGCTGCCCGCCTTCGGCAACCTCGTGTTGGTGCCAAGGCCATGGGGAAGGTGCGTCGTGTCCAACCTGCGGCCCCGAGCGCGCTGCCACTGTTTGGATATTCGTGTCCCGAGCTGAAGCCACCCCGGCTGGGAAAGCCCTCACTCGCCTGGCCGGGGTGGTTAGAACCACCGTCGTTGCAGCGGTCGCCATGGCCTGCTCCGGCGAACTGCCGGATTGCCCGCCGGGGGTGAATTTCGAAGACTGCAAGCCTTCTCCGATCTCGAGCGCACCCGCACTGGGACCGAGAGCGGTGGGCGGCTCGGGCGGCGGTGACGCGGTCGCCGCGAGCGGCGCCGGAGGCAACACCGAGTCGGGCGGTTCGGGTGGATCCGAAGGGCCACCCATTTCGGTGGGGGATGAGCTCGGCACGGGTGGCAGCGGCGAACCTGCGCCTCCCGTCGCAGGGGTAGACAACTGCCCCGACGACCCCAGCAAGACGCAGCCGGGGACCTGCGGCTGCGGGATCCCCGAAGACAACTTTGATGGCGACGGCGCGCTCGACTGCGTCGAGCTGTGTCCGGACAACGCCGGACGCACACTTCCCACGGGGGCCTGCGGCTGTTCGGCGCTGACGGATACCGCGGGCTGCACTGCGCTGCGCGAAGCGCTTCGCAACTTGTACACGTTCGATGGCAGCGGCATCGAGATCACCGACTCGGAGGGCGGCATGCACGGTACGTTGTTCGATGCTGTGGGTGTCACTCCGCTCCCGGCGCTCGAGAAGTTTCAAATCAATGGCCGGCTGAACCTCGACGGCGCGGGGGGCTTCGTCGAATTGCCCGCCGGTTTGATCTCGAGCCTGGGCAGCGCCACCTTCGAAGTCTGGACGGCCTGGCGCGGCGGCGCGGCGTGGGCGCGCATCTTCGACTTCGGAAACAACGACGGCGCCGCGGGTCAGACCTATCTGTTTCTGACGCCCGCGAACGGCCTCACCGGCACGCTTCGAGCAGCCTACTCCGTCGCCGGCCCCGGCGCCGCGGAGACGCTGGCGGATGGCACCGCGCCTTTGCCCATCGCAGGTGCCGCGGATAGCACGATGCAACACCTGGCGGTGGTCGTCGATCAAGCCGCGGGCTTTCTGCGGCTCTATGCGGGCGGCGCGCAGGTCATTTCGGTGGCGCTCGCGGGTAACCTCGCCGCAATCAATGATCTGAACAACTGGATCGGTCGATCTAACTACACGGCGGACCCGCTGCTGTTTGGCAGCCTGGTCGAGTTTCGGATCTACGACCAGGCGTTGAGCGCCGCGCAGATCACGACCAGCTTTCAGGCAGGGCCCGGCGCGCTCAACTAGTGAAACAGCGAATGAGGACCATGTTAATACTTGGACGAGTTTTGGCCGGTATCAGCTTTGTAGCCCTGACGAGCGCGTGCAACGACCCAGCTGGCCCGATCCCCGACACGAGCAACGTCGACGCCCTACAACCCGATCCGAGCGCGAATGCGGGGGGTACATCGACGAGCGAGGGCGACCCGACCGGCTCGGGCCAAGGTGGCAGCGGCAACGCAACTCCCGATCTGGTCAGCTTCGACGAGGAGATCCATCCCATCTTGATAGAGAACTGCGGGGACTGCCACAACACGCCCGGCGGAGCGTTGCCGGGCCATGGCGCCGCGGAAGCGGATGACTCGTTCGACGCTGTGCACGTCGAGTCCAACGGTGACCCTGTGTATGAGCGCATCCTCGCCCGCACGTCAGGAGACGAAGCATTGATGCCTCCGGGTTGTGGAGGCGCGCCCGGTACGCCGGGTTGTCTCAGCCAAGAAGAGTACGACCTGATCGAGTTATGGGTCGAGCAAGGCGCCAGCAATCGCTGACACGAGCCGTTTGTCTGGTCTTGTTCTGTCGCACGCGTGACTAACAATCTTCGCTTGTGACCCATGCGCTGAAAGTAGCTAGTAGGAAAGTGGGCAACGCTTGCCGTTGGTGGGCCACATGAAGACATTCGCGATCAAGTCAGCTGTCTGTATCGGTTTGCAGGTATCGGTGTTCGGCGCCTGCGCGTCCGAGAACCTCGAGAGCACAGGGCTCGGCCCAGCAAGGCAGGTGGCTCCCGAGCAGCCGAGCGCACCGCTGGTGCCGGAGCCTTCGACGGGCGGAACACCCTCGGAAGCAGAAAACACCGCCGGCGGCGACGGGAACGGCGAAGCGCTTCCGGATCCGAACTTGCCCCTGGATACCGACCCATCAGGGCCCGCTGTGCCGGGGACGACGGATGACGAGACGGATCCCGTCGTGCCACCCATCGAGGGGGTCGAGCCGCTCACGCCCGCCGAAGTGGGAGGCGCGCTCGACGGCTTCCTTCACCTCTCGCCGTGTCAGAGCGAGGACTTCGGGCATGACTGCACCCTGCCGGGGTGCCAGGGCGGAGCGAAGACAGTGGAGCAGACGCTCCGGCTCGGTGGTGATCCCACCGTCATCTATGACGTGACCGTCCACGTGTACGGCGTGGTCGAAACCCGCGTGTATCAAGGCGGGGACCGGCGGGGTGGCAACAACTTCGTGCGCACGGACATCGACTTGTGGCACGCGGGCGGTGTCGTGCCGGCGAACCCGGGCACGTATAACTCTTACGAGCTGCACGTCGAACCGGAGGTCGATGGCGCTCCCAACGACTACTTCGTCAATTCGCGCGTGGGTAACGACGATCAGAGCGTCGTCCGCATCAACTTCGAGGCCAGCTTCCCGGTGCGAGGGTCCGGATCCGTCGTTTGGCGTTCGACAGACGCGAACTGTCGCCAGATCACGAACTGCGACGACGCCGACTGCGGCCCTCTCGAGCCGCATCCTCTCACGCTGGCCGCGGTGGACAACGCAGACCCGAAGCCGCCGGTCACATTCCGGCAGCCCTTTGAGACGGGGGCCAACGTCGGTCGCGGGCAATGGGTGTATATCGACGTGATAGCTGCCGTGCCGCGCCCGTGAGCGGATCGCGATCGAGGAGAGCTTCGCCGGGGCCTGAAGGAATGTTGGAGGTACCGTCGGTGCTGAGGACTGCGCGAAAGAAAGGTATGCGAGCGGCGCTCGTCGGGCTCGCCACGCTGTGCGCGGCGTCCCGTGCACGGGCGGAGGTCCCGATCTTCAAGTCAGAAGATTGGGAGGTCTTCACCGACGGCCGCGTTCAGGCCTTTCTGAGCCACGGCCGCGGAGACACAATCAAGCCGTCCATCGAGGTGCAGACGCCAGCGGGGCCCATCGACGTGTTGCCGGAAGGCGGTGGCATCAACCAGGGCGAGGCACTCAGCGACGGTCCGAGCTCGGAGCAGGGCAACTACGTGGGCACGCGCGTGCGCAGCGGCTTCACCGGCAACATCTTCGGCTTCGGTGTGCGGAACAAGCTCTCGGAACACACCACGCTAAAGGGCTATATCCACATTAACGCCGTGATCGAGTCGGTCGATCGCCGCAAGTTCGAGACCGTGGAGCCTGACGTGCGCCAGGGCTATCTCGAGCTCGCGGGGGATTGGGGCAAGCTGCTCGCCGGTCGCTCGTTCACGCTGTTCTCGCGCGGCGCCACCGAGATCACGTACCTCTACGGCTTCCGGTATGGGGTGGGCTTCGTGCAGTCGCCGGACAATCTGGGTCCGACCGGCGGCCACATCGGTTTCGG
>JAYWEH010000182.1:0-12555 GCA_043780025.1 Deltaproteobacteria bacterium
CCGGAGTGCGCTGCGGTGTCTCCCCTCCGGCGCACGCCCACGCGAGTGCCACAACGGCGCCGATGCCCAAGCTACCGTTGATCGCTCTCTCGTAAGTCATGTCGTACCGTGGCCTCGCATTTGGCATTTGCTCGCAGCTAGAACCTGCGCGGGGTGTGCCCCACAGCGACCTCGGCGCCTGAGGTATGTTTCATAGTCTGTCCACCCCGTCAACGAGGTGCAACTTAGCGCACAAGTTGCACCCGCGCGGTACGCGATGCCAATGTTTGTAGCCAAAACCGCACTGGTTCAGTCTGGGACCGCGAACGGCGACAACGAGCACCACAATTTTCTGTGGATGCACGACTCCAGGGCGACACTAGCCTGGTCTACAGGGTCCCGATCCACGCTTCGACGCAGTCGATGTCTTCGTCCGAAACCGGGTCGCCTGCCGGGGGCATCGGGCCACCGCAACCCGACTGGGTTCCTCGCATCTTCTGAATCACGAGGCTGCCGCCAGGATCACCCGGATCGAAGATAGTCTGGCCACCACAGATCGCCGAGTCCTCTCCGGCAAAACCCTCTGCAGCTGTTGCGCTCTCGGCGAACGCCGTGAAACTCGTCTCCGGCGCATGGCAGCCGGAAAAACCGCAGTTCTGTTGCAGGATGGGAAAGCCGTCGCAGCCGGTGGTGGAGCCGGAGCCGGATGTGCCGCCCACGGCCTCAGTCCCGGCGCTCCCTCCTGCACCGCCCTCGGCCTCCGTACCGCCGCTCCCCGAGCCTGAGGACCCACCCGCCGGTTCATCGTCCCCACCAGAGCCCGCGTTGGCCTGAGCACTGCCCGCGCTGCCGCCTGAATTGGCGCTCCCGCCGCTACCCGGCAAGGGGCGGCTGCCGCTCACGTAGCCCAATCTCACCGAGTCCTTGAACTCGTCGTCGATCGTCGGGGTGTCCTTGCCCGCACAAGCCAGACTCGCGTCGAGCAGCAGGCCGATGCTCAGCGCGCGAAGGATACTCATTCGTGAATCATTCATGTCGTCTTTACCATGCCGCTACTGCTGCGCGGCGCAACGCCGGATGAGAAGTTCTAACCGGGAGTCATGAGCCGACACGAGACGGCTCGAATCGAGATCAGCAACGGCACGCGGTGGGTAGCACAATTTTTTACGGCGCGAGCCTGAGCTCGCCTAATGCGACACACATTATGCCCGGACGAAACTTTTTTTCCGAACGGGCGCGCCACTACTCGCGCGGGTAGGACGGGGGCAGCGGCGGTGGCACGGTGCGCCGGCGAACTGACGCCGGTTCGGCGGGGAGATTGGGCAACGGCGCAGCAGCACCCGGGTACGCCGGGGCCGAGCTGAGCACCGGAGGTGGTGGGCGTTGTGTGGGAACGTGGGGTGGCACACCGAAAGCGGCCGGCGAACCATAGCCGAGCGTGCCCGACGACGGAGGCGCCGACAGCGGGTTGAGCGATGACGGAGGCGCCGACGCCGGCGCATAATACGGGGGTGCGCTGCTCGATGCACCGCTCGACATGCCGCGCGGCGCGCTGAACGTGCCGCTCGGGAATCGACCCGTCTCCTTGCGGCGTTGTTCCTCGAACAGAAGGATCTTGATCAACGCTTCGATCTTCGCCTCCTGGATCACTGGATCGGTTGTATCCACCGACGAATCCATCAGCTCGATCAACCCGAGCAACGCCACACGGAGATAGTTCTCGTTGGCGAATGCCTGGCGGATGACGCTCTTGCGCTGAATGTCGTCGGTCGCGCTCGGTAAGAGCGCGTACATGGCGTCGATCGAGCGCAACACAGGCGCGGGCATGCTCGCATGTCGAGGAGGCAGCCGCCCGATGGCGCGCAGATGCTCGGTGACGCGCTGGCGTTGCCGTTCACCCGTGTCGCTCGGTTGCCCCTCGAGCGACGCCGCCATCACGGCCTGGCGCGACGACAGCGGGGGCTGCGGCAGCGTCATGAGCGGCCGCTCGCGCAAGGGTGGTCCGAACTCGTCGAAATCGCCCACGGGCGGTGGTGCCGCCGTCATCACGTCGTCCTCGGCGTCTTCGTCGATCCGGTAGTCGGCCACGCCGGGGCTCCCCTGAGCGTAATCGGCTGGCTGTCCGTACTCTCCGGCGTCCCGGGCGGGGTAGCTGGCAGCCGAATAGCCAGGCTCCAAATAGCCCTGCGGATGGACGTGAGGCTCGCTCATATCGCGCACCACCGAGGGCGGCGGAGCGGTCACGGCAAAGTCGCTCGGCACTCGACCCGCGCCGGAACCCGCGCTGCTCAGCAATGCGGGCGGGCGGCTCGGCCCGCGCCGACGTTCGGCGGGAGGGCGTTTCTCTGCTTGGCTCGCGCGGCGTTCCTCTCGCGACAGCTCGGTGAGCCCGCACGGCACGGCCAAGCGCCGGAGCACCACCTCGTTCCAGATGCGATCGAGCGGAACCGAGCGCACCAGCTTGTCGAGCGGCAAGACCTCGAGCAACACCTTCTCGTTGAGCACGATGCCATCGCGGCCCTTGACCAGGGCGTGCCGTACGACGCTGCGCAGCTCGTGCGGCGACAGCGAATCGGCGACCGCGTCGTAGGTGAGCGCATCGAGCACGTCGCGCAAGCTGATCAGCCGCTCTTGCAGCGCCTGCGTGAGCGTAAACGCCATGCGGTCCATCGCGCTTTGCCGCAGCTCCTCGCTGGCGTCCGCGTCGAGCTCCCAGAAGCGATCTTCCGCCAAGAAATCCCAGATTTGCTGCGGATCCAGGTAGCGCACGCGATCTTCCGGCGAGAACACCGAGAGCAGCACCTGGCTGGAGGTGGTGCCTTCGTCGAGCGCGAGCCGCAGATCCTCGGCCGCAAGCGCCGGCGTCTTGCGGCGCAAGATGGCCTCGTAGATGCCGGTGGCGGCCGCCAGGATCGCCACCCGCAGTTCGGGAGCCGAACGCAGCGACGTCATGATGACGTGCGCCGGAAAGTGTTTCACGAAATCATCGGGAGTTCGCCAGCCCTCGCGAAAGGCGTGCTCCATCAGCTGAGCCAGGAACCGTCGGCCTGATGCGGTCGGGCCCGAGGCGGGGGGTGGCATCGGGGTCTTGAGGTCTCGGGTCATCGGTCGCTCGCCGGCTCTAGCAGAAAGGCTAGAATACTAACGTGTTTATAGGCGATCCAGCCCGCCGCGGGCACGCCCGAAATCGCTGGGGGTCCCGCGCCGGCGCGCGCGAGCAGACACGGATCTTTTGTTCAGCTCCGCGCTGCGCCGGATTGTGCTGCGCAGCTGGACCGAAGCGAACGTGCGAACCCTTACAACGATGTTGGGTTCTCAGCGACAAAACTGATAGCGTGCGCCCGGCCGGGCCCCACGGTTGCGGCGCGTTCAGCAGAAAAATGCTTCTCCTGCCCGGTCTTTCGCCAACTGGTTCGACGATCGCCCCCACCGGGAGCCGCAGTTTCCCGTTCGGGTGTCGAGCAACGCGCACTGGGCAACGGGTCACCGCCTCGCTTCGCGCCGTCGCCACGGCGCTGTTTCTATTCGGACACCTGGCTTGCGGGCCTGGCTTCTTCGCTTCCGAGGCTCGCACTGCGCAGAGTGTACCGATCGAGGTCGCGGCAGAGATCGTCCCCGCGCCGGTCGCCGACCTCGGCGACGGCTGCAGCCCCAAAGGCTGCCTGCACACGCCCCCGCCGGCGCCGCCCGAGGCCGCCGTCACGCCCCGCTCGGGTGCAGTTGTCCGCGCACGGCCCCGGCCGGCGCCCGTGCGGCACCCGCTGCGCGACAAGGCCAGCAGCGAAATCGATCGCCTCGTGCGCTCGGACCTGGAAGGCCTCGGTTCGATGTCCTTCGGCACGGCCACGCGGGGCGGACTCTTGAACGGCGTCCGGCTCAGCGAGGATCCGCACTGGACGCTCATCGATCCCCTCAATACCTGGGGCACGACGGAAACCGTCGAATACCTGACCGCGGCGGTAGCGACGGTGTTCGAGGAGTATCCCGATTCGCACGCGCTGTTCATCGGTGACATCAGCCGCAAGCGCGGCGGCTACATCAAGCCGCACATCAGCCATCAATCGGGCAAAGACGTCGATATCAGCTATTTCTACGCAAAGAACCCCGAGTGGTACGCGAGGGCGAGCGCCTACAACCTCGACCGCGCGCGAACCTGGGCATTCATTCGCGCGTTGCTCGTGCAGACCGACGTGCACCTGATCTTCATCGACCGGCGCGTGCAGCGCCTGCTGCGCTCTTACGCCGAGGCGATCGGCGAAGACCGCGATTGGCTCGACAGCCTGTTCATCGGCGCACCGGGGCAGCCCTCGATCATTCGCCACGAGCCCGGACACGACACGCACATGCACGTCCGGTTCTACAGCCCGATCGCGGAGGAAACGGCTCGGCGCTGTTACCCCGCGCTGCTCGAGCAGAAGAAGCTCTTGCCCCAGACCTACAACGTCACGCATCGGGTCAAGAAGGGTGAGACATTGCTCGGCCTGGCCAAGCGTTATGGCACCACGGTTTCCGCCCTGCTGCGGGCCAATGGGCTCAAGACCAAGGTGATCCAGGCCAACAAAGTCTACTTCGTGCCGCAACACGGCCCGGCAGGCCCGGCGGAGCTCCGGCCGCTACCCCCACGCCGCCTGCCGCCATTGCGCAACCCGACCGGCCCGATCGCAGCTCGCTGATCTCCATTTTTCTGTGGTCGCGCGTTCGACCCGGCGATGCTAGACGGCGTCGCCATGCCTCGACGCGACGACATCCAGAAGATTCTGCTCATCGGCTCGGGTCCCATCGTGATCGGGCAGGCGTGCGAGTTCGACTACGCCGGGACGCAGGGTGCCAAAGCACTGACCGCCCTGGGCTATCAGGTGGTGCTGGTCAACTCGAACCCTGCGACCATCATGACGGACCCCGACCTGGTCTACCGGACGTACGTCGAGCCGATCAACCGCGAAGCCCTCACCGCCATCATCGAGCGCGAGCGGCCTGACGCGCTCTTGCCGACACTCGGAGGACAGACAGCGCTCAACGCGAGCCTCGATCTACACGACGCCGGCATCCTGCAGCACTACGGCGTGCAGCTGATCGGGGCCGACGTCATCGCCATCCGCAAAGCGGAAGACCGCCAGCTGTTCAAAGAGGCGATGACGCGAGCCGGGCTCGAGTCGGCACGCTCGGGTCACGCTCATTCGCTCGAGGAAGCACGCGAGATCGTCAAGCAGACGGGCTTTCCCGCGATTCTCCGGCCCAGCTTCACGATGGGCGGCGCCGGCGGGGCCGTGGTGGAAGATCCGGCGGAGTTCGACGAGAAGGTGCGCTGGGCACTCGAACAGTCGCCCACCCACGAGGTGCTGGTCGAGGAGAGCCTGCTCGGCTGGAAGGAATTCGAGCTCGAGGTCATCCGCGACAAGAAGGACAACTTCATCGTCGTCTGCTCGATTGAGAACATCGATCCCATGGGCGTGCACACCGGCGACTCGGTGACGGTCGCTCCCGCGATCACGCTCACAGATCGCGAATACCAGCACCTCCGGGACGCGGCGCGAGCCGTGATGCACGAGATCGGCGTCGAGACCGGCGGGTCCAACGTGCAGTTTGCGATCAATCCCGAAGACGGGCGAGTCATCGTGATCGAGATGAATCCGCGCGTATCGCGCTCGAGCGCACTCGCCTCAAAGGCCACAGGCTATCCGATCGCGAAGATCGCCGCCAAGCTCGCGGTCGGCTTCACGCTCGACGAACTCACGAACGACATCACTGGGACGAGCGCCGCGTTCGAACCCACCATCGACTATGTGGTGGTCAAATGGCCGCGTTTCGCCTTCGAGAAGTTCCCCGGCGCCGACCAACGCCTGGGCACGCAGATGAAGAGCGTCGGTGAGGCCATGAGCATCGGCCGCTGCTTTGCCGAAGCTCTGCAGAAAGCCGCGCGCTCGCTGGAGACCGGCAAGCTCGGCCTGGATAGTTTGCTGGATCGCGTGGACTACCGGCGCGTGGTCGGCGCGCCCCAGGGCGGTCGCAATCTGAAAAATGAAGCGCCACCCGAGGTGCGCGTAGAACCAGTGCTGCCCCCGGCATCTCCAGAAGAGATCAAGGCAGTACTGGCGCAGTTGATTCGAACACCGACGGCGGAGCGGCTATTTCACGTCGCTGACGCGCTCAGGGTTGGGCTGAGTCTCGAAGAGGTGCATGAGCTCACGCGCATCGACCGCTGGTTCTTGCGTCAGATGGAGACGATCCTCGCGCAAGAGCGCAAGCTGCAAAAGGCGCCGAAGCTCGACGCGGCTCTATTGCGCGAGAGCAAACGGCTCGGTTTCGGGGACGAGCAGATCGGTCGCTTGCGCGGCGAAAGCGGCGATGCGATCCGCACGCAACGCCTCGGCTTCGGAATTCGACCGGTGTACGGGCGCGTGGACACGTGCGCGGCGGAGTTCACGGCGCACACGCCGTATTTGTATTCGACGTACGAGACCGAGAGCGAAGCGGACATCAGCGATCGCAAGAAGGTGATCATCCTCGGTGGTGGCCCGAACCGCATCGGCCAGGGCATCGAGTTCGACTATTGCTGCTGCCAGGCCGCGTTCGCGCTGCGCGCGATGGGGCTCGAGACCATCATGGTCAACTGCAACCCCGAGACGGTCTCGACCGACTACGACACGTCCGACCGGCTCTACTTCGAGCCGCTCACCTTCGAAGACGTGCTCGAAATTTGCGACGCCGAACGGAGCCGCGGCGAACTGCTCGGCGTGATCGTGCAGTTCGGCGGGCAGACACCGTTGAAGCTCGCCGTCGCCCTCGAGCGCGCCGGCGTGAAACTCCTCGGCACTCCGGCGGACGCGATCGATCGCGCCGAAGATCGCGAACGTTTCGAGGCGCTCTTGACCAAACTCGATCTCAAGCGCCCGAGCGCCGGCATCGCGCGCAGCGTGGATGAGGCCGTGCTGGTGGCGCAGCGCATCGGCCTGCCCGTGCTGGTTCGCCCCTCCTACGTTCTGGGCGGGCGCGCCATGGTGATCTGCCACAGCGAGCCCGAACTGCGCGCTTACGCGGCGCTGGCCATGCAGGCCGCCGAGGAAGCCGGCAACCAGACGCTCTTGATCGACGAGTTCCTGCGCAACGCCACAGAGGTGGACGTCGACTGCGTCGCCGACGGCCGGCGCGCGGTGATCGGCGGCGTGATGCAACACGTGGAAGAAGCGGGCGTCCATTCGGGCGACTCCACGAGCATCTTGCCCCCCTCGTCGCTGGACGCCTTCGTGGTGGCCGAGATCGAGGAGACCACGCGCCGGATCGCGCTCGAGCTGGGCGTGATCGGTCTGATGAACGTGCAATACGCGGTCAAGGGCCGCCAAGTTTTCCTGATCGAGGTCAACCCCCGCGCGTCGCGCACCGTGCCGTTCGTGTCGAAGGCGACCGGGCGGGCGCTGGCGCAGATCGCGGCCCAGTTGATGGCGGGCCGCACGCTGGACGAGCTCGGCATCGACGACGCACCCCTACCGATGCACGTCTCAGTAAAGGAGAGCGTATTTCCGTTCCAGAAGTTCCCGGGCGTCGACACGATCCTCGGCCCCGAGATGCGATCGACCGGCGAGGTCATGGGCATCGCGCGGAGCACGGCCGAAGCCTTCGGCAAGGCGTTGATGGCCAGCGGCTCCACGATGCCGCGTTCTGGGCGCGCGTTCATCAGCGTGCAGGACGACGACAAGCTGCTCGCCTGCCTGGTGGCGCGGCGGCTGCGCAATCTGGGCTTTCAGCTCGTCGCGACGCGCGGCACCGCGCTTGCGATCCAGCGCTCGCGTATCCCCGTCGAGATCATCAACAAGGTGCGCGAGGGTACACCCCACGTGGTGGACGCACTCAGCCGCCACGAGATCCAGATCGTCATCAACACGACCCAGGGCAGCAAGGCCATCCGCGACAGCTATGCCATCCGCCGCAACGCCTTGATCGCGAATGTGCCCTACTTCACCACCATGCCCGCGGCGCTGGCCATGGTCGACGCGCTGGAAGCACGCGCGCTGATGGGCAACTCGCCGCCCAGCGTGCGCAGCCTGCAGGAATGGCACGCGCCCGTGGCAGCCGTTCCACCGTTAGGCTCCTGAAAGGCCTCACTGGCGTTGTCTGCGTGTCAGCGGTTCGTACCGCCGGAGAAATCCTGCGGCGCTGGCTTGCCGCCAATGCGGCGAAGTTGTGTCATGGGTGCGTGACAGCTGCGTGTCATCAACATTCAGTGACACTTGCGTGTCATATGTTTCTAAAACGCCCCCAGGTTGTCACGTTAATGCCCCGAGTCGTGCGGTACGGAGCGGCCACAAATCGTTGAACTGCTTGAAAGGGATAACACCCATGACCCAACATTTTCCCACTATGCGTAATCTCACGGCGCTGCTCGGCAGCACCGGCTTGTGTCTGCTCGCCGCGATCGCCTGCGACGGTGAAGGTGCGACCATCATCGGCAATAACGGTGGCAACGCCGGCCAGACCGGCAACGTTGGCGGCAGCGACAACACGGCACAGGGTGGGGATGGCGGGAGTGCTCCGGAGGGCGGCTCCTCAGGCAGTGAGAATACGGCGACAGGCGGGACGTCGCCTGGGGGTGCTGCAGGCAACGGCGCGGGCGGTACGGATCCGGTCCTGACGGATTGCCCAGATCATCCGAATGTGACTGCTAGGGAAGACCGCTGCGAGATCAGCTCGTCGCTGGCCGCACCCATCACCGAGGATCTGACCCTGGACGCGGCTAACGTATGGCTCATGACGGGCCCGGTCATCATCGGGGACGACAGCGCGGAGACGGTATTGACGGTCGAGGCTGGCACGACGGTGTTTGGCAACGCTCTGAGCTTCATCTTGATTCAGCGCGGCTCCAAGATCATCGCCGACGGCGAGCCGACGGCTCCGATCGTGTTCACGAGCTCCAGGCCGGTTGGAGAGCGCGGTCCGCTCGACTGGGGCGGGCTCGTGATCAACGGGCGCGCTCCGATCAACCGCCCCGACGCCACCGAAGGTGATCCCGGATCTCAGGCGGGCGAGGCACAAACCGGGCGTTTCGGTGGCAACGTCCCGGCCGACGACAGCGGCACGCTGAACTACGTTCGCGTCGAATTCGCAGGCCGAAATATCGACCCGGAGAATGAGCTGAACGGCATCGCCTTCCAGGGCGTGGGCTCCGAAACCGACGTCGACTTCGTGCAGGTGCACATGGTGCAGGACGACGGCATCGAGTTCTTCGGTGGCACCGTCAACGTGAAGCACGTGGTCGTTACCGGCGCCAATGACGACAGCGTCGACTGGACCGAAGGTTGGGTGGGCAAGGCCCAGTTCATCATCGCGGAAGAGCTCAACTCGAGCAGCAACCTGAGCGCCGACCCGCGTGGCATCGAGGCTGACAACATCCAGAGCACGACGTTTATCGAAGCGCCGTTCTCCGATCCGATCTTGTCGAACATCACGCTGATTGGTCGGGCGGGCGCCGGTGGCAACACGCAGAACGGCATGCGCCTGCGTCGCGGCACCAAGGGTGAGATCTGGAACAGCATCGTGTACGGTTGGGGTGCTTGCCTCGAGATCAGCGAGACGCCGACGGTGGACAACGTGAACGACGGCTCTTTGCTCCTGAAGAACGTGGTGTTCAACTGCGGAGGAGCCGCACCCGTGGGCGGAGCGGCCGCCTCCGTTTTCTTGGACGCCGGCAATGCCCTCGTGGCCGGAATTGATCCGGTAAATGACCCTGCCAACGTCCTGGTCCTGACGGACCCTGTGCTACCGGCCCCGGCTGTCCCGGCTGTCGCCACCGATCCCTGTCTGCGCGGCATCCTCGGTTGCTGGCTCCCGGCAGCCGGTTCCCCTGCCATCGGCATCGGCGCAAATACCCCGGATCTGTTCTTCGACCAGGTCACCTACGCCGGAGCGTTCAACGCGACGGACGATTGGACTGCCGGCTGGATTCAGACCGCGAACAACTGAAGAAAAAAGATGCTGCGGATGCGCCCTGAGCCTCGCGGCTTGGGGCGTGTCGTGGCGCGGTTGTCCCAAAGTGAGACAGAAGCCCGGTACCACCGCGCTCGAGATTTATCGCGTGAGCTCAGCTGTTCTTCGTCGCTTCGTTTGGATCCAGCTACTCGCGGCGCTGTTTTCGTGGGCGATATCGATCTCCGCCCAGGAGTCGCCTGCTGCACCGGAGGCTCCGATGCCTCCAGCCGAGACGGCTGCTCCAGAGCCGCCATCTGAACCGGTAGCGCCTGCCGCACCGGTGCCTGAAGCTCCGGCGCCGGACGCGGGTGCTGCCGCCCCGGTACCGGTATCACCGGCGCCGGAACTGACGCCCGCTCCGACGCTGGTCATGGCGCGACTGCGCATGCTGATCCGAGCCGAACCGGCAGGTCCCCCCACGGGAGGCATCCTGGTGAAGTCGGACGACGGTCACAGCGCGACCACTGCTGACGACGGCAGCGCAGAGATCGAGCTCAGCCCCGGGCCCCGCGCACTCCAGCTCACGCTGCCACTGCCGCTCACTCCCGCCCATGCGGGTCCCAATCCGCGCGTGATCCGCCTGGAGGGCATCGATCTCGGAACGGTGGAGCGCGCCGAGTTGAGGGTGGCGATTGGTCCAGACGGTACGCCGGGCTCGCTCGAACTCGTGGCCACCCCGCTCGAGCCCACAGCGCCCACTGGCCCCGTGGAGCCGGAGCTGGCGCCCGCCGACGGCGCAGCCGAATACGGGCAGATCGTCGGTACCGTGATCTCCAAGGCGGGCGGCGCGAACGTGGAGGGTGTAGGCGTGTTCGTCGAGGGCATCGACGCTCAGACGACCAGCGACCGGGCGGGTCGCTTTAGCTTGAGGGTTCCAGTCGGTCGTCACACCGTCTGGGTCATCCACGATAATTTTCCGTCCTTGACGCTCAACAACGTGCAGGTGCGAGCGGGCAAAGACACGACGCTTCGGATCGAGCTCGAAGCGCCCAGCGCGCCCACCGACGACTGGGTGATCCGCGCGGCCTTCATGGAAGGCAGCGTGGCCGCATTGATCGTCGAGCGGCGCCAATCGTCGGCCGTGACCGACGTGATCGGCGCCGAAGAGATGAGCCGCGCGGGCGCATCGGACGCTGCGGGTGCGCTCAAACGCGTGACGGGCATCAACGTCGTCGGCGGCAAGTTCGTGTATGTGCGGGGCATGGGTGAGCGTTACTCCGCCACGCTCCTCAACGGGCAGATGATCCCCAGTCCGGATCCGGAGCGCCGAGTAGTACCTCTGGATCTGTTTCCCACCCAGGTGCTCGAAAGCGTCGTGATCCAGAAGACGTTTTCACCCGACATCCCCGCTGAATTCGGCGGCGGCACCGTGCTGTTGCGCACGCGCTCCTATCCCAAATCCGCGGTCGCCCAGGTGAGCCTGTCGCTCGGCGCCAACAGTCAGACCACCTTTCGCGACGGCCCGGTCTACGACGGCGGCAGCCTC
The DNA here is from genome assembly GCA_043780025.1 of Deltaproteobacteria bacterium. GTDB lineage: Bacteria > Myxococcota_A > Polyangia > Polyangiales > Polyangiaceae > SZUA-265. The sequence goes on from JAYWEH010000182.1 coordinate 11,426, forward strand.
GATCTCCTCGGTACCGACGACGGCACCCGCGCCTTGCCCGAGAGCGTGAGCTCGCGGGGCGCTTTGACCCAGGCCACGATGTTCGAGGAGGGGTTGAGCAACGAAGAGCTGCAGGCCGTCGGCCGTGCCTTCCCTAACAACTGGAACGTGTACCGGCAGACCACGCCGCCGGATCTCAAGCTGACGCTCACGCTCGGAAACCGCTACAACCTCGGCTCGGTACCGGTCGGGTTCTTGGCTTCCGCCATCTACGGCAACCAGTACAACCGCGTCGTGCTCGACAACCGCCGCTTCATCGCGGATTCTTCGTCGGCGAGCGGATTTTCACCGATCGACGAATTCCGCGTCGAGTCGCTGGAACAGACGATCACGAGCGGCGGCATCCTGGCGGTGGGCTCCGAGTTTTTGCCCGGGCAAGAGATCAAGAGCACCACTCTCTTGTTGCGCGTAACGGATGATCGCGTGGACCTCGTCACCGGCTTCAACGACAACGTAGGCCGCCAGTCGCGCGGCACCCGGCTGCGTTACATCGAGCGCCAGCTGTTGACCGAGCAGCTTTCGGGCCGCCACACCTTCGACGTCCTCCACAAGGGCAATCTCGACTGGACCTACGCCTACGCGACGGCAGACCTCGACGATCCCGATCGGCGCGAGGTTTTCTACTACGGCGGCGTCACGGCGGATGCGGTCGGCTCGACTTTCGAGCTCGGCGAAGAACCGGAACGCCTCTACACGGTGCTCGACGATCGCCTGCACAACTTCAGGTTCGGCTACACCCAGCCGATCCCCATTTGGTCGGCGCTGGAAGCCAAGGCCAAGCTCGGGTTGAACCTCGTCTATCGCGACCGCGAATCGAACGTGCTCCGGTACCGCATGTTCTCGCGCGGGAGCCGGGTCGGTGGGGCCGTGAGCGCACAGGCACCCGAAGATATCTTGCGACCGGAGAACTTTGCTCCCGATGGCTTGGTGGTGGGGAACATCACCGACGAATCGGACACGTACACGGCCGATCAGAAGTTGCAAGCCGGCTATCTGATGACCGAACTGCCGGTGGTGAAAGAGCTCGAGCTGATGGGCGGAGCGCGCCTGGAGCGCTCCGTGCAAACCGTGCTCACCACCAGCCGCTTCAA
>JAYWEH010000183.1:0-5271 GCA_043780025.1 Deltaproteobacteria bacterium
CATCCTTGCGCCGGGTACTGAAGCCATCGCAAAGGCCATCCTCGCGGATCGCGTGGACGATTCACATCTGATCATCGAGTGACGCGCCCTCGAGCGGCGGCGCGGCTCCTCGCCCCTGACGTCAGCTGGTTGATGGCCTGGCTAGCCGCTCGCTCTCGTGCTCGGCCTTGCGTCGTAGCGGCGGAACTCGCACTCGAGCGCCCCGTTGAAGACCGAAAGCCAGCGCGACGCACTCACGCTCACCGGAAAATCCACCGGCACGATCGCGCCTCGCTGATGCGCCTCGAATCGCTCGAGCACCCGACCCACGTCAACTTCGAGCCCTTTCGGTTTTGCGAGGCGTTCGCCATAGGGCGGATTCAGGAGCAATCCACCCTCGCCATGTTGCGGCTTCACCGCGTCGAGCGGTGACACGCACAGGTCGACGGCGACGCCTGCTCGTTCGGCGGCGGCGCGCGCGCGCTCGAGGGCCTTGGGATCTAGATCCGAGCCGAACAGGAGCGGCACGGGACGGGCCGCCGCCGCGGCGGCTTCGCGCAGATCGTTCCAGGTGCGCGCGGAGCTTTCGTCAAAGCAGCTCCAGCGTTGGAAGCCGAAACGCTTATCGAGGCCCGGTGCGCGACGTGCCGCCCAGAGCCCGGCTTCGAGCAGCAGCGTGCCGGAGCCACACATTGGATCGGTGAGCGGCGTGTCACCGCGCCAACCCGAAAAGCGCACGAGCGCAGCGGCGAGATTTTCGCGCAGGGGCGCGCCGCCGCTGCCGTGTTGGCCTCGATAACCGTGTTCGTGCAGGGACCCGCCCGAATATTCGACGTTGATAGTGGCGCGCTCTCTCGCGAGGTGCACGAATAACGTCACGTCGGCCGCGTCGCGGTCGACGCTCGGGCGCCGGCCGTGGCGCTCGCGCAGCTGGTCCACGATGGCGTCTTTGGTGCGGACCGCGATGAAGTGCGTGTGCGTGAGCGTGGGGCCGTGGCCCGAGGCGCGCACCGACAGCGTCTGATCGCCGCCGAAGTAGCGCGACCAATCGACCGCGGACACGCCGTCGTACAGATCGTCGGCGTGTCTGCATTCGAACTCGCCGAGCGGCTCGAGCACGCGCAGCGCGATGCGCGTCCACAAACAGGCACTGAGCGCGTGCTCCGGCGCTGTACCAAAATAGACGCCGCCGCGAGCCGCACGCACGGCCGGCAACGCGAGCTCATCGAGCTCCTCGGCGAGCAGTCCTTCGGTGCCCTTGGCGGCCGTGGCAAAAAACCGGCCTTGTCGGCCGTGGGTTTCGTGGGGATCGGAATTGGTCACGAAGCGTGTGGTTTTGCAGGTTGCGCCGCTGAGAGGGCGCCTCAGCGTGCGCAGTCGAGGCCGAAGTGCCTAAATTTGCAAGGATAAAATAACCGAGCCCGGCCGCCTGCGGCCGCTCCCGGCGAAATTCGGCGGAGGTTCGCGGGGCTCTCTGGCTTGCGGGCGCGGTTTTCTGCGCGCAAAGTGGCTCGCCCTGGGCTCGCCCGCGCATGGATCTATTCTATTTCGTCATCCTGGTCAGCTCGCTCATCTTCGTTCACGAGCTAGGCCACTTCCTGTTCGCCAAGGCGTTCGGGGTGAAGGTGTTGACCTTCAGCCTGGGGTTTGGCCCCAAGGTGCTGCGGCTGCGCGGTCGCGAGACGGAGTATTGCGTCGGCGTCCTGCCGCTCGGCGGCTACGTCAAGATGCTGGAGGCGTCCAAGAGCGACGTCGTGCTGCCGGAAGATCGGCACCGCACATTCGAGTCACTGCCGACGTACAAACGCGTGCTGATCGTGCTGGCGGGGCCGATGATGAACATCATCTTCCCGGTGCTCTTGTACTTCTCCGTGTTCGTTGGTGACGGGCCGTTCTTGCCCCCCACGGTCGGCGTGGTGCTGCCCGGCCACCCCGCGGAGGGCAAGCTGTTCCCGGGCGATCGCATCATGGCGGTCAACGGCGAGGAGATTGGCACGTTTGACGAGCTGAAGCGCATCGTGGCCCGGAACCCCGCCAAGCCGATCACGTTCAAGGTGTTTCGCGATTTCCACCACGTGGACGTGGAAATCGTGTCCGCCGAAACGCTCGCCGCGGCGTTCTTCAACGACACGGAGCAGCGTCCGCTCGACAACCCCGAAGAGCGCATCGGCAGCGTGGGCATTCAGCCGAGTTCGCCCGCGCCCGTGCTGGGCATCGTCGCGGATTCGCCCGCTTATCGCGCTGGCTTGCGGACGTTCGACATCATCACGCACGTGGCGGGGCAGCGCGTCGAACGCTACATCGATCTCGAAGTAGAGCTCGCCGCCAACCGGGCCGAGACGGTGCCCGTCACCTATCTGCGCCCCACCGAGGTCGAAGACGCGCTCGGCGGGTTGGCGGAGATGGCTGTATTCGAATCCGGTGTGGTGGCGCTCACGCCGCTGCCGCAGGGGCCGAGCCTGCTCGAACGCACGGGCATCGAGCTCGCGGACCTCTACGTGTCCCACCTACCCCGTGATTCCTACCTGTATCGCGCCGGCCTGCGTCCCGGCGACAAGATCTCGCGCCTGGATGACGAGGAAGTGCCCGCGTGGTCGGCGTTCCGGGAACGCGTCTGGGCAGAGCGCGATCGGGCGCACCGCATCGAGTTCCTTTCGGAGCGGGACGGCCGGCTGCGGTCTGGGACATTCCAGATGCGGCGCGAAGATTTCACCGACGAACACGGGCAGACCTTTGCGCGTTACGTGTTTGGCGTGCGGCACTGGGTACCGCTCTCGGCAGCGGGTTGGGTGGAGCACCCGTATCCGGTGCGCTACGCTCTCAGCAAAGCTGTCGGCGAAACGATCGACGTGACGCTTTTCATCCTGAGCGGCATGCGGCGTTTGATCGAGGGGCGCTTGAGTCTGGACTCGCTTTCCGGGCCCATCACGCTGTATGAGGTCGCCGGTGAAGAAGGCCGCAAGGGCACCGACTATTTCGTCTGGGTCATGGCGTTGATCAGCATCAACCTGGGCTTGTTCAATCTGCTCCCGATTCCGGTGCTCGACGGCGGCCACCTGGTATTTTTGGCGGCGGAGTCTTTGCTCAGGCGGCCGCTGCCGCTCCGGGTGAGGGAAGTCGCGCATATCATTGGCATGACCATCGTGATTTCTCTCATGGCTGTGGCGTTCAAGAACGACCTCGAAAAGCGCTGGGACGTGCTGCTCGGACAAGTTCAGGAGCTCGGCGGTTGAGCGCAGAGACATCGGGGACCCAGAAACCAGGGCTCCAGCGCAGCGCTCGCGGTGTGGCGGCGCGTGTCGTCCACCAGGTGCTCGAGGGGGACGTGTTTCTCAGCGAGGTGCTCGATACAGAGCTCCGGCGCGGTCATCTGGAGGATCGCGATCGAGCGCTCGCCACGGAGCTGAGCTACGGTGCCGTTCGCTTCGAGCGGCCGCTGCGAGCGCGGCTCGCGGCGCTCGCGCCGCGCGGAGTCGCCGAGGGCGATGCGCTGGCTCAGGCGCACTTCCTGGTCGCGGCGTACCAGCTGCTCTTGCTCGATCGAGTGCCCGCGTTTGCGGCGATCAACGAGGCGGTGGAGGCGCTCAGCCAGCTGCGCGGGCAAAAGGTGGCCGGCTTTGCGAACGCGGTGTTGCGGCGACTGACGAAGGGCGCACCTTTGCCTCGCGCCGAGGCGCTGCGCGAGGCGCTCGAGCCCTGGCTGTATGAGCAAATGGCGGCGGCCGTAGGGGCGGAGGCCGTGCTCGAGTTGCTCGGTTCAGTCACCGGGGCGGCGCATCGCGGTCTGTGCGTACGGCTTTCGGCGCGTTGTACCGAGGTTCCGGCATGGCTCTCCGACAGTGAAACGGGGCCACTCGCGCCGCGGGCGCGCTGGCTGTCGCCGCGCGGCGATCTGCGCCGCATGCCCGGCTACTCCGAAGGGCTGTTTGCGGTGCAAGAGGAAGGCGCGCAATGGGCGGCGCTCGCACTCGGGACGCGTCCGGGTGAACGCGTGCTGGACGCCTGCGCGGGCCACGGCACGAAGGCGGCGCTGCTCGCCGAGCAGCTCACGCCGGGCGGCGCCTTGTGGGTCAATGACGTGGCCGCCGCAAAACTGGAGCGGTTGCAACGTGAGTTCGTGCGGCTATGTCTGCCAGCGCCGTCGCGTCATGTCGTGGATCTCGCCGCTGGGGTGGGGGATTTGCCAGTCGGCCTCGACCGCGTGCTCGTGGATGCGCCGTGTACCGGCGTCGGCACATTGCGGCGCCGGCCTGAGATCGCTCGGCGGCTCCGCGCCGAGGACGCAGGGCGCCTCGGAGCGCAGTCGGTGCAACTGTTGTCGAATGCCGCGTCGCTGCTGAAGCCCGGCGGGCGTCTGGTGTTTGTGGTCTGCAGTGTGCTGCCGAGCGAATGCGAAGCGGTGGTCGAGCGGCGTCCGAGCTGTCTCACCCCCGCGCCGTTCGATGCGCCAGAGGCTATCGCGATCGCGGGAGCCGAGGCGTCGCAATACCGGCTCTTGCCGTCCCTGCACGGCAGCGACGGCTATTTCGTGGCGAGCTTCATCCGGCGCTAGCGGTAGTATCGGGCTCGGGCGTGCGGAGTTGCGTGGAAAGTGGCGTTGGGCAGGGCGATGGGTGAGTTGAACTGGGTTGTTCAGGGGGGTGAGCTGAACGGGTGAGTTGAACGGGTGAGTTGAACTTGGGGTTTGGAGGGGAGGGGGGGTCGGTTGGGTGAGTTCAACTCAGGGAAGAGGGCCTGGGCCCCTTCGATCGGCAAGTTCAACTCAGCCGGAGCACCCCCCCTCGGCGTCGATCGCCAAGTTAAACTCAGGGATCGGTGCACCCTCCCCCCGATCGGGTGAGTTCAACTCAGGGGATCGGGGGGTGGGGGGTCGGATTGGTGAGTTGAACTTGGATTTTGACATCCACCACTCGCCCAAGTCCTTGCCGAAGTGGTCTGTCTTCTACAGCTGGCTCTGGAGCCCCGGGTCCGGTGGCACCGTAGGGCTCGCTCCGCATTCCCCTGAACGCTGTTGAACGCTCATCATGAAGTCGCGGCCGAAGTCCTCTTCCGCCTCGAGCTGGTTATGCGGGCGGCAGCGCAAGCCAAGGTTGGCCGGCGTAGCGGGTCCCCCACGGGCATGCGGCAGCAGGTGATGAAATTCGATCGCGGACGCGGCTCGACACCGCTGCCCCCGCGCGTCGACAAATGCACAATGCCCCCCATCTCGCTCCCAGACCTCGCGGCGAACCGCGGCGGGGATATACCGCGAGCCGGATGCGTTCCGCGCCGGCGCGGCAGTGTTCGCCCGAT
>JAYWEH010000184.1:0-5270 GCA_043780025.1 Deltaproteobacteria bacterium
CGATGGGCGCGTGACGCTGGAAGAGTCGAAGTTGCCGGCCCACTTCTTCGAGAAGCTCGACACGAACAGCGACAAGGCGTTGACTCGCGAAGAGCTCGAAGCCGGCGATCATCTGCGCAAAGGCCACTTCGCATTCCAGAAAGCGGACGCCAATCGCGATGGCAAAGTGACCCGAACCGAAGGCATCGAGGCCGCCCTCGAGCGCTTTGATCGCGCTGACGCCAATGACGATGGCGTGATCACCCGGGCCGAGCTCGAGGCGCACAAGGGCAGCAGGGCCAAAGAACACGGTAAGAAAAAGGGCTGAGCCCCCACGCCTGCCCGATTTTCGTCTACTTTGCCGCTGGATTAGCCGCGCGCTGCCTCGCGGCCGTATCTTGCCGATAGAAGTTGCGCAGCACGTCGTAGAGCTCGCCGTGCTGCGCCTCGAGCTCGATCGGCTCGTCGAAGAACACCTCGGTCAGGACCGCAAAAAACTCCCCCACATCGGTCAGGCCATACGGATCGAGCAATGTGTCTTTCCCCGCGTCCACCGCCGCGCTCAGCGCTTCGAACTCGCGCGTGCACACGTTGACCCAATGCTGGTACTCGCGAGAGTCTGCGATCGGCGGCACCCCGTCGACGGCTCCGTCGAGCATGTCGAGCTTGTGGGCGAACTCGTGATACACTACGTTCGGCGCGCGCCCTGGGTGGCGGCCTCCGTGCCGCACGGCGCTCCACGTCAAGATCACCGGCCCGCGATGATGCGCCTCCCCCAGCACCGGCATCACCTCGCGCACCACGCGGGGCTGCGCGAAAAACGGCTCGTCTACGCGCACCGGGCGAACCGCCGACGGATACACGATGATGGTCTCCACGTTGGCGTAGAACGCATGATCGAGCGCGAGCACGAGCAGGCAGGCTTGCCCCGCGACGGTCACACGAATTTCATCCGTGAGGTCGAGTTCGCCCGCGCCGAGCCAGTTCTTCTCCGCCACGAACACCTGGACCAGCTGACAGAGGCGGCTCCGCTCGTCCGAAGACAGATAGCGAAAGTGCGCCATGTTACGCTCCAGGATCGCGCGCCACTCCTCGGGAAAGGGCGTCTCGAGAATGCGACGGCGCCGCCGGGCCGTGAGCCAACCAAACACGGCTCAACGTTAGCACACTGGCGTGCTCTGGCTCGCGGAGCTGGAGCTCGACGCCGCCGTGACGGAGAAGGCCACGCCTTCATTCGCGCTACTCGGTCGCGCGAGAGGGTCAGAAGGGACGACCTTGACCCAGGCCTCCGCTTCGGCGCACGATCAGCACATTGCCAAACCGCCGCCGCGGCCGTACGCTACATTGCGTGCTCTGCATGCGGCGTCTCCACGGGCGCGCATCAAGGCTGCGCGGATCATGGCGAGGCGTGTGCGGACACCAACCACCGAGCGCCGCTCAAAGCCCTGTGAATTCGTTCGCCGAGATCGCGTTGGAGGAAGGGGCGGAGTGGATCCGTCGCTCCAGCTCGCTGCGCGGATCGAAGCCAAGGAGCGTGCGCGCCAGCTCGTAGCGCGACTGCGTCTCCACGAAGATGTTGTCGGCTGACCGCAGAGCGGGCCGCTCGACGAGCTCGTTGAAGGCGAGCAGCAGCGCCTGACTCACTCCGGCCGCGAGCAGGGCGACGGGCGAGAGGGCGATCAGCGCGAGGCCATAACCTGCCAGCGGCCCGACGCTGTACATGGGATTGGCCCAGCGCGCGTAGGGACCGGCCTTGGCGAGCTGCGTGCTGCGGCTGCCCACGAACAGGTCGCGATAGTGGAGCGCCTCGAGACCGGCGGCGCGCACGGCGCATACGCTCACTCCGACACCGGCAGGCACCAGCAGCACCCCCAGCGCAACCAGCCCCGCACCGAACGTGCCGGCGGCGGCATGAGCCGTTGCGGCGACGAGTGCGAGGGACGTGAGGCGCTGAGCAAGAAGTAGGAGATCGAGCGCGGTCGCATACAGCGCATGCCCGCGCTCGACCCCAAAGCGAGACTTCAGGCGAGCTGCCACCCCGCTGGGGGTGAAGCTCGCAAATAGGAAAGCGTAGCGCAGCGCGAGCGCCAAGACGAAGCATGCGATGGCAGCGCCGGTGGAGAGCTCCACCACGGCGACGCCGAGCAGCCCCACGCCAACCAGCGCCGCCGCGAGCAGCCGCGCCCGAAGCTCGCGGCGCGCCAGAAACAATCCGGACACGCCGACCGCAGCGGGCGCGTATTCGACGATGATTTCGCGCAGCCGGGACGCAAAGCGGCGCCACGGGATTTCAGTCAGTCTGTGACCAACGAGTGACACAGCGCGTGCCGCAAGCGGTCGTACCCAAGTCAAAGAGCTCGGAGGCAGCATCGAGCGCAAGCGTCTGCAAGCAGCGCGCCGACCCCTGAGGCCCTGCGCTTACAGGTGTCTCAATGGGGTGCGCCGCAGTGCGCAAGACCAGCCCCAGGCGACTCGTCTCGCGGCCTAGCCCGCATTTTTCACAGGAGGCCGCACTGCCCATCGCCTTTCGGTCAAGCACTGGATGTGCAGCCGCCCGCGGCTGTCCGCTTGACTACGCCGCCACAGCGAGGCGAAATGCCAGTTGCTCCTCGGCAGTAACACCCTCAGGATGGAGTATGAAAGCCTCCGACCTACTCGTCCGCGCGCTGGAGCACGAAGGCGTGCGGCAGATTTTCGGGCTGCCGGGCGAAGAAAACCTCGACTTGGTGGAGTCGCTCAGGCGCTCCACGATCCGTCTGGTGGTGACACGCCATGAGCAGGGGGCGGGGTTCATGGCGGCCACCGTGGGCCGTCTTACTGGGCATGCTGGTGTGTGCCTCGCGACGCTGGGACCCGGCGCGACCAACCTCGTCACGCCCGCCGCCTACGCGCAACTCGGCGCCATGCCCATGTTGATGATCACCGGGCAGAAGCCGATCAAGAGCAGCAAGCAGGCGCAGTTTCAGATCATCGACGTGGTCGAGATGATGCGGCCCGTGACGAAGTATTGCCAACAGATCATCCACGGCAACGGCATCCCCGCCAAGGTACGTGAGGCTTTTCGCCTGGCCGAGCAGGAGCGCCCAGGCGCCGTCCATCTCGAACTGCCAGAGGACGTCGCGCGTGAGGACACCGACGCTGGCTTGTTCCCTATCGAACAGATCCGTCGCCCCGCGGCCGAGGCCAAGGCAGTGCGTCGCGCAGCAGCCGCCATCGAGAGCGCCAAGCGCCCCTTGCTCTTGATCGGCGCCGGCGCGAACCGCAGCATGACGAGCCGCACGCTGTCGAGCCTCATCGACGCTCTAGAGCTCCCGTTTTTTACCACGCAAATGGGCAAGGGCGTGGTGGACGAGCGGCATCCACTGTATCTCGGCACGGCCGCACTCTCGGAGAACGACATCCTGCACGACGCAATTGCCCATGCTGACCTGATCCTCAACGTAGGCCATGACGTGGTCGAAAAGCCGCCCTTCTTCATGCACCCAGGCGGACCGGAGGTGGTGCATGTGAATTACTCGCCGGCGCAGGTGGATCCAGTCTACTTTCCTCGCCTCCAGGTCATCGGCGACGTGGCCAATGCGCTGTGGCAGCTGGGTGAGCAAGTGCGCCCTCAGAGCCACTGGGAACGGGCTTGTTTCCTCGACGTCAAGCGCTCCATCGAACAGCGAACGGCTGCGCAGGCCGGATCCGACAGCTTCCCCCTCGAGCCCCAGCGCCTGGTGCGAGACGTGCGCGCTGCAATGCCGGACGATGGCATCGTCGCGCTCGACAACGGGATGTTCAAGATCTGGTTCGCGCGCAACTACCCTGCCTACCGTCCCAACACGATCCTGCTCGATAACGCGCTCGCCAGCATGGGAGCAGGCCTGCCTTCAGCCATGGCCGCCGCGCTGGTCCATCCCGAGCGCAAGGTCGTTGCCGTGTGCGGAGACGGCGGCTTCATGATGAACTCTCAGGAGCTCGAAACGGCGAAACGGCTGGGCTTGAACCTCACCGTCATCATCCTGCGCGACGATGGCTACGGGATGATCCGCTGGAAACAGGAGAGCATGGGCTTCGACGATTTTGGTCTCGATTTCGGGAACCCCGACTTCGTCGCCTACGCCGCTGCGTATGGATTGCAGGGCCAACGCATCACGCGCACCAACGACTTCCTGCCCACGCTGAAAGCCGCCATCGCGGCGCCCGGTATCCACGTACTGGACGTGCCGATCGACTATTCAGAAAACCGCAGCCTCACCCGAGAGCTCGAGCGCTCGGCCGGCAACGCTACTGAATAGCGCGACGATGTCACCTGGGGTGGCAGCACGGCGCTCGACTGCCGACCTCCTCCCGCACATCCGCGCACCCCGGATCATCCCATGAGGCGTGCGTAAAGGCGCTCGGATCTGCGTGTGCGAAGAAAGGGTTTCGGGGGCCCGTTCGCCGGCCGTTGACATGTGTTGGCTCTGCGGTTCCGGCCGCGAACGACGAAGGCATGCGCGGGCCACCTACACTCAACGGACGAAATGAAAGTACTAGCTCCCTCTCGCATCAAGAGCTCGAGGCCAGTGACCAGGGGGGCAACTCGCTCTCTTTGCCTCGTGACATCACTGAGTGCCGTGCTGCTGTCGATGGCGCCGGGCTCCGCGATGGGCCAAACCGCCGGCAAGAACTCGGCGCGCGCCGCGCCGACCGTGCAGATCACGGAGAAGGCCCGCGAGCTCTTCCGCACGGGCGTGATGCTACTGCAGGATCCCGACGGAGCGCGCTACGAAGAGGCGTATCAGCAGTTCAAGTCCGCCTACGCGGAATCCCCTTCCTGGAAGATCCAGGGCAACCTCGGCGTCGCGGCGATGAAGCTCGAGCGTGACGGTGAAGCGATCCAGGCTTTCCAGGGATACCTCGAGCACGGCGGCAGAGAGCTGACCAAGGCCGAGCGAGCGCAGTTCCAGAGCGACCTCGAAACCCTGTCTGCGACCGCGGCGACGGTCACCGTCCTCGGTCTCCCCGCCGGAACCCGTGTGACCGACGCACGGAGCCCGAACCAGGGTTCAGATGTGAAAAATTACTACGAGGTACCCGAGGGCGGGACTCTGGTCTTGCGCGTTCGTCCCGGCGCTCATCGCTTCACCGCGCAGTGGGCCGATCAACAACCTCAGACCCATGAGCTCGAGGCCAGCGCCCGCGGAGGTCACGAGGTGAAGTTCGAGGCAGTGCAGCCGGAGCCGGCGCAGCCCGAGCCGGTGGTGGTCCCTACTCCCGCGCCCACGCCCCTGCCGGTGTCGACCAGCGACGACGGGTTTTTTCGG
>JAYWEH010000185.1:0-5265 GCA_043780025.1 Deltaproteobacteria bacterium
CCAGCGCCGAGCTCCGCCTGCCAGGAGCTCGGGACTGTCTGGCTCCGCCTCGGTGACGCCCAGGCCCTCGCCGGCTGCAACAGCGACGCCAAGGACAGCTACCGCCGCGCGCATCAGCTCGCACTCGATGCAGCAGATCCCGCGCTCGAAGCCCAGGTGGCCAGCGCCTTCGCGCGCGTGGTCGGCTTCGGGCGGCGCGACGAAGAGGCCGTGCGCTGGCTCGCCGCCGCGCTCGAGCACCCGCACCCCGTGCCCACCCGCGTGCGCCTCTTGTGCGCATTGCTGGACCGCGTGTGGATGCACGCCGACTCGCAGACCCGCCTCAGCCTCTGGACGCACGAGGCGCTCGAGCTCGCACGCCAGAGCGGGGACCTGCACTTGCTCGCCGAAGCGCTCGCCGCCACCCTGGTCTTCGTCTGGTACGCCGACGCCGCTTCGTTCCCGGAGTATCGGGCGCGCTCCCGAGAGCTGCTTCAGCTCGCCCAGACCCTGGGCGACCCCGAGCTCAGCGTGGAAGCCCAGCGCTGGCGCTTCAACATCTGCATGATCGAAGGGGCGATCGACGAAGCCCGGCGCTCGCTCGACGCCTATGAACGGCTCGCCGAGCAACTCGGCCGCGCGCAGCTCGCCTTCAACGCGCTGCTGCGCCGATCCATGTTGGCCTGCCTCGAAGGCCGCTTCGACGACGCGCTCGCGCTCTTGCCGGTGGCGAAACGCTTGGCGGAGCGCGCTGGCGATCCGCAGGCGCGTTTTCTCGACGGCGCGCTGTCACTCCAGCTCGGCCGTGAGCGCGGCGACAATGCCGCGCTCGAAGCCTCGCTCGATCACCTCGAGACCATCGTGGGCAACGACTTGCCACCGGTGATGAGCGCCGCCGTGCGCGCCGCGTTCGAGGCGGAGGTGGGCCGCTCAGAGTCCGCCCGCCGCAGCCTCGCGCGCTACTTCGAGCTGACCGCGGATTTTCCAGCCAGCGGCGGGCCCATCGCCTTCATCAACGCCAGCTGGGCGATCTTTCACCTGGGCTGTGCCGAGCGAGCCGAAGCGCTCCTGCCGCTCCTCGAGGGATATGACGGCTTGTTCATGATGGGCGGCGCCGTCAATTTCCTCGGCCCCGCGTCGCTGCATCTCGGCGCGCTGAACGCCACCCTGGGCCACCTCGAACCCGCGCGCGCCCACTTGCAACGCGCCATCGCCGAGCTCGATCGCATCGGCGCCCGACCTCTCGCTGCCAAGGCTCGCAGCGTCCTCGATCAGCTCGACCGGAAGGCTGCCGCGGGATCGGCTCCGGCGGCGTCCGCTCGCCCGAGCCAGCCGCCGCCCGCTTCGTCGAGCGCCGCGGCGGGCGGCCTGTTCGCGCTCGACGGCGACTCCTTCCGCATCGGCCTCGACGGCCAGGTCGCGCGCGTGCGCAGCTCCAAGGGCCTCGCCCTGGTCGAAGTGTTGCTGCGCCAGGAGGGCAGCGAAGTGCACGTGCTCGAGCTCGCCAATAGCGCGCTGGACGAACGCGGCCGCTCCGCCCCCCTGCTCGACGGCCGCGCCAAAGCCGAATACCGCGCGCGCCTGCGCAGCCTGCAAGCCGACCTCGACGAGGCCGAAAACTTTGGCGACCTCGGTCGCGCCGAACGCGCCCGCGCCGAGCTCGACGCGCTCACCAGCGCCCTGTCGCAGGCCACGGGGCTCGGCGGCCGAGACCGTGCGAGCGGCGCCGCCGAACGCGCCCGCGCCCGCGTTACCCTGGCGATCCGCCGGGCTATCAAGGGGTTAGAGAGTGTCCACCCCGCGGCCGCAGCCCACTTCGCGGCCGCCATCAGCACCGGCACCTTCTGCGTGTACCGCCCCGACCCCCGAGCGCGCGTGGTCTGGCAGTTCACCCCCGGCGTCGCTTCGTAACAACGCTTGTTACGCCCCCCAGGGGTGAGAGCCTGCGGGCTCGCGAAAGGTCGGAAGCCATGTCCCAGCCGTCCAAACTCAGAGCCGAACACGCCATTGTCCTCGGCGCCAGCATGGGCGGCCTGCTCGCCGCACGTGCCCTGGCCCCCCACTTCTCGCGCGTCACCCTGATCGAACGCGACGAGCTGCCCACCGATCCCGTCAATCGCAAAGGCGTGCCCCAGGGGCGCCATTCTCACGCCCTACTCGCCAAGGGCTGCGAGGTGCTGGAGAGCCTCTTCCCCGGCCTGCCGCAGGAGTTGATCCATCTCGGTGTCCCGACGGGTGATCCGGGCTTGCAGACGCGCATGATCGCAGGTGGCCAGCGCTGCGTGCCCATCCCGACGGGTCGGCGCGGCCTCGCCGTCAGCCGCCCCTTGCTCGAGTACCACGTGCGGCGGCGCGTGCTCGCCTTGCCGCAGGTCAACTTGCTCGCCCGCCACATCGCGCGCGGCTTGATCCTCGGCCCCGGTGATCGCGTCAAGGGCGTGCGCATCGCCGCCGTGGAAGAGCCCGCCACCGAACGCGAGATCGAAGCCGACCTCGTCGTGGACGCCAGCGGCCGCGGCTCGAAGACCCCCGACTGGCTCGGCGACCTTGGCTTCCCCGCGCCCGAAGCCGAAAGCGTGCACGTCGGTATTTCGTACGTGACGCGCCACTTCCGCCGCCGCCCCGGCGACTACGCAGGTGACCTCGCGGCCTTGATCTCCGCCGTGCCCCCCAATCCGCGCGCCGGCGCCGCCATCGCCCAGGAAGGGGACCGCTGGACCGTGACGCTGATCGGCTACCTCGGCGAACGCGCTCCGTTGGACCTGCCGGGCTTCATCGAGTTCGCCCGTGGCCTGCCCACGCTCGACATCCACGAGCTCGTGAGCCGCGCCGAACCCCTCGGTGAGGCCTATACCGCGGCCTACCCGCAGAGCACGCGCCGCCGCTACGAACGCCTGCGCCGCTTCCCCGAACGCTTCGCCGTCTTCGGCGACGCCATCTGCGCCTTCAACCCCATCTTCGGCCAGGGCATGACCGTCGCCGCCATCGAAGCCACGTTGCTCGACGCCACCGTCGCCGAAGGCCTCGAACGCGTCGGCCCCCGCTTCTTTGCGCGCACCACCCGCCCGCTCGACGCCCCCTGGAGCATCGTCGTCGGCAACGACCTGCGCTTCCCCGCCGCGCGCGGACAGCGCACCTTCATGCTCAGGCTCATCAACGCCTACCTCGCGCGCTTCCTCGAGGCCGCCGCTCACGACCCCGTGCTCAGCCGCGCCTTCTTCGAGGTCGGCAACCTCGCGAGCCCCCCCGAAACGCTCGTCAGCCCACGCCTGCTCGCACGCGTCTTCTTTCGCCGCCGACCGAGTGTCACGCGCGCCCTGCCCGCCACCACCACGCCCGCCTGAACAGCGGACACCTCGAGAGAACCCACATGGTCACGCTGTATAAATTCAAGGGCGCCTGGGGCATGCCCGACGTGAGCCCCTTCTGTATCAAGGTCGAGACCTACCTGCGCCTGATCGGCGTACCCTTCGAGTGCGTCGTCGCGGACGCGCGCAAGGCCCCCAAACAGAAGCTGCCCTTCATCGACGACGGGGGCACGCTCGTCGACGACAGCCGCGACATCATCGACCATTTCGAAGCCAAGATCGAAAACCCGCTCGATCGCGGCATCAGCGCTCACGACCGCGCGCTCAGCACCGCCTACCGCGCCCTGCTCGAATCCGAATCGTACTTCTACGCCGTACACCTGCGCTGGCAGCTCGACTCGGGCTGGAAAATCTATCAGCCCGTGCTGCGCGACTACGGCGCCGAAATCGGTGTCCCTCGCTTGCTCTCACCGCTCATCCTCGGCTCCGTCCGCCGCAAGGTCGTCCAGGCCCTGTGGGGCCAGGGCGCCGGGCGCTTCACTCAAAGCCAGGTCGAAGCCCGCCTTTGCGCCAACCTCGACGCCGTCTCCACGCAACTCGGCAAGTGCCCCTATTTCCTCGGCGCCGAGCCCCGCACCATCGACGCCACCATCCACGCCTTCCTGTGGGCGCTCGTCGAGTCCCCGTTCGAATCTCCGGTGCGCGTCCACGCCCAGAAGCTCGAAAACCTCGTGCGCTATTGCGCCCACATGCGCCAGGCCCATTACGGCGAGCCGCTCAGCAGCCCGGTACAAAGCGCCACGCGCGGCGTCGTCGGGAGCGCCGCGTGACCCAGGCCTCACGTCGTGAGCCGAACCCCGAACCCCTCAGCGTCGGACAACACGTCGCCCTCTTGCTCGCGGGCGACTTCACCCGTGGCCTCGCGGGCTTCGCCGAAGACGTCATCTGGCACGTGCCGGGCAGCGGCCCCTTCGGAGGCGAACACCGTGGGCGCGAAGCCATGCTCGCCCTGATCGAACGCCTGCTGGCAGCCGGCCGCGGCCCCGCCGAGCTCAGCTTCCGCATCCTGATGGACCACCACGGTTACCTCGTCGAATGGCTCGAGCTCCGCCCCCACGCAGGCGGCGCCGCCATCGCCTGCCCGCTCGTCAGCCGCGCGAGCGCCGAGCGCATCGTCGAAGTGTGGCTGTGTCAGTCGCAGGTGCCGCAAAGCTGAGCATGCGGCGGCCCGTAGCCGACAAAATGAACGTCATGTTGTAAAAATGTCGTGCATTGTTGCAACAGGTGGAAAGGGGGCGCGTCGAGCCAACCTAAGCCTGTCTTGCACGCGCTTGCCGAGCACTGCTCGCCAACCTCTCAATTCTTGGCACTTTGCGCATATCCGATGAGGCGCTGGCGATTCAGTTCCTGCCTTGCTCTGATCGCGCAACTCGAGTCAATTGACGTGAGCCTTCCATGACCTCACGGTGGGCGCTCTGAACCGAACGTCGACCCACGTCGAGTCGACGAATCTGAAGAGGGAGTTGGGCGCCTATGAAGTTGCTGCGTTTTGTGGTCTGTGCAGCCGCGGGAGTTCTGGTCATCAGTAGCGCGGATCCGTCCGACGCCAAACACCGCAAGAGCCGGCGCCATGCGCCAAGGCATCACCAGCCGCGAGATCTCGCGCACGAGGTGCTGGCAGCAAACGACGGCTGGGCCTCGTTCGAGCCGGCAACCACCGGCGGTAGCGCAGCGGCGCCCGAGCAGATCTACGCGGTCACGAGCCGCGCCGAGCTCATCGCCGCGCTGAACGACGGCGTCGTTTCCTCCACGTCGCCCTCCGTGCCGTCCGTCGCGCCCAAGATCATCTACGTGGACGGCACGATCGATTTCAACGTCGACGACGCCGATCTGCCGCTCGGCTGTGCCGACTATTATCGGAATGGCTACACCCCCGAGGCCTTCAACGCGGCATTCGATCCGGCGGTGTGGGGCCGCA
>JAYWEH010000186.1:0-12536 GCA_043780025.1 Deltaproteobacteria bacterium
TACTCGGTAAGCGGCGCCATGCGCTGCATCGACGACGATGCGCAGGCCCTTGAGCGTGAGCTCCTTCGGGAAGGTGTTCTTGGCGAAAACGATGTAGCGGCCGGAGGCGTCCTCGATACGTTCCGCGCGGCCGACGCGTGCCCCGGTGCACTCGTAACGATCGATCTGCCCATCGGCGAGCAGGGCTTCGATGGCGGCTTCCTGGGGATCGGGCAGTTTGAACCCATCTGGCCCGAACAACTTGATGCCGTTGTCCTGGAAGGGATTGTGGCTCGCGCTGATCACCACGCCCGCATCCGCACGCATGCTGTGAGTCAGATTGGCCACGGCCGGGGTCGGTATCGGTCCGGATAACAGGACGGTGCCGCCCATCGCACAAATGCCCGACGCAAGGGCGGTTTCGAGCATGTAGCCGCTCAGCCGTGTGTCTTTGCCGATCACCACGCGAGGCGTGACGTTGCGGTCACCGCGCGCGACCCAGGTGATGGCGCGTCCCAAGCGGAGCGCCAGCTCCGGCGTCATAGGAGCCGAGTTCGCGAGGCCGCGAATCCCGTCCGTACCAAACAGCTGGCGTTTGGGAGTAGGTGCCGGTTTCGGTTCCGCCTTCGGCTTGCGACTCATGAATCAGAACTCATGAGTCAGCCGGAGGATCCGTGTCGAGGTTGAGCAACATGGCGCGGGCGGCCCCCACCAGAAAGCACGACCCCGTCACGACCACGAGGCCTTGTTGGCCCACGCGGGCACGCGCGCTCTCGATCGCGCGCCCGACGTCGGTAAAGATCTGGCCGGGGTAATGGCGCACCATTTCGTTCGGATCGACGGCACGGCTCACCGGCGGAGCCACGTAAAAACGGTGGGCTGCGCTGTGCTCCAAGCGATCGAGCATGCTGCGCCAGTTCTTGGCTTCGATTGCCCCGAAAACCAGCGCCACGTCAGAACGCGTACCGGCGCCACCCGCCAGGCTCGAATCGATCACGTGGGAAAGGCAAACCGCGGCATCGGGATTGTGCGCGCAATCGAGCAGCGTCAGTTCCTGACCGCTCCGGTGCAGTAGTTCGTTGCGGCCGGGCCACACCGCCGTCTCGACGCCATTGGCCATGGCGTCTGGAGAAATCCCGAGCTCGCGCGCGATCGTCGTCGATACCGCGAGATTGGAGCCGTACATGGCGATGCGAGGGTAGGCGAGCTGAGCGCCCGGATACGGCTCCGCGTCGCCGAGCGACAGCAACTCCGCGCCCACGTCGCGACAGCGGCGCTCCACCTCACGCGTGGCGTCTGGGTGCAGCTTGCCGACCACCACGCGGGAGCCCGGCTTGATGATGCCGACCTTCTCACGTGCAATTGCCGCGAGGGAGTCACCCAAGATCTCCATGTGATCGAACGACACGCGAGTGATCGCCGCCACACGAGGCGCCGGGATCACGTTTGTAGCATCCAGTCGGCCACCCATGCCGACCTCGATCACCGCCGTCTCGACCTTCGATTCACGAAAGTGGAGGAAACCAATCAACGTGGCTGCCTCGAAGAAGCTGAGATCGAGGTTCCGATCCATCACCTCGGTGATCAGGTTTGACAGTGCGTCATCGGGAATACACTCGCCGTCGACCTGAATGCGCTCGGCGAACCGATTCAGGTGCGGCGACGTGTACAAGCCCACGTTCGTCCCCTGAGCGCGCAACATTGACGCGACGAATGCAGAGACGCTTCCCTTGCCATTCGTCCCAGCGACGTGAACGGCTTGAAAGGATCGCTCGGGGTGGCCGAACTCGGCGCACGCCGCCTGCATGCGTTCGAGACCAAACTGCCGCCCCCGTGCCAGCAGACCGTACAGTCGCCGCAGACTCTCTTTGAGGTTCTGACTCACCAATCCTCGATATCACACCACGTCGTCAAAGACGCTGTAGCAGGCGTTTTGGCCTCCGTGGCCGCAACTCGACAAAACCGTTAGCGGGAGGTCGACATCACGGGAGGGCGAACACGGAGAGCAACGCGGCCAAGACCGGAGTACGTCGGCGTGACGGGACACGGAAGGAGCGTTTCAAAGCCAGGAGCAAAGAGCAAATGTTTTGCGCGTTTGGTGTAGGAGAACAGGCGCTCCGCGCACGGCCGGGACTCGGCGTGGCGCTAAACGCTGCCGCGCACTGCTCTCGCGGCCGTCGGGCCCGGAAGCGGCACTGCGTGCCCGGAGGTTCGATTTGCTTATGTGGGGAGGGCGGCAGTATGACGGCGGCTGCCATGTCTAAGAGGCTCGGCGTCAAATTCGTAGGCCCCGTCAAGGTGCCGCTGCCACAGTACCAAACCCCCGGCTCCGCGGGTCTCGACCTGTGCGCAGCGCTGAGCGCTCCCGTCACCTTGCTGAGCGGCGAGCGGCGTCTACTTCCAACCGGAATTTGTCTGGAAATCCCGGACGGGTTCGAAGGGCAGGTGCGTCCGCGCTCGGGCTTGGCGCTGCGCCATGGCCTGACGGTGCTGAACTCGCCGGGAACCATCGACGCCGACTACCGGGGCGAGCTGGGCATCGTCTTGATCAATCACGGCGCTGAACCGGTGGAGATTCGCCCCCAACAGCGCATTGCGCAGCTCGTCATTTGTCCCGTCAGTCGCGTCCAGATCGAGCTCTCCGAAGCTCTTTCGGAAACCAATCGCGCCGCCGGCGGATACGGCTCCACCGGCGTCTGAGGTCGGCGCGCTTCGGCAGGCCCGCTACGCTGCGTGCGACGTGCCCGCAAGCCGCCGGACAAAGTCATGGATCTTGGTGCGCACGATGCCTCGCTCCACGTCCCGCGTCACGATGTGATACGAGCGGTCCAAGATCACGAGCTCCTTCTGGTCGCGTGGCGTGCCCAAACGAGAAAATGCTCGCCTTGCGCCGCGCAGCGGACACACGTGGTCGTGGCGACCGTGGACGAGCAGCGCGGGGCAACGAATCTGCCCTAGCCGGCGCTCGACTCGGGGCCCCGCCAAGCGAACTTCATTGCCGGCGTGGGCCGGCTGGGCGCCGTATGTCACTTGGGATTTACGCTGGCACGGATCGCGGATGTCGGCTCCCGCCTTCGGCAGAGAAAAATCGGGCAAGCGCAGCGCGGCCATGACGCTGAGCGCGAGGCTCGGGAACAACCAGCCCAGGCGGAGCGCGGTGGCCAACGCCACGACGCCGATCACGCGTTCGGGTTGATCTGCGGTGAGATCGAGCGCCAGGAGCGACCCCATCGACGAACCAATTACAATCACGGGCCCGCTCGGCAGGCTCTCGAAGGCCTCCTGAGCGCCTCGACGCCAATCCGCAAACCGAGTCTGCGCCAAATCGTCCACCGACGAGCCGTGCCCCGGTAGCAATGGCGCCAGCGCGCGCAGCCCGAGCTCTCGCCCGATGCCTACGGCCATGGCGACCTCCTGAGGGGTAGCGCCAAAACCATGCAAGGCCAATATGCTCGGCGTCGCACCGGGTACGTCGAGGGTGCCCACTGGCAACCCCCCGATCAGATTGCCCTTCGACGCGCGAGCCGAGCTCGGGCCGCCCGCTATGACGCTCAATCCTCGCCCCGCTTGATCCCATAGGCGCGGATTTTCTTATGCAGATTCGTGCGTTCGACGTTGAGAGCCACGGCCGCGCGAGAGATGTTCCAGTCCGTTTCGGAGAGGGTCTGCACGATGTAGGCGCGCTCGGCCGCGTCCCGATACTCGCGTAAGCTGAGCCGCTCGCCACTCTGCGGCGCGGGTATCGGCGCGCCCGAACTCGAGCTCGGGCGGAGCTCGTCGTCGAACGGGCTCAGATGCGGATCTTCCGGCAGATCGGCGATGCTGATCACGTCGCTCGACAAGATGGCCGCCCGCTCGACCACGTTCTTGAGCTCGCGGACGTTGCCGGGCCAGCTGCGCAGCTGCAGCGCCTGAAAGAACGCCGGGTCGATGCGCTTTGTGCGCAGACCGTTGTCCTTGCAGAAGGAAGCTACGAAGGCCTCGGCCAAGAGCGGGATGTCGCCGGGCCGCTCGCGCAGCGCCGGCACGTGGATCGGGAAGACCTCGAGGCGAAAGAACAGATCCTCGCGGAAGCGCGCAGCCGCCACCTCTCGTGCCAGATCCTTGTTTGTGGCGGCGAGCAGGCGCACGTCGACGTGCATGACGTGTTCGGAACCAACCCGGGAGAGCTCGCCGTTCTGCAGCACGCGCAGCACCTTGGCCTGAGCCGCCAGGTCCATGTCGCCGATCTCGTCGAGGAACAAGGTGCCGCCGTGCGCCTGTTCGAACAAGCCGCGTTTGACCCCGTGGGCCCCGGTGAAGGCGCCGCGCTCGTGTCCAAATAGCTCGCTCTCGATCAGATCTCGCGGCATCGCCGCGCAGTTCACCTTGACGAATGGCGCGTCGCGCCGCGGGCTCAAACGATGCAGAGCGCGGCTCACCAGCTCTTTACCCGTGCCACTTTCCCCGGTGATGAGCACGTTGGCCTTGGTGGGGGCTACTCGATCGATGTCACGGAAGAGCCTCTGCAAGGGCTCGCTCGTGCCGACCATCTGGTAGCGCTCTTCCAGCTCGCGCCGCATCTGCTCGACCGTGCGCCGCAGACGCGCACCGCGGATGCTGTTTTCGACGCTGACGACGATGCGGTCGCGGTTCAGCGGCTTCTCGAAGAAATCGCTGGCGCCGAACTTGATCGCGAGCACAGCGTCCTGGACGCTGGCATGCCCACTGATCACGACCACAGGGATGTCGGCGGTAGCGTCGTCAGCCTTGATCGCCTGCAACAGATCGAGCCCGCTCAAGCCCGGCAGCTTTAGATCGACGATCGCGAGATCGATGGGGTGCAGGGGGTTCTTGACGCTTTCGAGGGCCTGCTCGGCGCTGCTCGCCTCGAGCACGCGGTAGCCCACACCCGAAAGCACCATGCCCAGCGTGCGTCGAATGTTCTTTTCGTCGTCGACGACGAGCACGGTCGACGCGGCGGTCGCGAGCGCCGGCACCGAGTCGTCCGTGCCGGGGCCTTCAGTTTCCATGGCGCGGCGGTTGGCCCAAGAAGCTCAAGAATTCGCGCGCCGGGATTGCAAACGCGCTGTCCGGGTATTCGTCGAGGAGGCGCTGAAAGGCCGCCGCCGCCTTGGGTCGGTCCTTCATCTTCAGGTACGTCTCCCCCAAGAGGGCGACGGCCTCCGCCTCGAGCCCCGAGGATTCATAGCGCTCTAGCGCGTATTGGACGCGGGCAACGGCCGGAGGATATTCGTCACGCTTCAGATAAAAGCGCGCCACGTACAGCTCGTGCCGAACCAGCGTGCCGGTTACGACCTGCAACATGTAGTCGAGCTCGACGCGCCGCGAGTAGTTGGGAAAATCGGCCAAAAAGGCCTGCAACGAAGCGTATGCGCCGCGCACGCTGGCCAGATCGCGCTCTTCGAGCGGGGGTTGGAAGATGCTGTCACCCGCCTGCAAGAATTGGGCACGCACGACCCGATAGCGCGCATACGGCACTTCCGGATCGCTCGGGTAGTCGCGAGAGAAACTCTTGTAGGCAGCCGTTGCTTCGGCGTACTTCTCCTGGCGAAATGCCACGTCGGCGAGCCGGAGCTCGGCGAGGCGAGCGTAGCGCGTGTAGCCGAAGTCCCGCCGCATCTGGCCGAGCAGGCGCACCGCCAGCTCCCAGTCCTCGTCGAGATACGCGGCCACGGCCTCGTCGTAAGCGACGCGGGCATCTTCTTGATATTGCTCCGCCGTTTTGGCGGCCTTGGGGGCCGGTGCGCACGCGGCGGTAGCGAAGGCCGCTCCGAGCGCTAAAAAGCAGAGTGCGATCCAGCCGTTGGGCCTCATGTCGCGGTGGTAGCCGCTGACACGCATCCGCGCAACCCTTTGCCTCGCCTCATTCTCGCGCTAAGGGTGCGACCATGCCTGAACGTGTCCCGATGACGCCGAAGGGGGCGGTCAAGGTTCGCGAGGAGCTGGCCCGCCTCAAGGCGGAGCGGCCAAAGATCTCGCGTGATATCGGCACTGCCCGCGATCACGGAGATATTAGCGAAAACGCGGAGTACCACGCCGCCAAGGAGCGCCAGGGAATGGTCGAGGCGCAGATCAAGGATTTGGAAGACAAGCTGTCCCGGAGCGAGGTGATCGACCCGACACGGCTAAGCGGCACTCGAATTCGCTTCGGAGCTACCGTCGTCTTGTCCAACACGGATACAGAGGAGCAAAGCACCTACCAGATCGTCGGCGCCGATGAAGCCAACATCGAGGAGGGGACCATCTCCATCTCGGCCCCACTGGCGCGCGCCCTCATTGGCAAGGAAGCCGGCGACGAGGTGACGGTGACCCTGCCGGCGGGCAAGCGAAAGTACGAAGTCATCGAGGTCCGGTTTCAATAGGCGCCCACTGCGGCGCTGAAGGTCGCGGCGGCCAGTTCGGACAGTGGCCACGTGGCCGATCGAACGGAATTTGCGAGATTGCTTGGGAACGGGCTCGCGATGGTATAGAGCCGGCGACGTCGAGGCGGCTGAGTGGTGCAAGAAGACGCGAATAAGTTGTCTAAACGGGCGAAACGCCGCGCGGAAGGCGAAGCCTCGAGCGAAGCTTTGCCCATCGAGCAGGGGGAAGGCCTCGAAGCGGAAGAGGAGGGTGGTGAGGGCACTGCCGAGGACGAGGCCGCTCCCGAGGAGGAGGCTGGTGCGGCCGCCGCCAACCGCCAGGCGCGACGCGCGGCCGCGGCGAAAGCCCGAGCCCGGCGCAAGCAGGAGCGCGTTGAGGCGAGCGCCATCGGCTTGGACGCGGGCGAGATGGTCGATGATGCCTTGGTCCGGTTCACCGACAAGGTCAGCCGCCTGTTTCGGCGCTATTGGAATGTCCTTCAATGGGTGATCGGGCTCGGAGCCATCGGCTGGTTTGGCTACCAGGTGTACGACTGGCGCAAGAACGTCACGAACGCCCGCGTGTCCGATGCGCTGTATGACGGCGTGGTCGCCGAACTCGGCGTGATCGGGGACCCTGAAGAGCAAGGCAAGCCCAACGCCAACGGCATCGTGGATCCGACGCCGATTTTCGAGAACGACGCCGCGCGTTCCCAGGCGGCGCTGGCCGCGTATGAAAAAGCCGCCTCTATGCATCCAGGTCGCGTGGCAGAAGGTTTCGCACGCGTCGGTCGAGCCGGCGTCTCGCTGGAGCTCGGCAAGTTAGACGAAGCGCGCCTCGAGTACGATGCCGTGCTCGCCAGCAGCGCCATCGAAAAGAGCAGCGAGTTGAAGGGTGCCGCCCTCGAGGGCAAAGGGCTCACGTTGGAAGCCAAGGGCGAACTGCCGGCGGCGTTGGAGGCCTTTCAGCAGCTTTCGGCGGTGCCAGGGTTCGAGGAGCGCGCCCTGTACCAGCAGGCCCGCATCAAACATGCCCAGGGCGACGTGGCGGCCGTCAAAGAGCTGCTCAACAAGCTGTTCAAGGCGCTCGGTCCTCCGAAGATGGCCAACCTCGGCGGACTGCCTCATCGTCCCGAGTTCATCCGCGAGCGCGCGATTCAGCTCGCCAGCGCTGTCGATCCGCTGGAGAAGGACGTCCAAATCCCGAAGCCGCCGACAGGCCCCGCCGCGGTGGAGCAAATGCTCGAGCAACTCAGGCAATCGGGCATGGTCACCGCACCCGCGCCGGCCGAGCCTGAACCCGCAACCCCATGAACAGCCGACTTTCGAGGCTCCTCGGCTGGCTAGCAATCACTGCCGCGAGCGCCGCAGGGTGGAGTTGCGAGTCCATTCGCGCCAGCGCATACCCGATGGTGCCCACCTGGGTGCACCACCCGAGCGGCTCGATGCAGCTGGTCTACAGCCAGTCGGTCATGGCGCGCGCGCGCGACGTGGGTGAGCCCTACGAGCGGGGCGCGCCGGAGCTCGATACCGGGCATCGCCGTGTATTCACCGGCTCTCGTGACAACGGCCTGTATGCGCTTGGCGCGCAAGACGGCTCCGTGCTCTGGCGCTTCGAAACGCTGGGGCCCGTGCAGAGTGAGCCCTACTACGACAAGCGCGAAAACGTCGTCTACTTCGGCTCGAACGACGGCGCGCTCTACAAGGTCGAGGCAGAGACCGGAAAGCTGATCTGGCGCTTCGCCACCGGAGCCGAGGTCAGCCGGCGCGTCACCGTGAAGGGCGGCCTGGTCTACGCCGTGAACGCCAACGACACCGTCATTGCCATGAACGCCAAGACCGGCGCGATGGTGTGGAACCAACACCGCGCGCCAGCCCTCGGCATGGAGATCGCTGGGCACGCCGGTGCGTTGGTTTGGCGCGGCCTGGTCTACTCGGCCTTCAGCGAAGGCACCGTAACCGCCTATGACGCGCGCAGCGGCGAAGAACGCTGGGCACCCGTGGATCTGGCGGCCAATGCCGAGCAGACGCTCGGCGAGCTTCCGACCTACCTGGACGTCGACACGACGCCTGTTGCGGGTAGCGTCGATAACCAACCGGTCGTCTATGTCGCCAGCTACGAAGGTGGCGTGTTCGCGCTGCACGCCGATACCGGCTCGCGTGTCTGGGACAACCCGGCCGTGCTCGGCGCGAGCGAGCTCTACTTATGGACTCAGGCCGCGCACGCGCCCCGTGGCGAAGGTCCCGATTTGCCCGAGCGGCAGCTCCTGATCGTATCCACCGGGACGAGCGGGGTCTGGGCCATCGATCCGCAAACCGGCAACGAGGTCTGGCATCGCGCCGTGCCGAATGCGGGAGCCTCGAAAGTGGTGCCGGTGCTCGGCGCGCTGATGTTTTCGACGACGCGTCAGGGCCTGTTCATGATCTCTCCGCTCGACGGCAAGACGATCGATGGCATTCATACGGGTGAGGGGTTTTCCATGCCGCCGAACGCGTACGGCCGGCGCGCCTTCATCGTCTCGAACACAGGTCGCTTTTACAGCTTCCACATCATGCCGCCGATCTAAACGCGCTCAACGCGCGGCTTCGAGCGCGGACAATACGCCTTCGAACGCGGGTTTTTTGGAGAACGCGTCGTCAAATAGCAGCGGTAGCGGTAGTTCACCCGCTTCGCAGCCATCCTGATTGTTCAACCACGAGAGCTGATCGGAGATACCCCACACGCTCACCTCCGTGCAGGCGGGCTGCGTGACGCATGCGTTCACCAGCTCGAAATAGCGATCGCGTTGCATCGCCAGCTGCTGATCCATGGGCACGTCGCCCATCAGGCAGCTGCGCACGTCCATTTCGCTGATGATGACGTCGAGGCCCAGGTTGGCCAGACGCTGCAGATTGGCGTTGAAGTCTTGTACGCTGGGGCCACCCTGGCTCTGGGTGTGCATTTGCAGGCCCACGCCGTCAATCGGGACCTGGCGTTCCAAGAGGCGCACCACCATGTCGTAGATGGCGGTTGCTTTGCGGCCCATACCTTCGCCGCCAAAGTCGTTGTAGTAGAGGCGCGCCTCTGGATCGGCAGCTCGCGCGGCGTGGAACGCTTCATCGATGAAGGTTTCGCCGAGGTACGTCTGGAACACCGACGCGCGCAGCGCGCGCCCGTTCTCCCACGCCTCATTCACCACGTCCCAAGCCACCACACGGCCTCGGTAGTGCTCGGCCACAGTGGCCACGTGATTGACCATGGCGGTTCGCACGGCGTCAGCGGTGTTGAGCTGAGTCAACCAAGCGGGGAGCTGCGAGTGCCAGACCAGCGTGTGGCCCTTGACCCGCATGTCGTTGGCTTCAGCAAACGCGACGATGCGATCGGCCGCGCTGAAGTCGAACACGCCTGGGGCCGGCTCGAGCGCGTCCCACTTCATTTCGTTCTCGGCGGTCACGTAGTTGAACTCACGCCGGGCGATCTCGCCGTACGCCGGATCGCCAAGGCGCGCGGCCTGCAACGCGACTCCAATGAGCCGGTCCGTGCGCGCAGCGGCAAAGCGCAACGTACCGGCTTCGCCCGGAGATGCGCCAAGGCCAACGAGTAACCCAGGTTCGCCCACGACGAGATCGTATTCAAAGCAGCTCCAAAAGCGGATGCGGCAGGCTCACCGCGAAGCAGATTCACCGGCGAAGCAGGCTCGAAGGAGCATGGAACGCCCGAATCTGGAATCGTTTCCGCCAAAATTATCAGAAGGCCCCACCCCAAACCAGCTCCACATTATTTCGCATAAGATACATTATGTTAACTTTTTGGAAAGGCTCTCCGAGGCGCCTTCGGACTATCAGGCCTAACCACTCTCAGCACGCTCGTTTCGCACCTGGGGGCCAAGCGCCGCTTCGGGTGGTCATTCCGAGCCGGCGTCCGGAGCGCAACCCCACAAAATGAAGAAGGCCCCGCAAGGCCGGTGCGCTCAGAAGCGCTCGACCCGCGGGGCCTGACTCTTGTGTGTAGGTGTCTATCGATGCTGCGCGCTCAGCCTCAACCCATGTCGAAGTCGTCGCCGCCCATTCCACCCATTCCACCCATTCCACCCATGCCGCCCATTCCACCCATTCCGCCCATTCCACCCATGCCGCCCATTCCACCCATGCCACCGCCACCGCCGCCGTGCGAATGGCTCTGCCCCTTGGGCTTGGGCCGTTCGGCGATGGCCACTTCCGTGGTCAGCAGCAAACCAGCGATGCTGGCGGCGTTCTTCATGGTGGTCCGTACCACCTTCACCGGATCGATGATGCCGGCGGCGACGAGGTCGCCGAACTGCCTAGTTGCCGCGTTGTAACCGAAGCTGCCTTTGCCATTTTGCACCTCGTGCACGATGGTCGGCGCGTCGGCGCCCGTGTTTTTGACGATCTGGGTTATCGGTGCCGCAACGGCGCGCTTCACCAACTGGATGCCGGCACGCACGTCGTCATTTTCGGCTTCGAGCGAGGCCAGCACGTTTGCTGCGCGCAGCAGCGCCACGCCACCACCCGGGACAATGCCTTCTGCAATCGCGGCGCGGGTGGCGTGCAGCGCGTCTTCGAAACGCGCCTTGCGCTCGCGCATCTCCACCTCGGTGGCTGCACCCACGCGGATCACGGCGACACCGCCCGCGAGCTTCGCCAGGCGCTCGTTCAGCTTCTCCTTGTCGTAGTCGCTGTTGGTTTCGGAGATCTCGCGCTTGATCGTCTGGATGCGCCCGCTGATCGCAGCCTTGTCGCCCTTGCCACCGACCAGCGTGGTGGTGTCCTTGTCCAGCACGGCGCGCTTGACGCGCCCGAGGTCACGCATGTCGACGGAATCGAGCTTGCGACCGAAGCCGTCCAGGAATGCCGTAGCACCCGTCAAAACGGAGATGTCTTTGAGCATTTCCTTGCGGCGATCGCCAAAGCCAGGCGCCTTCACGGCGGCCACCTTGAGCACGCCGCGGAGCTTGTTCAAGGTCAGCGCGGCGAGCGCTTCCCCGTCCACGTCTTCCGCCACAATCAACAGCGCTTGCTGCTTTTGATTGGCGAGCTCGAGCACCGGCAAGAGGTCCTTGAGCGACGAGATCTTCTTCTCGTGCACGAGCACGAGCACATCTTCCAATTCGCAGTTCAGGCCCTTCTGATCCGTAATGAAATACGGGGACAGATAGCCGCGATCCCACTGCATGCCCTCGACGATGTCGATCTCGGTGTCGCGCCCTCGCGCTTCCTCGATCGTCACCACGCCGTCGGTGGTCACTTTCTCCAGGGCGTCCGCCAGCATCTTGCCGACAGCCTCGTCGCCATTGGCGCTGACGGTACCAATGCGCTCGATGTCGCTCCTGCCGCGGATCTTCTGAGCTTGCTTCTTCAGCTCTTCCACGATCGCGCCCGTGGCGCGGTCGATGCCGCGCTTCAGGTCCATGGGGTTGATCCCCGCTTCAATCAGCTTGAGGCCTTCCCCAAACAGCGCCTGCGCGAGGACGGTTGCCGTAGTCGTGCCATCACCCGTGTCGTCATTGGTGCGGGACGCCACTTCGCGCAGCATTTCGCAGCCCATGTTCTCGAACCTGCCGGCGAGCTCGATTTCCTTCGCGACGGTGACGCCATCTTTCGTCACCCCGGGAGCGCCCCAGCTTTTCTCGTAGGCCACGCACCGCCCACCTGGGCCCAGCGTGACTTTGACGACGTTGGCGAGCGCATCCACGCCCAACTTGATCTGCTTTCGGGCCTGGCTGTCATACGCGATCTGTTTGCTCATCCGAACGACTCCTTTAGATGCTCGACCGCCCACCCCAACCTTGGGGCCGGCAGCCGCCGTGACGGAGCTCAACGCCTAATGGGCGGCTTCGTCGTAAATTCGTTGCGGAAGTTATGACCTCCTCGCTGAAGGTCAACCCCAAAGCCCGCCGAATCCTGCAATTTTTCGGCCGTACGCGGAAAGCCCTCTTCCCTTGCCTTCCGGCGTTTTTGCGATTATCTCGCGTCGTCCCTTTGGGCCGCGAGGCGCCGGCTTGAACCGATTCCTCCGAAAGTGTATCGTTCGAGTGTCGAAGTCTGCTCAAATGCAGCGAGTCTTGGGGGATCGTCTAATGGTAGGACACAAGATTCTGATTCTTGTTATCTACCACCCCGCCAATGAGGTGATCGTGGTGGACAACGGGTCCACCGACGGCACAGCCGAGGCAGTGGCCGGCCGGGCAACCGTCATTCGCCTTACAGAGAACC
>JAYWEH010000187.1:0-5262 GCA_043780025.1 Deltaproteobacteria bacterium
TTTTCACGAAAGATGCCGCCGTTCAGCGCGTTGTTGAAGCGCAGGTGCTCCACGCCTCCAATGCGCTTGTCCCGGACGAATTCATCGGCATCGACCCTCAGATTCGGCAGCGTCCGTATCGTCAACGGATTGTCCGTGGACTCGCCCACGAATCGGAGCTGGACTTTGCCGAAGTCGGCGCTGTGGGCATCGTCACCCGGTGTAGTGACCACCAAGTGATCGGCGAAGGTGGCCTGGGTTTCCACGCCGCCGCCAGGCCAGTAGCGAGACACCCCACCCGAGCCCTGGTTCATGCGCTCGAGTTCGGCGTCCGAAATCAGGAACCAATACCGCGCGCCAACGCTGCCGAACACGTCCCAAGCGAGCTGGGCGGGGGCCGTATCCAGCAACGGAATGCCGTCTGCGAGAGGCTCGCCCTCTGCACCGGAGTCCGTGTCGCGTGGCGACTGCCCTGGCACGGCCTCGCCTGCGGGGCCCACCTCGTGCTCATGCAACTCGTAGTTGGCGATGTCGCGATCGCACGCGGTCAATATGAACCCCAGGCCGCACGCGACCAGCACTGTTCGGGCCAGGCGTATCATCGGCGCGCAGGTCCGCGAATCCGTTTTCGGCAGGCTCATGGGGTAGACAGTGAACTCGGGAGGTCAATGGGGGGGACGCAGTCAATGACCTCGGGAGGCACACCGGCATCGGGAGTGCCAGCGTCACCTTCCGAACTTGGCAAAGGTTCGGGCGTCGCTTCGCACAGCACACAGAATCCGGGAAACCTGCATTCGCGCCCACACGGCACGAGCTCATCCTGGCATCCGAAATACGGCGCTGGACGATTGAGCTCCAGTTCGAGTGGTAAGTCGATGAGCCGCCGCTCCAGGAACTGCGCGAGGCCCTGGTAGCGGCTTTCGTCACCGCCGCGCAGCATGCCCTCGGCCTCGAGCTCGGCGTGGATGCGGTTCAGCATACCAATCGGATCGGCAGCGGCAAATTCACCGATCAGCGCTTCGCAAGTGCTGATCGTGTCCGCCCAGCACTGCGGGTCGCTCTGGCAGCCGCTAGCGAGAATGCCTTGAGCTGGCAACGTAACCGTGGGCGCGCCTTCGTGCCCCAGGCTCACGTCCACCGAGAACGGTAAATATTGAAACTTGCCGTCGGCCCGCTCCGCGAGCACCTGGCGCCCACTCCTCAAAGCATCTGTTCCCGTGCTAAGGATCCAGCCCAGGCACTGAAACCGATGAAATGCGTCCCAGTCAATCCAAGCGGCAAAGGCCAGCTTGTAATCCGCTGCGGGCACACCGAGCGCTGCGTCCAAAGCGAGTGCTCGCGCCGGATCACACGAGCTGAGCTGGCAGAACCCCGGAAACGCAGCAAAACCCTGGCCTAGATCCCCGCCGAACTCCCACAGGTTGCTGCAGCCGCCGCCGAGTTGCGAGTTACCGTCGCAGAACGGCTCGGCATAGGCTTCCACGACGAGGTACGGAACGGCGATGCCCGGCGCCCAAACACTACTCGAAACCCACGCGTAGCCCGTGCGCGGCGCGGGGTAGCCGAGCTTCCGGTAAAGCTCGAACGCGAGCTTCTCCCGAAAGATGTCGCCGGTGACGGCGTTGTGAAAGCGCAGCTGTTGCTGGCCTCCGATGCGTTGATCGGCGCTGAACTCGGTGGCGTCGACGATCAGATGCGGCAACGACTGAGGTGTCCAGGGTTGATTCAGGGATTGAGCGCCTAGCCGGACCTGGACTTTGCCGAAGTCCGCCACGTGCGGATCGCTGCCCGGCGTCGTGATGACCAAGTGATCGGCAAACGTAGGCTCGATCTCCGGCCCGCCCGGCCAATAAGCTTGAAAAACGGAGGGACGCGCCAACAATTCGTCGAAGAGTCGCTCATTCATGCGCTCGACTTCGGCTTCCGATACGACGAACCAATAACGAGCTCCGATGCTGCCGAACACATCCAGATTCAACGCGCCAGGCAACGTATTCGCGCCAGGAACTCCGCCATCGACGGGCTCGACATTCGCCCCGGCGTCCATGCCTGCGTTGGGCGCGGAAGCGTCAGCGTGAAGGTGGAGGTTGCTGACGTCGTTGCCGCACGCCAGTAACCCGGAGACCATGCTCACCAGCGCAAGCCGCTCGAAACCTCGGTAGTCGGAGAAGCTATGTCGGCGGAGGAGCTCGGGCTGGATTCGAAGCATCGGCGGTGAGGGTGTGACATGCCGCCGGACGACGCGCTAATCTGACTCCACCAGACAGGGTGATAAACGTCCGCAGGCGGGTTGCAATGACGGCGGACCTACCCCGGAGCACGGCGTCCCCGCAGTGGCAGGCGGTTCGCGGCCTAGCGAGTAACATATAGTTGATCAAAACCACAGCTTAGGTATCCTTTATGTTATGCCAAAGCAGGCCGGATCCCTGGCGTCGCTGCCACCCGTCGTTTCGGAAGCGCTGCGCCAACTGGGAGAGAATCTCGCGCTAGCGCGTGTGCGGCGTAAAGAGTCGCAACGTGTCTGGGCCAAGCGCCTGGGCGTTTCTATCCCCACGCTGATCCGCCTGGAACAGGGGGAGCCGAGTGTGGCGATGGGCGTGTACGCGACCGCGCTGTGGCTGATCGGGCGCACGGCGGCGCTGCCTGCGCTCGCTGAGCCGAAAGAGGACCAGGGCGCGCTGGAGCTCGACGTACGGCGCGCGGCGGAACGGCGGGCAGTGCGCTCTGCGCCGTCCATTCGCGCGCGCCTCGGCAGAAAGAAGCAGCCATGACGGCGCGTTTCAGCAACTACGTTCCGCGTGATCAGCTGTTTCTCTGGTGGCTGGCCCAGCCCTCGGAGCCCGCGCTGGTGGGGCAGTTGACCGTGGTGCGAAGCCCGCGCGGGGTTTCGCTGCGCTACGCGGATAGTTGGGTCGAAAGCGGCTTTGCTCTGAGTGAAGACCTGCCGCTGCTCAGGGGGCACGAGTTTCTCGCGCCGGAGAAGGACAGCGCCCCCGGTGCCGTCGACGACGCGCGGCCCGATCGCTGGGGCGAACGCGTGATCCGCTTTGTCGACAAGCCGCCGCGGCTCTCGCTGCTCGAGTACCTATACTTCGCGGGCGACGAGCGCTTCGGCGCGCTCAGCGTGTCGACCTCTGAGCAGGAGTACTTGCCGCGGCGCTTCGGGCCGCTGCCCACGCTGGCGGACACGGAGACCATCGCAGAGCTGGTGCGCCAGGTGCTCGCCAATGAGCCGGTCGCACCGGAGCTCGAGCGCTTGATTACACCCGGCGTGACGTTTGGCGGTGCGCGGCCGAAAGCGCTCCTCTCGATCGACGGCCAACAATGGGTCGTCAAGTTCGCGGACGGCGACCCCACGGACGCGCCGCTGGTCGAGCACGCGTCGCTGACGCTCGCCGCGCGCGCGGACATCACGGTGGCGCGCTCACGACCGATCCGGCTCACACATGGCCACGCCGTCGCGGTCGAGCGCTTCGATCGCAAGGGTGGCGAGCGACTGCACGCTCTCTCCGCGAAGGTCGCGCTTTCGGCCGCGGGTGACACGTACGGCTACCCGGAGCTCGCGCAGCTGTTGCGGCGCCGCGGCATCGTGGAAGGGGATCGCAACGCCGGACAGATGCGCGAACTGTTCCGGCGCATGGTGTTCAACATTCTGATCGACAACACTGACGATCACGAGAAGAACCATGCCCTGCTCGTGAACGACGCGGGACAATACGAGCTATCGCCGGGATATGACATTTTGCCCTCCGGGCAAGGGCTGGGTTACCAACAAATGCGCGTGGGTACGGACGCCGCCGATGCGACGCTCGACAACGCGCTCTCCATGTGTGGCCAGTTCGGTTTGAAGCGCTCAGCCGCCGAGGCACAGATCCAGCAGGTGGCGGCGGTGGTCGCTGATTGGCGGCATCATTTCGCGCAGGCCGGTGTGCGACCGCGCGACATCGACCTGATCGGCCAATACGTCGATGGACCGTTTCTGCGCGACCAGCGTGACGCCTTCGCCGCGCCGATCCGCGCTCGAAGCCCCAACTAGAATGGGTTTCCGGGCTCCCCGGG
The DNA here is from genome assembly GCA_043780025.1 of Deltaproteobacteria bacterium. GTDB lineage: Bacteria > Myxococcota_A > Polyangia > Polyangiales > Polyangiaceae > SZUA-265. The sequence continues at coordinate 4,039 of JAYWEH010000187.1, forward strand.
AATTCTCACGGGGGCGGGTCTGCGGTTGGGCGCGGTCGATCTGATCCTCAGAGGAGTTGAGAGAGTAGCGTCTTAGCCGGGACCACGCTGAGCCCCGGCGCGGAGAAAGCGTCCGCCTGTACGTAGGGCAGGTCCAGTACCGCCTGGAACGCATACGGAGCGCGCGTTGCGGACTGGAAATGCCGGAGACTGGGAGAAGGCTGGTCGTCTCCCGTCTTGACCTCCACCAGCATCCAGGGCTTGCGGTCGCGGACGACCAAGAAATCCACTTCGCGCTTCTCCTTGTCTCTCAAGTAGCGCAGCTCGAACACGCCGAGGCCGAGGTCTGTCCAACCCTCGGTGGCCTTGAGCAAATGGCAACCCACCAGCGTCTCGGCGCGGGCACCCGGGTCCTCCACGCCTGACCAGTCTCGCGAGTACCATTTGGGTTCCTTGCGCAGCGCCTTGTTCACATTCTTGAACCAGGGCCTCACGAGAAAGCCAAAGTGCAGGCGACCCAGCAGGTCGACCCAGCGACGAATCGTGTCGACTGCTACGCCGATCTCGCGCGCTAGCGTGGAATAGATGAGTTGGCAGGCAGAGCGCTCCGCCAAAATCCGCGCCAAGCTCTCCAGGGCGCCGAGATCTTGGACCATCGCGACGTCGCGCACATCCTCACGAACCAGCTGCTCGAAGCGAAGCCCGCGCCAGCGCCGGGTAAAGCGCACGTCGCGTTTGAGGAATGGCTCCGGGAACCCTCCATGCTCCCAGAGTGCCTGCCAGCTCTGGTCGTCGATCTTGCGCGGCTGCCGCTGCGGCTGCTCAGGGGGGTCGACATGCAAACATTCAGCCACGCTCCAGGGGTGCATCCGGTACAGGAAGTAGCGGCCCATCAAGCTGTCGCCGCCGCGGCGAAACACGTCGAGCCGCGAGCTCCCCGTCACCAGGACCTGAGCCCGTTCAGCGTAGGTGTCAAAAAAGCCTTTGAGGAAGCCTTTCCAACGCGGATGCTTGTGCAGCTCGTCAAAGACGAGCCGTGGCCGCTGGTCGTGCAGCTGCGCGAGCCCTGCGTAGTCGGCGACGGCTGCCGGCCCGCGCTGAATCACACGCCGGTGATCGGCGTCATCCCAGTTCAGATACACGGTGCCGAGGGCTCTACACGTCGTGGTCTTGCCGACCTGGCGCGGCCCGCTCACCAGGGCCATTTGGCGATGGGCGGCGAAATGCTCGCTCAACATACGATCG
>JAYWEH010000188.1:0-12524 GCA_043780025.1 Deltaproteobacteria bacterium
CGGCTGGGGCGAGGGCATCGAAATTCCCGCCTTTCCCATCCATTTGAACCGGCTCCCTCCTTTTACATTGGCCTCGATTCGATAGAATCGAGGCACTAGAGCGTATCCCATAACCTCCCTCACCGGAAAACGCGCCCGCCCAACGGGGCGAGTGGTCGCGTTTTCCGCGGAAACTTGGCCCTGTTCACGTGCTCTTCCTCTACGTTTGTTGCCATCCCAGGCTATGGGATGGCTTCTAGGTCGCTGGCCTCCTTGTCGAGGGCTCGGAGGTGACTGCGCTTGCGATGATCGACGGGCGGGTGTGCCCACCCGGCGAGGCGCACATTAGCGTCTACGATCGAGGCTTTCTGTACGGGGATTCGGTGTTCGAGACGCTGCGTACCTATGGCGGCGAGGTGTTCGCGCTCGGCGAGCACCTCGAACGTCTCGCGCGCAGCGCGGCGCGCGTGTTCATTCCGATGCCGGTGGTCCGGGAGGAGCTCGGCCGAGAGGTGGCAACGGCCGTGGCGCGCGCGGGGAACGCTGAGAGCTACGTGCGCGTGATGGTGACGCGCGGGCAGGGGGAGCTCGGCCTCGATCCCTCGCTCGCTGCGCAGCCCCGGCGAGTCATCCTCGTTCAGAAGCTCGTGCCACTGCCCGAGCAACACTACACCGAGGGAGTCAAAGCGATCACCTATCGCACGGCACGGTTGCTCGACGACACCGGCGCTGCCGGCGCCAAGATCGGAAATTACCTGGTGAACGTGCTTGCGACGCGTGAGGCTCGCTTACGCGGTGGCGCGGAAGCACTGATCGTCGATCGAGAGGGGAGGCTGCTCGAAGGCGCGAGCTCGAACATCTTTTTGGTGTGCGCCGGACGCTTGATCACTCCACCCGTCGAAGCTGGAATTCTGGAGGGCATCACTCGCCGGCACGTGCTCCGAGCGGCGAACGCGTGTGGGGTGGATGTCGAGTTGTCGGTACCGCAGGTGGAGCAGGCGTACGCGGCAGATGAATTGTTCATCACGTCGAGCATTCGTGAGCTCGTGCCTGTGGTGCAGCTCGATGAAACCAGCATCGGCACTGGCCAGCCCGGGCCGCTATTCGCTCGCTTGCGAGCGCAGTTCAGCGCTCGCGTCCGTGGCGGGGTCAGCTCGGCCCCGCCACGGAGCTAGCGCGCGAGGCTCACCCCTCGGCGGGGGCGGCCGCGGTCGAGGGTGCGTCCCCGCGATCGAGAGGATCGATCTCGTCATCCACGATCGGCGCCGATTCGTCTTCCGCGGCAGCCGCGCCGGTCGACGCCGCGCGCGGGATCGGAATGCGCAGCTGCCCGCCCTGGCGCGCGGCCAGTAGTGCGAGGGCCTTGTCGAAGTACCCGGTCAAGAATTTTACGTCGCTCGGCGGATTGGTGATCAAGCCGGCACCCTGGATGACCTGAATCACGCCGGCCACCTGCAGCGCGGCGAGTTCTCCCTGGCGGGCGAGGACACTGAGCGCGCTGTCTTTCATGCGCCGGGCCAATACCTCGCGGCGCTCCGGCGTGAAGTATCGGTCCGTGGCGGCGTTCACCTGTTCTCGGACCAGGGGTTCGAGATCCGACTTTTCAGAGGAGGGCTCCGGACCCAGCCGCCGCCCCAGCCGCACCAAGAGCTCCTGCACCGCGCGTTCACCGGGAAGCCAGCTGCGAAATTCCGGCCATTGATGCAACACGCCGGACTCGCCGGCGATCTTCGCGGCGTCATCTGCGCTGAGCTCCAGGCCCTCTTCGTCGAACGGGTGAGGGGGAGCGTCCGTAGGCGCGCCCGCCAGCAAGCGTTCGGAGCCCATCATGCCGAGCGGCTCCGGCGTCGAACGTGCGGCGTGCCACGCGCGGCGCTCCGCGACGCGATATTGCGCCCAGGCGTACGGCACGCTGACGGGCAGATAGCCCGCGCCGCCAAGCGCTTGCCGCATTGTTTCCTTGATCTTAGACAGGCTGAGTTCCCCGGTTTGCACGCGCACCAGGTTCTGCCCATCGCGGAAGTACACGAAGCAGGCCTGATACGCCCCGCCGGTTTGGCGCTCCGCCAGCACCACACCCAGAGTGCCACTGCTGTCCGGTGGCAATAGCCACGCTTCGCGCGCGGCCGATGCAGCGCTCGGCGGTGCCTTCTGCACGGCCACCGGCACGCTGACGCCGCGGGCACGCAGCACATTGAGGCCACGCTTGGCGGCCTTGCGCAGCGTACCCTGCCCCGCGTCGGCTACGGCTTGTACCGCCGCGGCGTTGCCGGCAGCGATCCAGGCTTCCACCAAGAGGGGAGCCTGCTCACCCTGACCGGTCGCGACCTCGAGGGCGCGCTCCTTGCTCACCGAGATCTGGTCGGCGGCGAAACTGCTGGTAGACTTGGCCATCTATTGTCCTTTGCGGAGGCTCTAGCGACGAGGCTCTAACGAACGGTGGAACCCGGGTCTCGCGGGGAGGCGGGAGCCGCCACGCTCGCGACGGCTTCTATCTCGATTGAGGCGCCGAGGGGAAGGGCCGCGACCTGTACGGTGGAGCGCGCCGGCGGGTCCGAGGTGAAATAGCTGCCGTAGGTTTGGTTGATCGCCGCAAACTCACGCAAATCGGTGACATAAAGGGTGGTCTTGCTGATCAAGTGCAAGCCGCTGCCGGCGGCTTCGAGTACGGCGCGCAGGTTATCCATGACTCGGCGGGTCTGAGCGGTGATGTCTCCGCTCACCAATTTTCCCGTGGCAGGATCGAGCGGGATTTGCCCGCTGGTGTAGACGCGAGTGCCGTCCACCACGGCCTGGCTGTAAGGCCCCACCGCCGCGGGTGCATGCGGCGTGTTCACGCAGATTCTATTCACCGAAATATTGTACGACAAACCGGAACTCTGTTCCGGCTTTCGTACCAAGAGAGGCTGCACTGAGCGCAGGAGTGGGCAATGGGTCCGGTTTCGGTGCGGCCCTCACCCGCTGGGCGCCGCGTCGAAACAAGGCATGTACTCAGGGCACGAGGTAATAGTGCTCGGGGCGGGGCGACGAATCAAGGACGCTGCGAGTCGAGCCGCCGTGGCACGGCGTTTCGGGCGCCTCGGGTCAACCGTCGAGGCCGCGGCGCCCAGCCATCGCGCGCCCGAGCGTAATGGGATCGGCGAATTCGAGATCGCCGCCATGCGGTATGCCACTGGCGATGCGCGTCACGCGTACGCGTTGTCCGAAATGCCGCGCCAGGTGCAGGGCCGTGGCCTCACCCTCCACCGACGGTGGCGTTGCGATCACGAGCTCCTCGACGGGGCCCATGTCGATCTGACGCGAGAGCCGTTCGAGCGGTAAATCTTCTGGCCCGATGCCGTCCAGCGGCGACAGCAGCCGCCCCAACACGAAGTAGCGGCCTCGCATCGCGCCGCTGCGCTCGACCGCCAGCAGATCCTGAACTTTGGCGACGACGCAGAGCTGGCGGCTTTCGCGCCGGGTGTCCGAGCAGATCTCGCACACGGCTGGCCCTGAGCCATCGAGCTCAGCCACGTTACCGCAGTGCTCACAGGCGGACAGTTTGCTGCAAGCTTCGGCCAGAGCCTGGCTCAATTGCTGCATCACCGGTTTGTTGTCGGCGAGTAGGTGCATGGCAAACCGCGAGGCGGTCTTCTCGCCCACGCCGGGAAGCCGTGTGAACGCCGAGATCAGCTGGCGCAAGGCCTGCGGGAGTACGGCCGGCACTATCCCTCGCTGAGCTCGATGCGTTTGACGCGTGCGCCTAGAATCTCCGCCGCCGCGCGCACGCTCTCATGCTTTTCGGCTCGATCGACGGCTTTGGCACGTTCCAGCTCGCGCGCACGCTTGTCCGTCTCTGCCAGCGTCTGGACACCCCCGCTGACAGGCTGAAACGTGACCTTCGGCTGCTTCCCGAGCACGCGCTCCGCGGCGCCACTGAGCGCGCTCTGGCACGCCGGCGACCGAATCGACGCTTCGAGCACGTTGCCGGCCTCGTAACCCAGATGGATCACCTCGGCATCCACGCGCATCGGCACCGAATGCTTCAAGAACGCCACCAGGTCCGGCCGGGTTTCCACCAGCGCGTCGAGGACGCGCCGCCAGTCCGTGAGGAGGTCGCCGGAGCTCCCCGGGGGCAGCGCCGCGAGCGCAGCGGCGGGCGGCGGCATAGGCGCAGCACTGGCTGGCGCGGTTGCCCGCATCGGCGCAGGGGGCGGCGCCGGCGCAATAGGGGGTTGTGCCGATGATGCGACGGGGGGGAGCGCCGATGCGACGGGGGGTCGGGGCTCGGCCGGTGCTGCCGATCGCTCCGGAACTGCGGGGCTCTGCGACGGGGCGGAGACCGCCGGTGCTGGCGGCTTGGGCACGCTCGGACGCGGCTCAACGCTAGCGGGCGAGCTGGACGCAGCTCGGGCACCGCCCCGTGCGGGCGGCGAGCTCGGGGGTGGTGCACTGGCAGACGGCCTACCCGGGCTCGGCGCCGCAGGTACCGGCGGCTTCCCGGAGCCGAGGCGCGCCTCGAGCTCGAGCAGCTTGGCCATCAGATCTTCCAGTGGCAGGAGCGGCGGCCGCGCGCTCGCGCGAACCAGCAACATCTCGAGCGCGGTGCGCGGGTCGGCGGCTCTCGAAACCTCGTCAAAGCCCTTGGCAAAGCCTTGCTGCAGTCGGATCAAATCGTCCGCTTGCGCGGACTGTGCCAGCTCGCGCACGCGCTGCCGTTCCTCGTCCGACAGATCGAGCAGGCCGTATGCGTCGGGGCACAACTTCGCGACCACCAAATCGCGCAGGATGCCGAGCAGATCTCTCGCGGCCACGGTCAGCTCGCAGCTCTGATTGGCCAGGCTGGCGACACCCTGAAGCGCTTCCGCGACTTGACCGCCGAGTACCGCTCGCACGATATCGAGCAGGCTCAGATAGCCCGCCAGGCCGAGCACGCGGGCGACATCTTCGCCGAGCAGCTCCTTGGGATTGAAGGCGATGACCTGATCGAGCAAGCTCAAGGCGTCGCGCATGCTGCCGGCAGCTTCTCGCGCGACCAGGCTCACGGCTCTATCGTCGGCGCTGATCCCTTCGTTCGTGAGCACGTGTCGCAGCCGCTCCACGATGGCCCGCGTCGCGATCATCTTGAAGTCAAAGCGCTGTACTCGGCTCAAGATCGTGACGGGTACCTTGTGCACCTCTGTCGTCGCGAAGATGAACTTCACGTGGGGCGGCGGCTCTTCCAGGGTCTTGAGCAGTGCGTTCCAGGCGTTCTGGGACAACATGTGGACCTCGTCCACGATGAAGATTTTATAGCGATCGCGCACGGGCCGGTACGGCAGCGACTCCTGAAGCTTCCGGATCTCGTCGACACCTGTGTAGCTCGCGCCGTCGATCTCGCGCACGTCGACGTCCACGCCTTCGGTGATCTCGGTGCAGGCCGAGCAACGCAGGCACGGCTCGCCCGGGGTGCCCGAGGCGTTCGGATCCAGGCAATTGAGCGCCTTAGCGAGGATGCGCGCGCTGGTCGTCTTGCCGACGCCCCGAACTCCGGTGAACAGGAACGCATGCGCGACGCGCTGCTGCTCGATGGCGTTGGCCAGGATGCGCGTGACGTGCTCCTGACCGATCAGGTCCCGAAAGCTCATCGGGCGCCATTTGCGAGCGAGGACGACGTAGCTCATGAGGACCTCCCGAACGAGAGGAGGGTTGCCCGTAGCATTTGCGTGGCGCTACCTCCAGGCCCCCATCCTCGGTGTGCGAGCGAAGCCGATTCCGCCCGGACGGCTGGCGCTGACAAATCGTCAATCGCATTGACAATTAATCCGGGCAAGCCAATGTGTCATTTGTCATGACAGGTTGGCGTCGTTGGGGATTTTCGTATGAGCTCTGAACCTCTCCCGCCAGCGGATGGCCAGCTGACTGTCCTCGTCGTGGACGACGAGGAGGGCAACCTGAACTCGCTGCGCAAGATCTTCGAGCGCGAGCAGATGCGTGTGCTCACGGCCCAGGACGCGAAGACGGCGCTCGATTTGGTGCGCCGGCATCGCGTGCACGTGGCGCTGCTGGACCTGATGATGCCGGGAACGACCGGGGCCGAGCTCTTGCGCGCCCTCCGAGAAGTCGCGCCGGAGACCGAATCGGTGTTGATGACGGCGTATGGCACGGTCGAAACCGCCGTGCAGGCCATGCGGGACGGTGCCTACGACTTCGTGGAGAAGCCGCTCAAACGCATGAACATCGTCAAGAGCGTGCGCAAGGCCGCGGAGCGGCAGCGCCTCCTCGCTGAAAATCGCTCGCTGAGGCGCGAGCTGCGTTTGCTCACCAACCGTGAAATCGTCGGTCAGAGCTCGGCGCTCCGGCGCGTGCTCGATGTCAGCAACCAAGCCGCGCCGTCGAGCGCGACCGTGTTGCTCCTCGGCGAAAGCGGGACGGGAAAGGAACTGATCGCGCGGCACATTCACGGCAAGAGCCTGCGCGCCAACGGGCCGTTCGTCGCCGTGAACTGCTCGGCGATCCCGGAGTCCATTCTGGAAGCCGAATTGTTTGGGCACGAGCGAGGGGCGTTCACCGGAGCGGTCGCTCGCCGCGAGGGCCGCTTCGCGCGTGCCACCGGCGGCACGCTGTTTCTGGACGAGATCGGTGAGCTGGCTCCCGCCGTACAGGTGAAATTGCTGCGAGTCCTGCAAGAGGGGGAGTACGAGCCCCTCGGCGGGGACACCGTGAAGGCCGACGTTCGCGTGATCGCGGCGACCAATCGCAACCTGCAGCAAGAGGTCGAGGCGGGCCGATTTCGCGAGGACCTCTATTACCGCCTGAACGTCATTGCGATCACCGCTCCGCCGCTGCGCGCGCGCCGCGACGACGTGCCGCTGCTCGTGGACCACTTCCTCGGCATCTATTGCGGAAAAAATGGGCGGCCACGGCTCAGCGTGGCGCGTGAAGCGCTGTCGAAATTGGTCGACTATTCCTGGCCGGGCAACGTGCGCGAGCTCGAGAACGTGGTGGAGCGCGCCGCCGTTTTGTGTCGGTCCGATACCTTGGGGCTCGCGGACCTTCCCGAAGTCGTGACGCGGGCCAGCACGCCGATGGCGTCCAGTCTGGTTTTCGAGATCGGAACGCCGCTCGCCGAAGTCGAGCAACGCATGATCCGTGAGACGCTCAAGCGAACGGAAGGCGACAAGTCGCTGGCGGCGCAGTTGCTCGGCATCTCCACGCGCACCATCTACCGAAAGCTCGACGAAGGTTCGGACGGCGCGCCGCAGCGCGTGGACTGACTCCGTTCGCCGCCTCGAGTGGGACCGCGGGGCTGACCCTCGAACGAGGTTGTCAGATTGTCACGGCCGGGGCGTCTGGAGCGAGTCTCTTGTCAGCTTGGCGAGGGTTGCTGTCGCCTGCTGATTTTAAGCTGAAAAACCCCATGGAATGGGCTAGTTCGGCGGTTGGCATGAGTCTCGCTTTCATGAGCCTGGTGGTCCTTCTGTCCGCGCCTCGAAGTGGGCGGGCAATGAACGAGATTTGGGATGGTCATGGGCGTTGAACGCTTGGCGCGGAGATCGTTTGGGTTGGCGGTGGTGGCCTTGTTGGCCCTCGCCATCTATTTTCAGGCCGCTGGCGCCGTCGAACTGGTGTCGTCGAGCGCCCTGGCGGTGGAGCCGCGCGAGTCGAAGCCAGCGGACCTGAAGACGAGGCGCGCCGGGGCGATTCTCTCGTCGCGCGCGAACCTGGCCACGGGGGACGCCATTTTGGCGCGCAATCCCTTTGACTCGGTGACGGGCCCGCTGGACCGCAATCCGATCGTGCTCGACGCGCCGACCGAGGCGAAGAAATCCCTGGATCTCAGCGATCCGCTGAATGCGCCGGAGTGCGAGGGGGTGATCGTCAACATCGTCTCCGAATCGAGCGACCCGGAGTGGTCGCTGGCCCAGCTGAAGGGGCCGGGTGATCCGGACGCAGCTACGCGGCGCGTCGGGGATCAGGTGGGCAAGCTCGAGGTGGCTTACATCGGCTTCAATGCCATGAAGGCCAGCCCCGCTGTTTGGTTCGTCACTGACGAGCAAGTCTGCCAGGCACTGCTTTTCAGTGAGAAGGGTGAGGGCGAGGCCGGCGCGAGCCCCGAGACGCCCGCCGTCGCGACCACCCCGGTACCTGACGAGGGTGAATCCAAGGCGGCTCGCCGCAGCAAGCGCGGCGGCGCTCCCCAGGTCCCGGCCGAGATCGCCGACAAGATTCAAAAGGTCAGCGAAACGGAGTTCAACGTCGACCGCGCCGTCATCGACAACATCCTCGAGAATCAGGCGCAGCTGATGCGCTCGGCGCGCATCGTGCCGGAGCAAAAGGACGGCAAGACCGTCGGCATTCGCTTGTTCGGCATCCGCTCCGACACGTTGCTCGGCACGCTGGGCATGCAGAACGGCGATCGTTTGGAGAAGATCAACGGCTTCGATATGGCCAGTCCTGAAAAGGCCCTCGAAGCGTATGCGCGCCTGCGCACGGCGACTAATCTCACCGTGAACCTGACCCGGCGCGGCAAGCCCTTAACCATCGAATTTAACATCAAATGAGCCCCATGTTTCTCCGACGTTCCAGCTCGGCGTTCCTCGCCGCCGCGTTTTTGGGCTTCGTGCCTGGTGGTCTCGGCGTGCAGCTCGCCGAAGCCCAGGATCCACCGGCTGAACCGCCACCTGGTGCTGCGGCTGCCGCAGATGACGAAACCGATCCGGCTCCGCCGGGCGCGCGCGGCCCTTTGCCGCAGAGCATGGATTCGATCGCCAAGGCCGTCGATACGCCGTATCGCCCCAAGCCGGGTGGGCATCGCATCAAGTTCAACCTGGAAGACGCGGATCTGGCTGAGCTCGTCAATCATATCAGCGGGCTCACGGGCAAACGCTTCATCTACGGTTCGAAGGTACGCAAGGTTAGCATCACGGTGGTGTCACCCACGCCGGTGACGTTGGCGGAGGCGTATGAGGCGTTCCTTTCGGTGCTGCAGGCTAACGGCCTGACCGTCGTGCCTCAGGGCGAATTCCTCAAGATCGTCGATAGCGGTGGCGTCGTCCAGTCGGTGCCACCTCTGTATTCGCGCGCGGCCCCGGTACCTGAGACGGACGGCTATGTGACGCGGTTGTATCGGCTCAAGAGCGTGAGCCCAACCGAGGTGTCTAACCTGCTCTCGAAGTTCAAGAGCAAGGAAGGTGATATCACCGTCCACGAGCCGGGCGGCTTGATCATCATCACCGACACGGGCACGCACGTGCGCCGGTTGATCCGCTTGATCGAAGAGGTAGACGTCGGCTCCGCCAGCGCCCGCATGTGGATCGAGCCGATCCACTACGGAGACGCGCGCGACTACGCCAAACAGGTTAACGATATCTTCCAGCTGGACAAGGGCACGGGCGGTGGCGGCCTGCTACGTGTACTGCCGGACGAGCAGACCAACTCACTCATCATCGTCGGCTCGAACGACGGTTACCTGCGGCTGCTCGAGTTCTTGAAGCGAGTGGACACTGCGCCGGCGGCGGAGGGCAGAATCCATGTGTTGCCGCTGCAGCACGCCGTGGCCGAAGAACTGTCGCAGACGTTGACGCGCATGTTGTCGGGTACGGCAGCGGCGCAGAACCCTGGTGCGCGAGGCGCGCGGGCCGCCGCGCCTGCAGCCGCGGGGCAGCCGACGGATGGTTTGTTCGAGGGCGCCGTGCGCGTCACGGCGGATAAGGCCACCAATTCGCTCGTGGTGACCTCGTCGACGCGCGACTACGCCCAACTTCGCATGGTGATCGACCAGCTGGATCAGGAGCGCCGGCAAGTGTTCATCGACGCGGTGATCATGGACCTCCAGGCCACCCGCGGCACGACTTTGGGCCTGGGTTATCACGGCGGCGCCACCGTGCCGCTGCTCGGGGACGAGGATTCGCTCATCCTCGGTGGCTTCAAGGCCGACCGCTCCCTGTTTGGTCCGAGCCCCACCGATCTGCAGGCGTTGGCGCTCGGTGTGCGCGGTCCCGATCTGCAGGGCACGGACGGGCGGCTCCCCAATGCTCCGGGCCTCAGCATTCCCGCCTTCGGCGTGGCGCTGAGCGCGCTGGCGACGAGCTCCGAATCGAACGTGCTCTCGACGCCGCATATCATCGCCATGGATAACACCGAGGCGGAGATCAACGTCGGCGAGAACATCCCGCTGCAGACCAACGTGGGGGGGGGTGGCCTCGGCAATCTCGCCGGGCTCCTCGGAGGTCAGGGGGGCCAAGCTCTGCAGGGAGGACTCGGTGGGGCGTTGGGAGCGCTCGGCGGCGGCCTTGGTGCTCCGCGTCAGGACGTGGGTACCCGCATCAAGCTCACTCCGCATATCAACAAGAACAACCAGGTGCGGCTCGAGATCGAAGAAGAGATCAGCGAGCAAGGTGCCACCTCGGGTCAGCTTGGCGCGGTCTCCATCACGCAGCGTTCGGCGCGCACGACCATCGTGGTGGATGATCAGCAGACGGTGGTGATCGGCGGCTTGATGCGTGACACCAAGCTGGTCAGCCACGAGAAGGTGCCGGTCCTCGGCGACATCCCTCTGCTTGGCTTTCTGTTTCGTACCAGCAACACCATCACGACCAAAACTAACCTGCTGTTGATCCTGACGCCGTACGTGATCCAGTCGCAGGAAGACCTGCGCAAGGTCTTCGCGCGCAAGATGAACGAGCGGCAGGAGTTTCTCGATCGCTACTTCGTGTTCAACTCGGAGTGGCAGCCGCCGCGTGACTACACGCGTAACAATGGCCTGGTCGAAGAGATCCGTCAGGCGTTCTCGGAGATGGCCGAGCAGAGGCGGCTGGAGCTCGAGAGCACACCGGGCGCAGAGAAGGCACACGAGCCGACAGAGCCGCTCGATCTGCCGGTGGAGGTGGGTCCATCCCCGTCGGGTGGCGCGGCGTCACCGGACGCCCCGGCACCGCGCACCACCACGCCGGCGAGCCGCCGCCGCCGATCGGAAATCGAACAGCCCGCGCGGTCCGTGGCGGGTCGCGCCGACGTGCCGTTGATCATCAATGCTCCTCTGCGCAGCGTTGCGGCGGGCGGCGGCGCACCCGCGGGCGACGTCGCGCGTGAGGAAGCCAGCCCCACTGCGGGGGTGGAGCGCGTGGAGTAATGCAGGAGCAGCGAGCGCTCGGGGAGATTCTCAGCCGTCAGGGCGTCGTGCCCGCCGAAGCGCTGGAGGCGCTGTATGCCGAGCAGCGGGAAAAATCCGCGGAGCTCTTTGATCTAGTGGTTCAGAATCGGCTCGCCAGCGACGCGGACGTCGCGCGGGCCCTGGCTCGAGAGTGCGGCCTCGGTTTCGTCGAGTCCATCGACGTGGACGCGATCGCGCTGGTCGACGCGACGCGCCTACCGCTCGGCTACGCCCGCGCGCACCGGCTGCTCGTGCTGGCCGATCGCGAAGACGTCGTGTCGGTCGTGTCGGGAGACCCGCTGGACACGGCCGCGCTGGACGACGTGCGCGCCACGTTCGGCAAACGCCTGGTCGTGTCAGTGGCTGCGCCTGCGGTCGTCAGCGAAGCCATCAACCGAGTCTACGAACGCCAGGACACCTCGAGTGAGCTCGGGAGCGGGAGTGCCGTCGACGAGAGTGATGCCATCGACATCCTGGAGTCGGATGACGATGCGCCGATCATTCGCTGGGTCAATAGCCTGTTCGCGCAAGCCGCCAAAGAGCGAGCGAGCGATATTCATATCGAGCCCGAGGAGAAGGAAGTCCTCGTGCGCTACCGCGTCGACGGCGAGCTATATATTGCGCGGCGCGCCAGCCGTCAGTTCATGAGCTCCGTGATCGCTCGGGTGAAGATCATGGCCGGCTTGAACATCGCGGAGAAGCGCTTGCCGCAGGACGGCCGCATCTCGCTGCGCATCGCTGGCCGGGCCATTGACGTGCGCGTTTCGACGGTGCCGACCAGCCGTGACCACGAGCGCATCGTGATGCGTCTGTTGAACAAGACAAACGTACTGCTCGACTTGCCCGATCTGGGCTTCAGCCAGCGCGACTTCCTCTTGATGGATGCGCTGATCCACAAGCCCGACGGCATCATTCTCGTCACCGGGCCCACGGGCAGCGGCAAGACGACCACGCTGTACGCCTGCATCAACCGCATCAACCACCCCAACATCAACATCCTGACCGCGGAAGACCCGGTCGAATACGAAATCTCAGGCATCCACCAGTTGCCGGTGCAGCCGAAGATCGGGCTGACCTTCGCGAGCGCGCTGCGCGCCTTCTTACGCCAGGATCCCGACGTCATCATGGTCGGTGAAATCCGCGACAAGGAGACCGCGGAGATCGCGATGCACGCGTCCATGACCGGTCACTTGGTGCTCAGCACGATCCACACCAACGACGCTGCTAGCGCCTTTACTCGTCTGATTCAGATGGAGATCGAGGCCTTTCGGGTGCGTTCCACGGTGATCGGCATCTTGGCTCAGCGCCTGGTGCGCGTGCTGTGTCCGAGCTGCAAGGAGCCGTACGTGGGTACACCCTACGAGCTCGAGCAACTCGGCATCGATCCCGCGCGCACGCGTCGCCGTGATGAGCGGAGGATGTCACCGGCGTA
>JAYWEH010000189.1:0-5251 GCA_043780025.1 Deltaproteobacteria bacterium
TTGATGCCACTGTGGCAGGCTCACCTGCGAGCCAGTGGACCTACCTTCCGTATGGGCCGTTCGACGGCTTTCAGGCCTATCAGCAATGGCTTTCGGCCAGCGCGGCAGGGGCCGATCCACTGTTCTTCGCGGTGGTCGATCGCAGCAACGACCAAGCGACCGGGCTCGCTAGCTATTTGCGCATCACACCGAGTAGCGGCTGTATCGAGGTCGGGCACCTGAATTTCTCCCCGATGCTGCAGCGCCGCTGCGCGGCGACGGAAGCCATGTATCTGATGATGAGAGCCGCTTTCGAACTCGGCTATCGCCGCTACGAGTGGAAGTGCGATGCGCTCAATCAACCGTCCCGCGCAGCGGCACAACGGCTCGGCTTTTCGTTCGAAGGCGTCTTTCGGCAGGCCACCGTGTACAAGGGGCGCAGTCGCGACACGGCCTGGTACGCGGTCATCGATTCGGATTGGCCGGCTTTGCGGAAGGCGTACGAGACCTGGCTCGAGCCTGCCAATTTCGATCAAGAAGGCCGGCAGCGCACCCGGCTCTCTCAGCTCACGGGCGCGCTTCTGGTCCGTCGAGGCTGATTCATGGCCAGCGGTGACGGTTTCAGCTGGAGTGAGGCGCCAGAGCCGCACGCGGAACGGCGCCGGGCGATGCTGCGCGCGCATCCGGAGATCCGCGCACTGTTTGGGCCTTGCCCGCGCACGAAGTACGTTTGCTCGGCCCTCGTGGCGGCGCAGCTCGTCAGCGCCTATCTGCTCCGGGATTCACCGTGGTGGCTGATCGCGCTCGTGGCATACGTGTTCGGCGGAGTCATCAATCATGCGCTGCTCTTGGCGATCCACGAGCTTTCGCACAACCTCGGGTTCCAGCGGCCGGTCCATAATCGTTTGTTTGGGCTGTTCGTGAACCTGCCCATCGGGTTGCCCGTATCAGCCACGTTCAAGCACTACCATTTGTTGCACCACGCCCACCAAGGCGTCGATGGCGTCGATACCGATCTGCCCACCGCGCTCGAGGCGCGGCTCTTGCGCACGCGGCTGCGCAAGGCCGTGTGGATGGCGCTGCAGGCCTTGTTCTATGCGATCCGGCCGCTCGTGGTGTTGCCCAAGAAGCCCAACCGCTGGGAACTGATCAACCTGCTGGTTCAGCTCGCATTCGACGCGCTGATCCTGCAGGCCTTGGGCCTCGGGTCCTTGCTCTATCTCATCGTCGGCACGTTCCTGGCGAGCGGGCTGCATCCGATCGCCGGCCATTACCTTTCAGAGCACTACGTGTTCCGGCCGGGGCAAGAAACCTATTCCTATTACGGCCCCTTGAACCGGCTCACGTTCAACGTCGGCTACCACAATGAGCACCACGATTTTCCGTATATCCCAGGTTCTCGTCTGCCTGAGCTGAAGCGCATCGCTCCGGAATACTATGAGCCGCTGCTATCGCATCGCTCCTGGATCTGGACCATCTGGCAATACGTCATGAACCCCGCCCTGGGCGGCTTCAGCCGTGTCAAACGCCGGGCGAGCTGAGTTGCCTTCGTCGGGCGCTCGGTTCACTCCGCTAGTCCTAGTCCTAGTCCTAGTTCTAGTCCTAGTCCTTGGCGGAACAGCGTAGAAAGCCGGCCTCGAGCGCGGCCGCGTCTAGCCCGAGCCCGAGCACTACGAGGCGGCTCGTTCGCCGGGTGTCGCCCCAAGGCGCTCCCAGTACGACTTCGACCGCTTCGCTGACGCCTTGCACGATCACCCGCGCATCCACGCCTTTCATCGCGAGAATACCCTTCACCCGTAGAATGCGCGCCTCGACGTTCCCGAGCGAGCTCTCGACCCAATCGCCAAACAGCTCCTCGTCGAGCTCCTCGCCGAGCACCAGCGATATCGCCTCGATGCTCGAGTGGCCCGAGCCTTCGGGCACGACGTGCAAGGCATCGACCCGCTGCCCGAGGAGCTCCAGAAAGCTCGATGCCAGGGCTCCCTGCGCCGATTGCACAAAGGTTGCGGCCGGCGCGTGTCGCGAGAGGGTCTCCTGCACCGCGTCCAGGGCCACCCCCGATGCTTCGGTGGCCTCGTCGACGTGGGAGAGCACCACGACGTCGGCGAACCCGAGTTGCTCGAGCGCCACGTCGAACTCGAGCGCCCGCTGTGCGCGCATCACATCGATCACGGTGATCACTCCGTCCAGTACGAGGCGCTCTCGCGCCCAGGGAGCGCCGACGGCTCGGATCACACCCACGGGCGATGCGGCTCCGGACGTCTCGATCAGGATGCGGCCCGGGCGCGGCGTGAGCAGGCTGAGCTCCAAGAGGGCGCTCGAGAGCTCGGCCTGGGTCTTGCAGCACACGCAGCCCCCGGTGATCTCGCGTAAGAAAGCCACACGCGCCGCGAGGAGCTCTCCGTCGATGCCCACTTCACCTAGCTCGTTGACGATGACCGCCGTTTCGTTGCGGGGTAGCTCCTCGAGCCATTTCTGGACGAGCGTCGACTTGCCCGCGCCGAGAAATCCGGTGACGATCGTGACGGGGATGGCGGGCTCAGGCATGCGGCTAGCTCACGAAACAGGTGGCTCGTAGTCGGATGTCTCCGGCAGAAGCACCCACCAGGATCTCGAACTCGCCCGGCTCGAGCACCCACGCGTGTTGGGCTGGATCGTAGTATTTGAACGCGTTCTCGTCGAGCGTGATGCTGACGGCGCGGGTCTCGCCGGCGGCCATGCGCACCTTGGCAAACCCCTTCAACTCCTTGAGCGGTCGCGGTAGCGCGGAAGCGACGTCGCGCACGTACACCTGCACCACCTCGGCGCCCGCGCGTTCACCCGCGTTCTTCAGCACGACGGACACCGATAGCCCTTGCCCGGGCGCCACCCGCGACGCCGAGAGCTTCAGGGCCGAATACTCGAAACGCGTGTAACTGAGACCGAAACCAAAGGGAAATCGAGGAGCTTTGCCGCTGCGATCGACGTGGCGGTAGCCGGTAAAGATGCCGTCGGTGAGCGCCACGCGCCGATCGCCGTCGTGGTCGAAATAGCTGTCAAAGCTCGAGCGATCCTCCGCGCGTGCCTCGAAGCTGGCAGGCAACCTGCCCGACGGATTGACCTTGCCGAAGACGATCTCGGCCACTGCTTGGCCACCGGCCTGACCCGGATAAAATGCGTGCAGCACGGCGGCGACTTTCTCGATCCAGCGCGACATGTCGAGGTTTCCGCCCGCCGTGAGCACCACGACGGTGTTCGGTTGTGCTTCGGCGACCGCCAGCAGCATGGCCTCGATCTCGGGGTTCATCTCGAAAGCGCGATCGAAGCCTTCGGCTTCGCTGACGTTGTCCCAGCCTGCGGTGACGATGGCGATGTCGGCGCGCCGTGCCAGCTCGACGCACTTCGCGGTCTCGGCCACGCCACCGTCCGACCATTGATAGCCGAACTGCATGCCGCTGAAGAACCGCGTCTTTCTGTATTCGATCTCGACCGCGTAGAGCTGGCCCGCTTCGAGCAGCAGCTCGCCGCGTTGGGGGCCGTTGCCCGGCACCGTCCAGGTGTCGATCACCAGCGTGCCGTTGACCCAGATTCGGTATTCACTGTCGTGCGAGCGCGAATGGAAAAGGTGTGTGCCGCTGCGCTCCGGGCGCAAAAAGCCGGTCCAACGGATCGAGAATTGCTTTTCGGTGATGCCCTCGGCCGGAGGCTGTATGCCCCAGGCAAAATCCACGCGCACGTCCAGGCGAGACACCAACGGGGGTCCGGCCAGGTTCGGGTTGTTGAAGTATTCACCCCACAAGCCCGCACCGGTCGCGCTCTCGAAGACGCTATTGGCGAAAACGCCTCGCTGGGGGTTCGGATCCGGCCCGGGCGCGTGCAAGATCTCCGCGCCTTTGGCGAGCGAGCGCACACCGTCGAGGATGCTCGTGCTGCGGTGCGGCGGCGTGAACGAGCTGCCTCCGCCGCCGAACACGGCGGGGTGTGCATACGGGCCGAGCACTGCGATGCGTTGGACGCGCGCGACATCGAGTGGCAAAAGATTGCGCTGGTTCTGCAGCAGCACGATACCGGCGCGGGCCACGTCCAGAGCGACCTGAGCGGTGACCGGATCGTCCTCGGGGATGCTCGAATCTTTCTGAGGATGGTCGAGCCAACCGAAGCATGCCGCGAGGCGCAAGATTCGACGCACCTTGTCATCCAGCGTGGCAAGGCCGATTTCGCCGCGCTCCAGAGCGGCCACCAGGTTCTGCTCGGTGAATTGATCGGCCGTGGGCATTTCGAGGTCGAGCCCGGCGTTGGCGGCCCCGGCGACGCTGTAGGTCGACAGCCAATCCGACATGACCACGCCGTCGAACTGCCACTCGCCTTTCAGTGTATCGAGAATCAAGCCGGGGTGTTCTGAGCAGTGGATTCCGTTGACGAGGTTGTACGCGGTCATCAGCGCGCCCGCGCCGCCTTCGGTCACCGCGGCTCTGAACGCGGGAAAATAGATCTCGTTCAGAGTGCGTTCATCCACGTCCGAGCTCGTGGTGTGGCGCCCGTACTCCATGTAGTTGACGGCGAAGTGCTTGACCGTGGCGCACACGCCCTGGTCCTGAACGCCTCGGATGTAGCTGACGGCGAAGCGCGACGAGAGGTACGGATCTTCGCCTGCGTACTCGAAATTGCGCCCACAGTAGGCGCCGCGATAGATGTTCACGCCCGGGGCGAGTAGAATGTGTACACCCCGCGCGCGGCAATCTCGCCCCAGCGCCCCACCGAGCGCTTGCCACAAATCCGTATCCCAGCTCGCCGCGGCCGCGATCAATGCCGGGTAGGCCGTCGACGCGTCGCACCACCAATGCACACCCATGGGCCCGTCCGCCATGCGCAACTCCGGCAACCCGATGTGCTCGATCGGGAAAGTCGCGCTGTTGGCTTGAGCGCCACCCTGGCCGGGCTTTCCACCGAGCAACAGGGCCTTTTCCACCAGCGTGAGTTGTCCAAGGAGCGTCTCCACGCGGCGTTCGACATCTGGCGAAGGTGGGGTAAAGTGGAGGTGCCGACTATGCATGGCGTCCCTCTATCCCAATCCGGCACGGCTGCCTACGGTCGGGGACGGGGAACGGCAAGGTCGTATCGACCGTCGCGTTTTGGAGCTAGATTGTCGCGTTTTGAAGCGACCCGTCCAACACTCTGGGGCGTGATCAGTGTCGCGAGATTTTTCAGACGCAGGTGCTCGAAGAGGCCGGCGCCTCTGAGCAACACTTCGAAAGGCAAAGATGATTCACCGGCGAATGTCCCTCTACTCGAG
>JAYWEH010000190.1:0-12391 GCA_043780025.1 Deltaproteobacteria bacterium
GTGGCCTTGGCCGCGAGCCGCTCCAAACTGGACACGAGCGATTCCCAGTGACCCGCGAGCTCGTAGCTGCGCGCCAGTTCCTCGAGGATGGTCCCGTCATCGGGAGCGGCGGCGTGCGCGCGCTCGAACAGCGGCACCGCCGCGTCGACATTGCCCAGGCGATCGCTCTGGATGCGGGCGGCCTGATACAGCATCTGGGATTGGGCTTCGCGGTCTTCGGTTCGCGCGGCGTCCTGACTCAGCAGGTTCACCAGATCGAGCCAGCGCTTCTGCCCGTACAAGAGCCGCTTGAGCTCGCGAATGGCGCGCGGGGCCTCCGGATCGACCTTGAGCGCCGCCTCGTACAAGGCCGTCGCGAGCGGCAGATCCTTCACCTTGCTCGCGACCAGCCGCGCGCGCTCGCACAGCACCGCCGCACGCTGGCGCGTGTCCCCGGCGAGCGCGGTCGTGGTCAGCTCGTAGGCCTTGTCCAGGTTGTTCCAGCCGCCCGCCTGCAGCTCCGCCAAACGACCCGCCTTGAGCAGGCTCAAGTTCGTCGGGTCGAGCTCCAACGCCGACGCGAAGGCCGTGCGCGCGCCGCGATGATCCTCGAGGTAATCGCGATGCAGGCAACCCTTCTCGTAGAACAAGAGCGCCCGCCGCGCCGGATCGCGCGTACTCCGGATCTCCGCGTCGATCAGCGCTGGAACCGCCGAATAACGGCCGAGCGCGGTCTGCACGCGGCGCAAGCCTCGGAGGGTTGGGACGTGCTCCGGCCAGAGCTTGCGCGCGACGTCGTAGTGCTCGGCGGCGGCACCGAAATCCCACAGCGGGACCTCCAGCAAGCGAGCCGCTTCGTAGTGCAAGCGGGCGGCACGGCGCGCATCCGGGCTCTGGGCGAGCTCTTGCTCGCACGCGCGCAGCACCCCTCGCGCCAAACTCACTCTCGAGTTGGACTCGGCCGAATCCTCGGGATCAGGGCCGGGCGGCATGGACTGCGCGGTGGCCGCGTCCACGGCCCGCATGGCTTCGGCCATCGCTTCCTGGTCGGGCTCGCGGGGCCCAGCCTCTCCCGGCGCGGGCGGGGGTCGGGACGTGCGCCGGGGCAGAATCGGCGGCACTGCGCGATGGACCGCCGGCACGGCAGCGACAACCGCCGTTCTCACAGGGGGCGGAGGAGGCGAAGACGGTTGCCGCACCGGTTCCGCGGAGCGGGCGCGCGCTACCGGGGGGGGCGGGAGCGCGGCCGGGGCTGGCGCGACCGGTGGTGCGTGCGGTGTCGGTGGCTGCATCCCCGAGGTGGTGCGAGCTCGCGGCGGGGGCGCCCGTCGCGGCGACGGCGGGCGGTGGGCAGGCGACGACTTTCCCGCGGAAGTCGAGTGCTCCTCGCCGCCGGCACCGTTTGAAGCTTCCGCGGGCGAGGCCTCGTCGGGCGCTGGAGGCTCGTGGCTGGGAGAGGACGGGGACTTGGCTTCGGTACTCATAAGCTACACGACGGGGAGGAGCGCACGATGCAAGCCGAGGTTGGGGAGAGGGGTTGACCCGCCTCGCAGCGAGGCGAAACAGTCTGAACCAACATCAACGGCACCCTGAGGCGTGGACAATGACGGCTCGTCATAAAATAGGGAATACAAACCACGATCACGTCCCCTCCCGCGTTCTGGGAGTGCCCTTCGTTAATGAAATGCAAACGGAGCATTCTCGGCGGTCTTTCGCAACGAGGCAAAGGGCAGCAGCGGTCTGATCGCGCGGGACGACGGAGCGTTCTCGCCGGCAGCCTCGAGCGCCTCGCGCCACTAGGCGCCGACCCGTCGCGGCACGACCGCCCGGCCGGTCAATGATGACCAGTCCCCTCTGACAGACTGTCGCGATTTTCCGTGGCCGCCGCGCGAGGGGTGGTATTAGCCGCGGCGTGCTGCGCCCCGTGGAGCTCTTGATCCTGCGAAACGCGCGGATCTTTGATCCCGGCGGGAAGCTGGATCGTACGGCCGATGTGGTCGTCGAAAATGGCGTGCTGACTCGTATCGGCCCCGGTGCTGGGCAAGCTCTGGCAAGCAGCCCCAAAGCCCGCGTCATTGACGCTCAGGGGCAATGGATATTGCCCGGGTTCATCGATCTGAGGGCGCATCTGGGCGAGCCCGGTCTCGAATATAAGGAAGACCTGGCGTCGGGCTTGAGCGCTGCCGCCGCCGGTGGATTTACTCAAGTCTGCTGTACCCCCGACACCGACCCCATCAATGACCAGCCCGTCGTGACCGAGTGGCTGCGCGCCCGCGCCGCCAGCGCGAGCCCGGTCCGCCTGCATCCGATCGCCGCGGCGACCCAGGGCATGTCAGGCAAGTTGCTGACGGAGATGGGGGCCTTGCGCGAAGCGGGAGCCATCGCTGTCGGGGATGCCAACCATTGCATCGCGTCGAGCGAAGTGTTGCGCCGGGTGCTCGAGTACGCCCGTGACTTCGATCTGCCGGTGTTTCAGCACGCCGAAGATCATTCGCTCACGCACGGCGCCGACATGAACGAAGGCAAAGTCGCCACACGGCTCGGCTTGCGCGGGGCGCCCAGCGTGGCAGAGGACAGCGTGATCGCCCGGGACGTGCGGCTCGCTGAATATACGGGAGGCCGCTACCATGCCGCGCACGTATCGACGAGCCGTTCACTCGACACGGTGACCGAAGCGAAAGCGCGCGGGGTGGCCGTGAGTTGCGCCGTCGGCGTGCACCATCTGGTCCTCTCAGAGGAAAATCTGGGCGACTACGACTCCAACTGCAAGCTCGTGCCGCCGCTGCGCCTGGCGAGCGATGTCGCAGCCCTGCAGCGCGGTCTCGAGCAAGGCGCGATCGACGCCGTCGTGAGCGATCACCGGCCCCAATCGGCGCTGCAAAAAGACTGCGAATTCTCCGAAGCGGAGCCGGGCGCGGTGGGGCTGTCCGTCTGTTTCAGCGCACTGTTATCGCTGGTGCGCGCGGAGCGCATCAGCCTGGCTCGCGCAGTGGCCGCGCTCACGAGCGGCCCCGCTCGGGTGCTGGGATTGCCCGCTCCGAGCCTGAAAGAGGGGGCGCCCGCGGATTTCGTGCTGATCGCGCCCGACGCAGAGTGGCGCGTCGAAGCCCAAAATCTGTACGGCAAGAGCCGGAACAGCGCATTGCTCGGCCGTTCGCTGCCGGGCCGTATCGATCTCACGCTGGCGCGCGGTGCGGTGGCCTTCGATCGCGGCGGCCGTATCATGCCTTCTTCACCCGACACTTGCCTTCTGACAATGACGGAGCAACGGTGACTCTCGAGCCCGCATACCTCGCTTTAGCCGATGGCACCATCTTCGAGGGGTTCGCTTGGGGGGCGAGCGGCACCGTAACCGGTGAAGTGGTCTTCACCACCGGCATGACCGGCTACCAAGAGGTGCTCACCGATCCCTCCTACGTGGGCCAGATCGTCACCATGACGGCGCCGCACATCGGCAACACCGGGATCAACGCCGAGGACGTCGAGAGCCGTCGCGGGCAGCCCCACGTCTCCGGCTTCGTGATGCGTGAACCGTGCGAGCAACCCTCGAACCACCGCAGCACGGAGTCGCTCTCGCACTATCTCGAGCGCCACGGCATCATCGCGCTCGGCGGCATCGACACGCGCCGGCTCGTGCGCACGCTTCGCGATCGCGGCGCGCAAAACGGCTGCATCGGCACCGGGTCGAAAGACGAGCTCGTTGACCGGGCGCGCGCGGCTCCGGACATGCAAGGCCTCGATCTGGTGTCGCGCGTGACGCCAGCCGAAAGCTACTCGTTCGAGGAGGGTCGCGGCGACTGGCGAGTGGGTTTCGACGCTCACTCGCCAATCATTAGCGCGAGTCGACTCACCCACCCTCGTCCGCCGCACGTCGTGGCCATGGACTTCGGGGCGAAGCGCAACATCTTGCGTTGTCTGGTCGACGCCGGCTGCCGCGTTACCGCGGTGCCCGCGAGCACGCGCGCGAGCGAAATCCTGGCGCTTGCTCCAGACGGCGTGTTTCTCTCGAACGGGCCCGGAGATCCCGCCGCGGTGGACTACGCGGTCACCACGATCCGCGAGTTGCTCGGTCGCCGCCCCATGTTCGGCATCTGCCTGGGCCATCAGTTGCTCGCGCTCGCGCTCGGCGCCAAGACGTACAAACTCAAGTTCGGCCACCGCGGTCTGAATCAACCGGTCCAGGATTTGCAAACCGGTCGCGTCGAGATCACGCTACAGAACCACGGCTTCGCGGTGGATGTGGACTCGCTGGGCGGCCGCGCCATCCAGACCCATAAACATTTAAACGACGGTACGAGCGAGGGGTTGAGCGTGCCTGACGCCAAGGCGTTCAGCGTGCAGTACCACCCCGAGGCCGGGGCCGGCCCCCACGAATCGTTATACCTATTTCGGCGTTTTACCGACGCCATGCTCGAGACCGCTCGAGGCTGAGGCAAAGATTGTGACCCCGCAGCGCATCCACTTCATCAGCCTCGGCTGCCCCAAAAATCGGGTCGACTCCGAGGTCATGGTGGGTGTGGCCCAGGACCAAGGCTTCGTGCCCACGGACGAGGCCGAATCGGCTGAGGTGATCGTGATCAACACCTGCGGCTTCATCGAAGCGGCGAAACGCGAGTCGATTGACACGATCCTAGAGATGTCGCGTCTGCGCCAGCAAGGCAGCTGCAAGAAGTTGGTCGTCACGGGTTGTTTGAGCCAGCGCTACGGCGCGGAGCTCGCGGCCGAGTTGCCCGAGGTGGACCACTTCCTCGGCTCGAGCGACATGCTGAAGATCGGCGCCGTGCTCGGTGAACGCGCGCCTCGGCTCTGGGTGGGCAACCCCGCCGACTGGGTCATCGGCGCGAGCGATCCGCGCACTTTGAGCACGCGCGGCGCGAGCGCCTATTTGAAGATCGCAGAAGGCTGCAATCGCAACTGCGGGTTCTGCGTGATCCCACAGATTCGCGGCAAGCAGCGCTCGCGCGCGGTGGACGACATCGTTGCAGAAGCCACCGAGCTCGCCGCTCAGGGCGTTCTCGAGCTCAACCTCGTGTCGCAGGACACCGTCGCGTACGGTCGGGACCGCGCGGACGGCCAAACGCTCGCCATGCTGCTCGCGCGCTTGGGCGAAGTTCCTGGCATCGCCTGGCTCCGGCTACACTACCTGTACCCCGAAAAGCTCGACCCGGCGTTGGTGGAGCTGCTCGGGCAGCACGAAAAAATCGTCCCCTACGTCGACATGCCGCTACAGCACGCGGCCCCCGCAATGCTGCGCCGCATGTTGCGAGGCGGCAGCACCAACTTGCGCGCCGTGGTCGAACGGCTGCGCGCGGGCATCCCCAACGTGGTGCTGCGTAGCGCCTTCATCGTCGGGCACCCGGGTGAAACCGAAGCCGAATTCGCGGAGCTCGAGCGCTTCATCGAAGACGTGCAGCTCGACCACGTCGGCGTGTTTCAATATTCCGACGAAGAGACCTGTCAGAGCCATGAGCTCGACGCCAAAGTGGACCCAGCTGTCGCAGAGCAGCGCGCCGAGAGGCTGCTCGGGCTCCAGCGCGGCATCAGCAAGCGGAAAAATCTCGCACGCGTCGGCCAGAAATTGCGCGTGCTCGTCGAGGGAGCGAGCGAAGAGAGCGATCTGGTCATGATCGGTCGCCACAGCGGACAGGCTCCAGAAGTCGACGGCCTCGTGTACCTGTCGCACGGCCCAGTCCAGCCCGGCACGCTGTGCACCGCCACCGTCGTCAGCGCCACCGACTACGATCTGCTCGCGGAAGCCGAACCCGGTGAGCCGCGACCCCTGCCGAAGTCGTTTGCAGGCGATGCAGGCGGTAGCTCATCCCTAGCGGTGAAACGGCGGCGCGGAGTGGTCTCGCTACGCACCGTGCCTTGAGAGCCATGCGTGGCTGGTGGACGTCTCGCTGGCCCGTGTTGCTCGTCTCGGCGCTGCTGGTCGGCGCTCTCGGTCGGCCTGCCCCAGTGCCTATCCTGGATGGTCGCGCCGCGCTCGCCGCGGTGCTCGCCCGCGACTTTCAACTCGCACTGGATGAGGCTACCGAACCGGTTTGGGTGGACGGAACCACGGGCGGTAGCTGCTGGTCCGGTGGCTTGCGCGCGCTCGTCGCTGCTCGCCCGGCGCCCGGCGCTCCCCGCGACGTATTCTTGGTCCGGGCAGCCTGGTCGCCCGAGCAACGCCTGATCGGCGTGTGCGCAGCACACAACTTGACCGAGACCGAGGCGGCTGACGAAGACAACCTAATCGGGCAAGGCACCGAGGCGTGTTGGCGCCTCACGAGCCAGGGGCTCACCTACCGCGTGGAATGCGCCGATCTGCGTGGCCAGACGCTGCCGGATACGGGCTGGACCCAACTGGCCCGAGCGCAGCAGCATTTGACCGCCCTGCAGTCGACGGGGCAACTCCGAGGCATCGGGCGGCGCTCATTTCGCCTCGAACCGGCGCTGCGAGAGCTGCGTCTCACGTGGACCCACGGCGGCTTGTCTCTGGCGGCACCCGGCTGGTCCGCACAGTTGCCGCGCGATACGTCTGAAACTCCGGTCGAGCCCCCGCTGGTCGAGCAGATGCGGGTGCTCGCGCAGCCGAGCTCGCTCCTGCACTGGAGCGTCGATCGCGCCCGCCAGATCTCCTGGCTCGGTGTCGATCGCATGCAATGGGTCAAGGCGGTCGCGTACGGGGGCCTCGACTGGGTCGAACAACGCTTTCCGGCAGCTCCGGGGCAAGACGTTCCGGAGGCGACGGACCTGTCTCCCGCGCCAGCAGCCGGTGCCGCGGCACCGCCCAATGCATCGGGTTGGCCCCCTCCAGCGCTCGACGTCTTGGCCGATCCCCCTCTCCCCGGCGAGGGAGAGTGGCGGTCCATTGCCGGCGACCCCTTCATCACCGAGCGGCCTGCGCTTCCACCCCCGATTTTTACCAGCTTCATTCGCCCCGACCCTGACGAGGACGCGACTCGCGTCTTGATCGCCCTGTGGGACCCGAGGCGCGTCGATCTCCATTTTGCGACCGGTACCGAAGAGCCCAAGAGTGCCACCGGGGAGGTGGGTAGCGGCTTGATCCCGCGAGATCCGGCGGTCCTTTCACGCCTGATCGGTGCTTTCAACGGGGGCTTTCAGACCAGCCACGGCGCGTGGGGCACCTTCGTGAACGGCAAACTCTATGTACCGCCACGCCCTTTCGCGGCGACGGTTGCGCGCTTCGAAGACGGCTCGGTGGGCTTCGGCACGTGGCCGACTTCGACAGCCATTCCAGCGGAGATCGACTCGTTTCGCCAAAACCTCACGCCGCTGGTGAGCCAAGGGGTGTTCAATCCGTACGAGCGCCAGTGGTGGGGCGGAGTGCCAATCGGCTGGAAAGACACGACCCGCACCGTGCGCTCGGCGCTTTGCGCCACGCGCGAAGGGTTCCTCGCCTATTTCTACGGTTCACGTGCCGACCACGTCGCCCTCGGCCAGGCCTTGCTGCTCGCGCGTTGTGAGTACGGCATCCACCTCGACATGAACTCCGGCCATACCGGTTTCGAATTTTACTCGGTAGTGCCGGCGAGCGAACCCCCGCTCGCGCGCGAGGAGCTGGCCACGCGCTGGAAGGCGGAGGGGCCCGTACCGGATCTGCCCGGCTACCGGTTTCGCGCGCGTCGCTTGTTCCGGAACATGCAATTGATGCATTTCCCCCGTTACGTGCAGCGGCAGACGCGTGACTTCTTCTACCTGACCGAACGGCGCGTGCTGCCGGAGCCAGAGCTCGGTGCGCCCTGGAGCCTGGGCAGCAGTTCCGACCGGGCATTTCCACACGCCATCGCCAGCGCCGAGCTCGCGCCCGATCCGGGGCGGCCCGGGACACGCGTGCGTTTGATCGAGCTCGATCTAAAATGGCTCGGCGTACACACTGCGGAAGCGGCTCGTCCTCCGCCTGGAACCGTTTTCAGCATCGCGGCGCCAAGCGCCGACTTCGCCGCTGCCGACCGAGCGCTCTGGGTGGACGAAAACGGCGCTCGTTTCGCCCGCAGCGAACAGGCCACCGCGGAGGTTGCGCACGCCGCTGGCAGCGCTGGCAGCGCCGCCTGGGGCCTCGTCGATCGTCACGTGATCGCGTACGCGCAAGTCACGAGCGAACCCGATGCTGCGCGGGATGGGCCCTTGCTCGCCGAGGTGTTGGCCCGAGCGGGCTGTACAGCCGTGATGCACACGGAGTTGCCGCGGTTCTCGGCCCTCGACGGGGCTACGGATCTGCATGGAAATGCGCTGGATCGGGTCGCTTTGGCCGCCACCGGGCAGCCGGCGCTCCACTTCGTGCGCCGGGATTGGCGGGCATTGCGCCCGCTCTTTCCGGAGACGCCGATCGTTTCTCCCGCAGTCTGGCAGCCGCACCAACCATGAGCCGGCGCCGACCACCGCGATCGCGGAAAAGCCGCTTCAGAAGCCTTGAAACAGCCTCTTGAAAACTTGCCGTCTGAAGAGAACGATCTGTCAATTTGTTCTTGCCCTTCCTATTATGGGCTAATAGTCAGCTCGGGCGGCTGCTAGCTTCGGGCGTCTGCCCTATGATCTCAAGCCGCAGGACGGGAGAAAGAGGCTCATGAGCACCGACAAGGGCGAATCCGACCTTGACGTTTTCAACGACTTGAAGCCTCAGACGCTGGACGGCAAACCGATCACCGAGACGAAGAAGACGTTGATGGGATTGCAGGCCCCCGATGAAGGTGAGGCCGACGCCCCGTCGAGTCCGTTGCCGCCCGTCCCTGGTTACAGCGTTTCGTCGCTGCCCAGCCATGTTCCGCCGCTGCCGGGTGGTTTGGCCGGGCCGAGCTTCGGCAGTTCCCGCAGCGTCCCACCGCCCCCGCCCTCTCAGAGGCCCAAGCGTTCGGGTGGAGCCCCACCACTACCACCCCCGTCCAGGCCTAGTGGGGGCGTGTTGATTGGCTCTGCCTTGGGCGGCGCCTCAACCCTTGGCGGCGCCTCAACCCTTGGCGGCACGCTGAGCGGACCGAGCAGCACCTCCCTCAGCAGCTCCGAAATTACCCCCGTCACGCCGGCGAGCGTACCGCTGCCTGCGGCGGCTCGGCCCGATGAAGAAGACCGCGGAGAAGACACGAACCCGGGCTCACCCCCCGAAAGCTCACCCGAGGAGCTGAAGACCGCGACCGGCGGCCTGGGGTTGGACTCCTGGGCAACCACCGCTCCGTCACTGACGACCAATCCGCGCATTTCCGTGGTCCCGTCGTCCCCGCCGGGCGCGGCCCTGCCCGATGCGTTGGCTGCTGCGGCTGCGCCAGCCGCCGCGGGCGCAGCCCCCGAAGTGGGCTGGGATGACGACGACGACAAGACAACCATCTACGACAAAGACACGCAGGCCGCCGCGCAGAGCTTGCTGCAGCCCGTACCCGGCGGGTTGAGCGGTCGCCCTCCGCCGCCCATGTCGCGGCCGCCAGGGGCGATCATGCCGCCCGGGATGCTGCCGCCAGGCAACCCCTTCGCCACGCGAACCACCGCGCCCCCAGTTCAAGACGCGAGCTTCGTGCTGCCGGCGCAATCCGCGCCCAATCAGCGTTTACCCTACGTGTTCGCGCTGGCTGGTGCGGTGCTCGTGGCATTGCTCATCTGGATGGTGCTGCCCAAGAAGGGCTCCCTCACCGTCACTGTCGCGGGCGGTATCGGCAACAAGGCGCCTGCGGCGGTCGAAGTTGTCGTCGACAACAAGGTGCGCTGCCGCGAATCGCCCTGCGAAATTCCGAACCTGAAGGCTGGTACGCACTACGTCGAGGTCAGGGCCGCCGGTTACCAGGCAACCGCCAAGAGCGCCGTCGCGATCGTCGGCGATCAGACGGCTGTCCACAACGTGCAGCTGATCCGCGCGGGCACCGGTATCAAGGTGTTCGGCGAAGGCAGCGGTCTCACGTTACTGGTGGACGGCAACGAGTTTGGGCCATTGCCGCAAGAGCTGCGAGAAATGGAGCCGGGCGAACACGTCGTTCAGGTAGCCGGTGGTCCGCGCTACGAAGTGTTCCAGCAGCGCATCATGGTCGATCCCGATCGCATGACGCCGATTGGCCCCGTCAAGCTCAAGGTCACCAAGGGCCTCGCGACAATTCGCGCGGGCACCAACTCGGAAGACGCGGAGGTGACCCTGCGCGTCGGTGATTCGCGTCGCGTCTTGCCGGCGCTACCCGTCCGGCTCGAGGTCGAGACGGACAAGCCGCACGTCTTGATCGCTCGCCGTAAGGGCTTCGCCACGTTCGAGCTGCCGATCACCTTCGAAGACGGGCAAGCGGAAAGGACGATCGAAATCGTGCTGACCGAGCGGGCTCAACAACAAGAGGACCCCGTGCGCCGGCGCTCGTCCACGCCGGGCTCTGCATCTGCCTCTGCCGGCTCTGCGGCGCCGCGCCCCGAGGGGCAGCCGACGGCCGCAGAGGCGCCCAGCGAACCAGAGGAGGAAGCTCCGCCGGCCGACGCCAAAGCCAGCCTGAATCTCACCTCGACGCCGCCGTCGAACGTGCTGCTCGACGGCAAGCCGCTCGGCACGACGCCACTTCGGGACATCCAGGTCGAGCCCGGTACGCACCGGGTGATTTTCATCCATGGCGCCGAACGCAAACCGAAAACCGTGGAGGCGGCCCCCGGCTCGAAGCAGACCGTCTCGGTCAGCTTCTAGTCAGGAACGGGCCGGCTCACTCGGGCGGCTTGAGCTGGCGCGAGATCTTGAGCAACTGGCGACAATACTCCGGCGGCATCACGTCGGTGTCTGCTTCCCAGTCGCTCGCAGCCCCCGAATTTTTCCACGTGCCTTCGTCCGGGGGCATCCCCACCCCGCCTGCGTTTTTCCGATGACTCATGAGAACCTCGCAGCCTATCCCAAGTGGGATGTCGGCGTGTGCGAGTACGGTCAGTCCCGGGAGCCCCTTGAGCCTGAACATTTTCGGCGGTCGCGCGCGCCCCAGCGGCTCGCGGATCTTGCCATCGCTGCTGGATAAATTTGGGGTTGCTGAATGTTCTTGCCGCGCCGACGCCTTCAATGTTGCCGTTCGGTTTCGCACCGGTACCTCCCGGGCGCGGCCCCCTCGCTCGGCAGCGTCTGGCTCTTGGCGCTCGGGTTGGCGTGCCAGTGTGCGAAACAGGGCACCGCGGCCCCGGCTTCCGGGGAGGTTCGGCCCCCGCCTATCGATTTGACCCGAGAGGAGGCGTGGCCGCCCGCATATGGCGGCGATCCCGTGTGGGTGCGCGCGTCCACCGGAGGGGACCTGGACGAGGCTCGCCTGGCGCAACGCGAGAGCGCCAAGAGCCTGCTCGCGGCGCTACCCCACGGTGGCAGCCTCGGCCGGACCGCGCTGCGATCGCTCGCTTACGCCCGCGATCGCCGTGAAGTGCGTGCTGAGCTCTGCGAGCTCGCGGTCGATCCGGCTCCCGCTACTCAAAGCCTCCTCATCACTTCGATCTACGATGCGCTCGTGGCATCGCCCGCGACCGAGGAATCCGTCGATGTTCGGGCTGACGAGCTGTGCAAACGCGTACTCGGGACTTTGCTGAGCAACGAACACCTGAGCCCGGCGGACCGCGATCGCGCACGCGCCACCCTGACGCTGTTCGAACGCGGCCGCTGAATCGGAACGGCCCTGCTGCACGGTTGCTCGCATCGTGCGAATCGAGCAATGTAGGCGCCCTGGAGAAGGCTGAATGCTCGACATCAAATTGATTCGCGAACAACCGGAACACGTGCGGCAAGCGCTGCTCAAGCGCCTCGACAGCGTCGACTTCTCCGAGCTGTTAGCCAGCGACGAAGCGCGCAAGCGCAGCCAGAGCGCTCTCGAGGTCAAGCGCACTCGGCGCAATGAGGTCTCCGCCAGCGTGCCTGCACTCAAGAAGGCCGGCGCCGACGTTCAGCCGGTTTTCGCCGAGATGAAGGAGCTGGGCGAGGAGATCAAACGCCTGGAAGCCGGCCTCGCCGAGCTGGAACGAAAGATCTTCGATCAGATGGCGGTGCTGCCGAACCTGCCTGACGACGACGTGCTCGCGGGCGGCAAGGAGAACAACCACGTCATCGACACCTGGGGCAAGAAGCCCAGCTTCGACTTCGAGCCGAAGGACCATGTCGCGCTGCTCGGCGGGCTCGGCTGGATCGACTATGCGCGGGGCGTCAAGCTGGGGGGCAGTGGCTTTTGGGTGTATCGCGGGCAAGGCGCTCGCATCGAGTGGGCATTGCTCAATTTCTTCGTAGAACGGCACTTGGCGGCCGGTTACGAATTCGTGCTCCCACCTCACCTGCTGTTACCTGCGTGCGGCTACACCGCCGGGCAATTTCCGAAGTTTGCAGGAGACGTGTTCAACCTCGAGCCGGCAGAGGGCGAAGAGCCGCGCTTTCTGGTGCCCACCGCGGAGACGGCGCTCGTCAACCTGCACCGCGACGAGATCTTGAGCGAGG
>JAYWEH010000191.1:0-45720 GCA_043780025.1 Deltaproteobacteria bacterium
CGACGGTCGACTATTCGTGGCCGATAGCGATGTACCCAAAGTCCATGTCCTCGACGTAAACGATCCGTGCGCGGTGACTGACATGCCCGCGCTCCGCCCACTCTCCTTCAGCGATCCCACGGCGCAAATCACTACGCGCCGCCTCGCCGTCAGCCCACTCACCGCGCAAGGCAAGCGCTTCGTCTACGCGGTCGACGACTCGGGCACGGACACGGCCGGTAGCTTGATGGCGTTCGATGTCAGCCCCAACTCCAGCGAACGGACGCCCATCGTTCGGCCTCGAGCCGAGTTCAACCCCGATGAGTTGCCTGATCGGATCACCCCGGCGCGCAACGTGGCGGATGTGGAGTTCGTGTATCAAGACGTCACGGAAGACGGTGGAACCGCCGCCGGACCGCGCGTCGAAGGCGTATTTTGCGATCCCGATCCGAGGCTGCCCGAACAAGATCCAGGGGCCCGGTATCGCCCGGATGACAACTTCCGTTCGGGAGCGCGCCCGACCCAGCTGCGCGGCACATTCGCCTTCGCGGCGCTGCACACCGGGCAGATGCTGGTTATCGATGTCGAGGATCTGGACGCAGCGTGCCGCCGCCCGATCAGCATCAACCCCGATCCCGAGCAGGAGAATCTGTTCGGGTGCCGGAACGACGACCCAGCACTCGCGCCGAACGGTTTTCTGCTCGGCAACACGCAAACCGTCACTGGCGAGCTGAGCTGCAACGTGGTGACGCCGCACCGCAGCCGCAGCCGCGGCTTCTTCAGCAACTCGCTCGGGCAACCGTCCGCGAGCTTGATCGCTTTTCCGACTCTCACGCTCCAAACGGGCCGATCGGCGGCCACCGATCAGAGCGATGACGGCCGAGACCAACCGAAGATGCTGGGCGCGCGCCATGACGCGGATCCTTTCTCGTCCGAGCAGCTCTTCATCGGGCCATTGATTTACGATACGAACGCCTCGAGCAATCGCCTGGAGCTCGACCCCGGGGTGGCGGACCGCAGCAGCTTGCTCTTATCGTTTGAAGAGCCTCGCGCGTTTGCGCCAGAAGAGTTCCTGGCCACCTACGAAGGCGCGGTGCGCGCCCCCTCCCCCGCGCGCTTCTACGTCGATCCCAATACCGGACTCGGCGTGATCGACGAGGGCCTGAATGCGTCGTTCTGTAGCGGCGGCGTTCAGGACGTGGACGTGACAATCGGCGTGGGCCGCGACCTCGGCGTGACCGGGAACACGGCCGAGCAGGGTTTCGCCCTGCGCCACGCCGACTACGCGCAACTGATTGGGGAGTTGCTGGGCCCGGCGGACGCCTATTGGTCGGGAGCCGGAGCGAGCTGCGGGACGGAGCTGTTCGAGAGCGATGCCGCGGGCAGCGCGCGGCAAAGCGGGCGCCGCCTGTGTGAGGACTTCTTCGGTTCGCCAGCAGTGCCCACTTTGCGCCGAGACTTGCGCGTCGTCGAGGCGAGCGAAGATCGGTTACTCGTCGAACCGCGCGTATTTGAACGGATTTCCGAGACGCGACGGCGTTTATTGCTCGAGTTCGTGGGGTGTTGTTTCCCCGAGCCGGCACCGTTTGTGGTGCGCGCTGGCCACCAATGGGTCGTGGACGGATCGGGAAGCGGGGTTCGAAATCACATCGCCGCGGATCCGGACAGCGGGCGCTGTGTGGCGGATTGTTCGCCCGCTCGACGCCGGCTCAACTCGCGCGTATTCGAGATCTCTTGTTCCGAAAACTGCCCGCTCGACGAGCGCGGTCGGCCCCCCATCGGCGTGGCTCCAGCGGATGCAGCGTTCGCCTGCGTGGTGGATGACGGTGCCGCGGGAGGGGTCGTGCCCGGCGAGCCCGGGTCAGAATGCGTATTTCAGAACCTGACCAGCCGCTTCGCCATCTATCGCGGGCGCACACAAAGTGCGCGGGGGATGCGCTTCCGCTGGCAGCTCGGCGGGGGATTCGCGCCGGCAGGCCTCTCGCTGGTGAACTCGGAACGTGTGCGTTCGACTCCGCGCGGCCTCACGCTCGTGCCGGAGATTGAGCGCATCCTGGTGACGGATGGCAGCGCCGCCGGCATCACTTTGGTATCGCCACGCACCTTGACGACCGGCGCGTCGATTTTCTGAGCAGCGGGAGATTGGCCATGGCGGCGAGCAAGACCCCGGTCATGCAGCAACACGCCGAGGCTAAACTCGCGCACCCCGACGCAATCGTCTTCTTCCGGCTGGG
Source organism: Deltaproteobacteria bacterium (assembly GCA_043780025.1). Classification (GTDB taxonomy): domain Bacteria; phylum Myxococcota_A; class Polyangia; order Polyangiales; family Polyangiaceae; genus SZUA-265. The sequence continues at coordinate 2,214 of JAYWEH010000191.1, forward strand.
GGATTTCTACGAAATGTTCGGGGACGACGCAGGGACCTGCTCGCGCGTTCTCGATCTGACGCTCACGAGCCGCAACAAGGGCAAACCCGACGAAGTGCCCATGGCCGGGGTGCCTCACCACGCCGCGCACGGCTACATCGGACGGTTGCTGGCGCTCGGCTACAAGGTCGCGATCTGCGAACAGATGGCAGATCCGAAACTGACCAAGGGCATCGTGCCACGCGCCGTCGTGCGAGTGATCACGCCGGGTACAGTTACTCACGATGATCACCTCGAGACGCGTGAGAACAACTGGCTCGCAGCGCTCGAACTCGGCCCGAGCGAGGTAGGCGTGTCACTCTTCGACCTGTCGACAGGTGAGCTGAGCCTCGGGCGCGTCAGCGACGCGGCGGCGGCGCTCGGGGAGCTGAGCCGCGCCCGCGCCCGTGAGATCCTGATCGGGGGCGAGGGCGGCGACGAAGCAATGGCGGCAGTGATCAGCGCTGTCCAGAAGGCGGTTCCACGCGCGCTGGTCAAGCTGGACGACGCGCTCGGTGCCGATCAACTCGAAGAGTGGCTTCCGCCGGATGCGCTGAGCTCCTCCGAGAACTTGGTGGCGCGCCTCGCGGCAGCGCGCAACTTGCGCTTTGCGCGAGCGTGTAACCCGGGCTCGCAGCTCCCCGCGCTGCGCGTCACGCGCCTCGAGCCGCAGGACGGCTTGCTGATCGATCCGGTCGCGCAAGCGCACCTGGAGCTGGTCAAGTCGGCGTCGGGAGACGCTCGGCTCACCTTGCTCGGTGCCATCGATCTCACGCTCAGCGCCGGTGGCTCTCGACTACTCCGGCGGCGGCTCTTGTCGCCGCTCTGCGACGTGGCGCAGATCCGCCGTCGTCTCGACATGGTCGAGGCGTTCGTCGTGCATTCGGGCTTGCGCGATGCCGCGCGGCGCGAGCTCGGCCAAGTCTCGGACATCGAGCGCCTGAGCGTACGGGCGAGCTTCGGTGAGGCCTCGCCGAAAGATCTCGGGCGATTGCGCGACGGACTGCTCGCTGCCGACGCGACCGCTCAGCTCTTGTCCTCCGTCGAGGATGCCGCACTTCGAGAGCGGTTCGATGCCATCGGGCCGCTCGATACCGCCCCGGAGCTGCGAAGCGAGCTCGTGCGCGCGCTGGTCGACGGCCCTCCGGCGGTGGCCAAGGAGGACGCGATTTTCCGCGCCGGCTACGACGGCGAGCTCGATGAGCTGCGCTCATTGTGCCAGAGCGGAGCCGAACACATGGTCGAGCTCGAGCAGCGCCTCCGCACGACCTCCGACATTGCAACATTGAAGGTCCGGTTTACCCGAGTTTTCGGCTGGTACGTCGAGGTAGGTCGGTCCCATTTGCGCCGCGTCCCCGAGGGCTGGCGGCGCAAGCAGACCGTCGCCAGCGGGGAACGCTACACCCTGCCCGAGTTGGACGAACTCGCCGAGCGCATCGAACGCGCAGAGGAAGACCACCGTGTGCGCGAGCGCAGCCTGTTCGAGGCGCTGATGAACCGCGTCAAATCGACCAGCCAACGGCTGGTGACGCTCGCGGCGCGCATCGCCGCCTGGGACGTCGCGTCCGCGCTGGCGGAGGTCGCGCATCGCCACGATTACGTGCGCCCGGAAGTGGATGACGGTGATCGATTGGAAGTCGAAGCAGGTCGCCACCCCGTGGTGGAACGCTGGGCAGCTGCAGGCCGTTTCGTCCCCAACGACGTGGAGCTGGAAGGCCGCGGCAAGCGCCTGTGGATGGTGACCGGACCGAACATGGCGGGCAAGAGCACGCTCTTGCGCCAGACAGCGCTGATCGTCATTCTCGCGCAGATGGGCAGCTACGTGCCCGCCAAGCGAGCCCGCGTCGGATTGGTCGATCGGGTGCTTTCCCGGGTTGGCGCCAGCGACGACCTGGCTCGTGGCGAGAGTACGTTCATGGTCGAGATGCGCGAGACCGCACAGATCCTGAGCTCGGCCACACCGCGTTCACTCGTGATCCTTGACGAGATCGGGCGGGGCACCAGCACCTTCGACGGCCTGTCCATCGCCTGGGCGGTGGCGGAATATCTCGCCAAGGTGGTGCGTTGCCGCGCGTTGTTCGCGACCCATTACCACGAGCTCACCGCGCTCGACGAAAGTCCACATGTCGAGAACCACAGCGTGAGCGCGCGCGAACTCGACGGCGACATCGTGTTCCTGCACCGGCTGGTGCGCGGCCCCGCCAGCCAGAGCTATGGCATCGCGGTCGCGAAGCTCGCTGGCTTGCCCGCGCCCGTGTTGGCGCGCGCCACCGAGTTGCTCGCCAGCTTTGAATCGACGCCCAGCCGTGGTCCGAAGGGGCGTGTGCGCGAGCCCAGCACCGGGCAACTCAGTCTATTCGTGGCCGCCATGTCCAATCCCGCCGAGCGACAGATCTTGGAAGCACTGGCGCGGGTGGATCTGGACACGATCACGGCTGAGCAGGCTCTCGTCCTACTCGGCGACTTGAAGTATCGCCTGCCGGCATGAGCGCTCGAGACGTCTCTCGCGAAGCGGCTCTGCCCGGCGCCTCGGACGAGCAGAACGAAGCACGGGCCCGTGATGGGGTCGCGCTCGGCGGCGAGCTTCACCGCTGGCGGCGCTGGTTCGTGCTCACGGGGGCCGGCTGCAGCACCGAATCCGGCATTCCTGCCTACCGCGATGAAGCGGGCCACTTCATGCACGGCAAACCGCTCGAGTACCAAGATTTCTTGGGGAACGAAGCTGCCCGACAGCGTTATTGGGCGCGCAGCGCCATTGGCTTCGAGCGCATGCAAAAAGCGCAACCCAACCGCGCGCACCAGGCGCTGGCGCGTCTCGAAGATCTCGGGTTGCAACACCTGCTCGTGACGCAGAACGTGGATGGTCTGCACCGGAAGGCCGGGAGCCGCAATGTCCTCGAGCTTCATGGGGAGCTCGCCTGGGTGAGCTGCCTCAGCTGCCCCAAGCGCATGACTCGAGCGGACCTACAAGCGCTGCTACTGCGTGACAATCCCGATTTGCAGCCATCTGCGGCGGCTCGCTCGGCGCCGGACGGCGACGCCGAACCGGCTCGAGCAGACTACGCTTTGCGGGTCCCGGCGTGTGGCGCATGCGGCGGCACCCTCAAGCCCGATGTGGTCTTTTTTGGAGAGACGGTGCCACCCGATCGTGCCGCCCGAGCGTATCGGGCTCTCGACGAGGCCGACGCCGTGTTGGTGGTGGGCAGCTCCTTGATGGTCTTTTCAGGTTACCGCTTCGTGCGGCGCGCTTTCTCGCTCGGCAAACCGGTAGTGGTGCTGAACAGTGGCAAGACGCGCGCAGATGAACTGGCCCGCATGAAGCTCACAGGGCCGTGCGGCGAGACGTTGTCGCTTGGAATTTCCGAGCTCGAACGCATTCGCGGCGAGAGCTCATGCGATCAGTGAGGGTCCCAGGGTTGCCCCAGAGCCACGAGCGCCCCTTCCGCTTCTCGGCGATACGGATCGTCCTTGGGGGATAGACGCAAGTAGGCTTGCCAGTGAGCAGCGCTCGCGGACACCGAGCCGAGCTCTCGCGCCAAAATATAGTGTGCCTGCCAGAGCCAGGGCGGGACCTTGCGGCGCCCCGGCGGCGCGACTTCGGGCGCGCCGCCGATATCGATCGCACGCCTCAAATGCGCTGCTGCTTCCGCGCCTTTGCCTATGGCGCTGAGCAATTTCCCGTAGCGAAAGTGCCACGTGGCATTGTCTGGATCGCGCGCTAGCGCGTCCTCCCAGGCCTGTATCGCTTTGCCCGTGCTGCCCAAATCCGAATAGGCGACGGCGAGATCCGCGCGGGCTTCTCCGCGAGTTGGTTTGAGCTCGAGCGCACGCTCCAGGTCACGCACGGCGTCCTTCACCGCGCCTTGCTTCAGTAGTAGGCGACCACGCTGCCAATAGGCATCAGCCAGGCCCTTGTCGAGCTCGAGCGCGTGTTTGAGCGAGGTCTCGGCGTCCCCGTGTCGGCCTACCTCGTTTGCGACCCAGCCGACGTAGAGATGGTACATGGCGCGAGTCGGGTCGAGACTGACAGCTCGCTCGAGGCGCAAAATCGCGTCTATGTAGCGATCATCCTCAAAAAACGCGCGCCCGAGGCAGTAGGACAGCTCGGCAGAACGCGGACGAGCCTTGGTGACCTTCTCGAGCATGTCGACGGCGTCGCGCCCCTTGCCCGCCACCACGCGGCTGCAGCCCACGCGGATCTGGAGGTCCGCATCTTCGGGTGTGGCCACGAGAGCGAGCTCGTATTCCGCGAGGGCTTCAGCGATGCGGCCCGAGTCCTCGAACAGGCGCCCTCGCTCGACGGCCAGGCCAGGAAAATCTTTGTCGGTTTCGCTGACGGTCTGAAATGCGGCCAACGCTGCGTCAAAACGTCCGAGCCGCGCCAGCGCCACCGCGCCGAGGAAGCGCGCGCGGGTGTCGCCGGAATCGAGTGCGAGAGCCTTTTGAAAATGCTCGTGAGCAACCGCGTATTCGGTGCGATTCATAGCGATTTCGCCGAACGCCTTGTGCAGCGCACCGCTCGGCGGGAGCTTCTCGCGTGCCTCCGTCAGGGTCTGCTGCGCCACCGCGAGCTGGCCGAGCTCGGCTTGCAGCTTGGCCAACGCCAGATAAGCATCCAGGCTGTCGGGGCGGCCCTTTGCGGATTCGATGGACGCCCGATAGGACCCGAGCGCCGCTTCGTGCGCGCCCATGGCCTGCTCGACCCGCGCGAGCCAGTAGATGCGCTCCGCATGCGCCTTGTATTTGGCTTCGAGCTTGGTGAGCACGGCCTTGGCTTCGGGCAAGTGTTGCAAGTGAAGCTGGCTTTTCGCCATGCCGAGTTGAGCCGCGAGCGTATTGGGTTCGGCCTTGTCAGCGGCCTCGAAGCGGGCCAGCGCCTCACCATGACGGCTCGCGCGATGCAGAGTCTCGCCGAGGCCGAGCAGCGCTCGCGGGAAATTGCGGTTGATGCCGAGCGCTTCCTCGAAAGCGCGCTGAGCCGGCGACGCGCGACCCTGGCTGAGGTGTAGCTCGCCGATCACGACGTGGGCCAGGGCCGCCTCGCCCGGAGACGCCTTGGGCAGTGTCGCGTTTACAGCTTGGAGCAGCGCTTCCCTTGTCTGGCCGGGTGCCTTGGGGCTCGCGCTCAGCGTTTCGCGTTCCGCCTCGAGCCGCATGATGACCGCGCCCACGTGATCGGGGCTCAGCGCCAGAACCTGCCTCGACAGCTCGGCGGCGCGCTCGCCATTGCCGGCACCGAGCTCCGCACGCGCCAGCCCGAACAGCGCCCGCGCGCTCTTCGGCTCCGCCTGGCTGAGCGCGAGCCAGAGCTTGCGAGCGCCGGCCCAGTCCCGCGCGTTGAGCGCGAGATCGGCGAGCATTTCGCGAGCTTCGGGTTCCGAGCCCAACGCTTCGAGGTCGCTCTTCCCCACGTTGGGTTGATCCAGAGCCGCGCTGACAGCGCGCGCCAGGCGGTGAGCCGGCGCGCTCGACGCGGGGTCGAGGCCATCGAGTGCGGCCTTGGCCGCGGCTTCCAATGCCGGCAACGGTCCGAAGCGGCGCGCCACCGCGTAGTGAGCGTACGCGGAGCGAGCTTGCAGCGGCGCGAAACGAGGCAAGGTGCGGCGAGCCGTTTCGAGCTCCGCCAAGATTGCTTCGGCGGTTTTGAACGTATCGAGTCCAGTGCTCTGCCGCTCGCGCTCGATCAGCGCGCCGAGCAGCTTTTCGTGCTCGCCGCGATGGACCTGATCGAGAATGAAATGAATGCCGAAGGGGCCGAGCGCGGGCTTGAGCGCGAGTGCACCACCGGCCACGGCAGCCGCGCACACCACACCGACCGCGAGCATGCGGCGCGTGCGCTGGTGGGGTTGCCGTTTGGGGCCAAGCTCGAGCGTCGATCCGGTGGCCTCTGCGTCGCCCGCGTCGTTGTGCACGGTGGCCGAAGCCGCGGCGCGCGCCGGCGGAGCGCTGCCGCGCTCGGGGATGGCGCGAAACTCCCTGTCGTCGGCCGTCTCGAGGGCCGCGCCGCCACTGTCACCAGCGAAGTCCAGCTCGCCGTAGCCGCCCGCGCCGCGCGAACTCGCAGGGTCTTCATCGCGCAACAAGCCGGAGTCGGGTACAGGCTCTCCAAAGGGATCGTCCAGTCCGTCGAGGGCACCGAAATCGGCTCCCGCACCCGCGAAGGGATCTCCATTGTCGGGGCCAAACGACAAGCTCGAATCGTCGTCGGCCGAAAGCCGGCGCTGAAGGCCGCGACCGCCTTTGGCCGTCGGCAATACTTCACCGACGACCGGCAGCAGCGCTTCGTCAAATTCGAATCCGTCCCGGAGTGAGGGCAAGCTCTCGCCCACGCCCGGCAGATCCATCTCGAGACCGCGCACCTCCGGCAAACCGGCTTCCCTGTGCACTGGCAAACCCGCTTCTCTGTGCACCGGCAAACCGGCTTCCCTTGGCACTGGCAAACCCGCTTCACGCGCCGTGGGGAGATCCACGCGCCCGAACCCTCGAGCTCCCCACGCCGAGACTTCGGGCAACCCGGTATCCGTTAGCGCCGGCAAACCCGTCGAACTCACTGAGGGAAGGCCCGCGCTGAGCACATCGGGCAGACCCGTACCCGAGACTTCGGGCAAACCCGCCGCGACCACCTCGGGCAGACCCGTACCCGAAACGTCGGGCAGGCCGGCGCTGAAAACATCGGGCAGATCGCCGAAGGCGACGTCGGGCAGATCGCCGAAGGCGACGTCGGGCAGATCGCCGAAGGCGACGTCGGGCAGATCGCCACGCACGACGTCGGGCAGATCGCCATGCACGACGTCGGGCAGATCGCCACGCACGACGTCGGGCAGACCCGCGGCCGGCGCCACCGGGGCTCTCGCTGCGAACACGTCAGGTAGATCGTCTGCGGGGCGTGCGGGCGCTCGCTGTGGGCGCTGAGGAGGCGCACCTCGGCCAACCGCCGGCAGGTCGACATCCAGATCATCGTCCATGGCGCGCGGAGCCCGCGCTGGGCTGGGCAGATCTTCGGCAGTGCTGGTGGCGGGGGAGCGCCGCGCAGGCAGCGGCGCGCCAGCTGCCTTCGAAACGACCGCGGGCAAGCCCACCTCGTCGAGGCTGGATGTCCGGGGCGCGGGAGCGCGCTGCATACTCGGGGCGACCCGCGGTTCGACGGCGACAGGTGCGCGCGCCGAGCGATCGAGGTCCTCCAGACGCGCCGGAAGATCCGCGCTCTCGCGGGCGGGAGCGGCGATTGGTTCTGCGGCAGCCCGAGCCCTGCGCGGCGGCGGGCGGCGCGCCTTCTGCGCAGAGGCGGCAGCGGGGAGGTCTTCGCCGTAGTCCAGCGCCAGCCCACCCTCCGGCTCGACCACCGGGGCTCTTGTCGGTGCTGCTCGACGAGGAGCAGCGACGGGTTGAGGCAGCTCCGACAAACTGAGCGGCGTGCTGGGGTCCGCCAAGGACTCCGGTGCTGCCTCGAGATCGAAATGATCGAGCTCGCTCGGAGCAGTGGGCGCGCGCGCGACGCCAAGGCCTGCTGGCGCCCGAGCAGCTCTGTTAGGCACCGCCGGCAATTCAGCTTCCTCGCGTAGCGCCAGCCCAGCGCCCATGTCGGCGTCGAGCTCCGAAGGCGGCTCTGTTCCGGCCACGATCACTGTGTCGGTATGCGATAACTCGGCGAGGGCGACCCCTGTACCAGCTGCAGGCTCCGAACCGGCGGGGCGCGGCATGCGGAACGCCTTCGCTTTGCTGGCATCCGCACCCGCAGCGCCCGCGACCCCGATCATCGTCCGGGCGAGCGCGTCACGCGGACTGCCTGCACCTCGACCCAACGGCGCTCGGCTCGGCTCGAAGCCCGCATGTGCCAGTGCTGGAGCGGGCAGGTCCGACACGGCCGCCGAAGCGCTGTCACCGGCAGCCGCGCTTCCTCCGGGCGCCTCGACCTTGAAGCTCGTGCCACACTTCGGGCAACGCATCTTCAGCCCCTTCTCGGGGACACGCCTTTCATCGACTTGATAGGGCGCTTGGCAGCCCAGGCATTCGACTTTGAACATTCGCCTCTCTGATTGCAGGGGCGCCGCCGAGCGCGCCAAGAACATATACGCCCGTAATCTCGGCTTTCTGAGCCTTCGCGGGACACTCGTGGTCGCACCTGGGGGTGTCGACGCGCCTCAGGGCTCCTCCAAGCGGCGAAAATGACCCACATTAGCTGACACCCTTCCGCGCCCGGCCAGCCCTGTGACAGTGCCGCGGCTGCCCCTTTCAACTTCGCGAAAAGCCACTCAAAGTGCGTTACAAAGCAGACTCGGGACTGAACCGATGCACATCTCGCTACTGCCCCCGCCTACCCCAGCCGAAGCGGCGCCACGCCAGGCGCTGTTGGAGGACAACCTGGTCTGGTTGCGCGAAGAGCTCGAGGGGGCGCGGCCCGATCGGGTAGCCGCAGTTCGCCACGAGGTGGGTGTCGTCGAACAACTCGCCGGGCGCGACTCGGTGGCGGTCCGCGAACATCTGGCCGCGGCGAACGCCCTGCCCCGTTTCAAGGAGCCGGTCGAACAACTCATCGTGCTGATCGAACGGCATCGCTCGTTCAAGAATCTGCCAACGTTGCTCGACCACTCCTGCAAGACCGCCGACGGCCCTGAGGAGTTAGCGCGCTCGCTCATTCTGCGCGGTTGGGCCGCCCTGGTCCACGAGCGTGACGATGTCAAAGCCAGCGCCGCTCTAGAAGGGGCTCTGACAGCGCGATCGGAGGATCCGATCGCCTCATTCAGTCTGGAATGGGCGTCGCGTCGACTGGGCAACCGTGAAGCCTACACGCGTGCGCTCGAACTGCGCGTCGCCGCTGCCAGGGGCGCGTGGGCCGGTATCCTGAAGCTCGATCTCGCGGAAGCGCTGGCCGCTAACCAAGAATACGAGCGCGCTCACCGGTTGTTGATCGAAATTGCGGCGGCGCACCCCGAGCTCTGCTTTCGGGCGCTCGAGCTCTCAGCGCTAGTCGGGCGCAGGGCAACTCAACCGGAGTGGATACTCGCGTCGCTGCAGGTTCGAACTGATCTGATCCTGGCGGCGCTCGATAATGATCTCGATGCTACCGCCAAGGTACCGCCCTCCGCTCGGCAGCGCAGCCGTGCCCTGCACCATCTGCTCGAGACAGCGCGTCTCGAGCAGAGCCGGGGTCGAGACGCCGCTGCCTTCGCGGCGTTGACCCGCGCGAGCGATCTGGATCCGGATAGCCCGATTGTCACCCACGGCTTATTGCGCCAGGCATTTGCGCTAGAGCAGCACACCGCGCTGGAGCAGCACGCCCCGCGAGTGATGAGTGCCTTGCCGCCCCACGAGGCGGCGGCATTGTGGACCCAGCTGGGCCAATCCAGGTTGGCGCGCAACGAACCGCTGTGTGCGCTGGAGGCGTTAGACCGAGCGCTCGAGCTCGAACCGACCCAGGCCGTTCCGCGCTCGCTTGCCTTCGACCTCTTGCGCGGCACGCGCAATGATCGCGGGTATGCGTCCGCTCTGGAGCAATTGGCGCTCGTGCTGGACGACCCCAAGGCCCGTCAGCGTCACTGGCTCCTCGCCGCCCACGTCTGGGCAAGTGCAGCGCTCGATAACGCTGCCGCCCAACGCGCGTTGACGGAGGCCGAGGCCGCCGGCGCAGCGCCGCTCACTTGCATTCGGGTCTCGAGGGGGCTGGCTCACGCGACCGGTGACCAGGCTTGGTTCGCTCGCGCCACACAGGCCTCGCTCGAGCTCGAGCAAGCCGCGGACCGTGCTGGGGCGGCGCTGCAACTGTGGCGCCTCGCCGTACTTGGCAGCGATACCGGTGAAGCCGACAAACTCCTCGGCTTGCTCGAAGCTGTCCCCGAGGGGCGTTTCGCGGCTCGGCTGATCCGCGCCTATGTTGCTCCGGACAACGCGCTGGGCAGTGCTGAAGCACTGCACGCTCTCGCCCTCCACGAACCCGATGCCGGACGGCGCGGCCTGCTCGAATGGTCGAGCGCATTGCGGCTGCGCCGGGCCGACTCGGAACTGCCCGCCATCGAGCGACTGCGCTCCGTGCACAGCGAGCAGCCGGCCAATCTGGTCGTCGCGGGGACCCTCGCCGGACTGCTCGAGAGAACAGGCGCACCGAATGAGGTAGCGGCGGTTCTGCGCGCGAGCGCTGCCGCGCGATCGGAGCTGGCCTTCGCGGCGTCCCTCTATGTCGACGCGGGGCTCCGCAGTTGGCATGCGGGGGACGCGGAAGCCGCCCTTGGCGATTTCACCGCCGCCGAGCGGCGCTCGAGTGGCTCAGCCAGCGCCTTCGTGGCCTGGTTAAACCGGAATGACGACGCGGGCAAGACGGTCAGCTCCGACGATGCGCGCTCACGCGCAGGCGCGGAGCGCTTGATGCGCGCGGTCGAACGCGTGGCGCCCGTGCCGGCCCCGGGCGCGCAACAACTCGCCGAGCTCAACGCGGTAGCGCGTACGGCCGGCGACGATACTGGCGACGGATTGCTCGGCGCGGCGCGGCTGCTGCTCCTGATCTACGGGCGCGCCTCGGGAACTCGCACCGATCCGGGTGCACTCGAGCGCTTCGCTTTGCTGAACGCGGATTGCGCAGAGCTGGCCGACACCTGGCGATACCTCGACGCAATTTCCCAATCGGAGGTTCTGCCGAAGAGCCTCGAGGAGAACGCGCGCCGCTGGGCTATGAGCAGCAAGCAGCTCGCGGCGGCTCTCGAGTGGCTCGGCGCCGCTCAACGCGTCGGCTACCGCGAGCGAGAAATCGACGCCTGGCACTGGCTTGCGTCTCTAACTCCAGACAGCGTGGCAGAAGCTGCGCGAGCCAACGCCGCGCTGGTCGCGCACCTGTGCCAGATCGAGCGTGCTCCAATCGTAGCCGGCGATTCGCCTGAGGTGCGGCTCACCAACATGGAGACGGCAATACCGGGCTGCGATCCACGGCGGCGCATCCAGGCTCTCGACGCACTGGGTGAGCTATACGGCGCAGAAGCGTCGACCATGACCAGTCTGCTCCGAGGTTACAACTTGCTGGCGCTCGGCGACGCCCCGGCGGCGGCCGCGGCGTTCAGGCAATACGTCGACGTATACCCGGACGAACCCGCCGGCTGGGAAGGCTTGCTCGCCACGGCTCGCCAGGGCGATGATCCCGCGCTGCTCGCCGAAGCCGCGGCCGCGCTCGGCAACACCAGCCTGGAGCCCACCCACGCGGCGCGCCTATTCGAAGAGGCGGCCGACGTGTTCTCGGAACGCCTGCACGACGACACCGCAGCAACCATCGCCTTGAGCCGTGCCGTCGAGCTCGACATCCGGCGCGAGTCGAGCGTGGAGCGTTTGCTGGCCCTGCTGCGCGATGCAGGCGACGCTCAGCGACTGATCGATCTCGCTCAGCGACGTCTCGAGGTCAGCGAGAACCGTGATGAACGGCTGGCTCTCGAGTGGGAGCGGGCGCGGGCGGCGCGGCAGATCGGGGACACCGCCACTTGTATGCACGCTCTCGTGCGCGTACTCGAGCTCGAGCCGGAACACGCGCGGGCGCTGGCCCTGTCCGGAGAGCTACACTTGACCCATCAGCGTTACGCCGAAGCCGCCGACGTGCTCGGACGGCTGGCCATGCTAGAAACCGCAGCGCCAAGCGATCGACTGACGAGTGGCTTGTGCGCGGTCGACCTGTTCGAAAACCAGCTCGATGACACGCGGCGAGCCGTCGACGTGCTGTCGAGCCTGCACCGCGCAGGTCTCACCACTTTGCCGGTGCGAGAGCGACTCGCGCGCGCCGCAGCAAAATCCGCCGCTTGGGATGAAGCGGTCGTCGTACTGGAACAGTTGATGTTCGAGCGCGACACGGACGAGCATCGTGCCGAAGCAGCTCGGCTCGCCCTGGTCATTCATCGGGATCGCCGCCAGCAGCCGCACGCCGCCGGGAATGCCGCAACAGTCCTGTTGAACCTGATCCCGGACGATGCGGAAACGCTGGATCTGGCCCTGAGCGGGGGTTTGGAGTCCGGACTGGCGCTGAAACTGCTCGGTCTGGGCCGAAACGCCATCATCGACAGACTCGCGCAAAATCCGCTGCAGCCCGACTTGATCGCGCGACTCGCGCGTATCGCTGGCCAGACTCGCGATCTCCGATTGGCGCAGGTCAGCTCGGGAGCTCTGGCCCTTTTTATCCCAGCAGGGTCCGCGCGTGCGGATCTCGCGCTGCTCGAGCAACGCATCAGCCTGCTGCCCCAAGTGGCGCTCGCGACCCCAGACCTCCAGCTGCTCACGGATCCGCAGGACGATGGGCACCTCGTCGATTTGCTCGCGCAGGTGTCGCCGTATCTGAACCGTAGCCTCGGGCCAACGCTCGAGAGCTTTCAGCTCGGGCGCCGCGAACGCATCGCCCCAAGCGCAGGGCACCCCTCGAGCGCGGAGGTCGCGGCCTGGGTTCTTGCCTTCGGGCTCGGCGAGTTCGAACTCTACGCGTCACCGATGGCCACCGATCGCATCACGGTCATCGCCGATCAGCCGCTCGCCATCGTCGTCGGCTCTCACGCGATCGGGCCGCTCGGGCCGTTGCAGCGCCAGGAGCTAGTGCGCGCTCTCTACGCGATCCGGCGCGGCGCGGCCGTGCTAACTCAACTGGGCGAGGTGGACGTGGCGGCACTCGCGGCAGCGGCGTGTGCGCTCGGCGGAGCCACGCTGGATGCTCCGCACTCGGGGCGGCGCGCTGATTTCGCGCGTCAGCTCGAGCGCCTGTTGCCGCGCAAGGCTCGCCGTGCGCTACCCGCGCCAGCGCTGGCATTGCAGGCCCGCGGCCAATCGCTCTCGGCCGCCGCGCGCGCGGCACTGGCGAGCATGGATCGAGCAGCGGCACTCGCCGCTGGCGATGTTTCCGTGGTGCTTTCCGGCGAGCCCGGCGCGCGTACGCCGGGGAGTGGACCGAGTAGCGAGCGCGCACGGCGCTTGCTCGGCTTCGTGTTGTCCCCGGCATTTGAATCGCTGCGGGACCGCTGCGGGGTGACGGTGCGATGACTCCCACCGAAAAGACCCACTCGCCCCCCCTCCCTCCCGAGGCAGTGTTACCGCCGAGCGAACGCCGCTCCGAGACCACCCTCACCGTCGATGCGCAACCCGGGAGCCAAAGGCCGGGCCAACTCGAGATCGACGCTGGCGGCAGCGCGCTCGACAACGAGCGCCCGGCGCGCCAGCACATTACGGCGCGCAGTTCGACGCTCGACTTTCAGCAGCGGGCGGATTGGCTGGAGAGCGAGGCCAAACGACGCCCCGACTCGGCTGCCAGGGCCCGGCTGTTGCTCGCCGCCAGCGAGATCCAGGCGCTGCTCGGCGCCCCTGTCGAAGCGCGTCGGCTGGCGCTCGCGGCGCAACGCGCGGCCCCCTCCTTGCCGTGGGCCAGCGAACAGGTTCGGTCGCTATCCCAGACGCAGGCGGACTGGGCCCTCGCAGCAAAGGACCTGAGCGCCGAAAGCCCTAGCCCCAAGACAGCGGCGGTGCGCGCACACGAACGCTATCTCGCGGGCGAGATCGCCCGGCTGCGGCACAAGAACGAAGCCGCGACCGACAACGAGCTCGACGCGGCTGAGTTGTTCGACCCCGACCAGGCTCGCATCGCGCTTGCCCGGATTGCGCAGAAGCTCGCGCGCAGCCGCAAGCCCCCGGAGGTACAGCTCGCCGCTTCGGGCCCGCTCGAGAGCCTCGAGGACGCGCTCATCCAGCTGCGCAAGCTGCGCGGCGATAGCTCGCCCGATCAGCAGAGTTCCCCGCTGCAGGCACTCTCGCTCGTGGACGCACGAGCGGCCGCGAGCCGTGGCGACTTGCCCGGATTGGCCGCAGCGCTCGCTCCCCTCGCCGCGCGTCCCGGCCTGGCCCGCCCGCTGCGCTGGCTCGATTCCTTCTGGCTATCGCCGCCCTCGGACCCGGAAGGCCCGAGCCTCGCGGCGATTCGACAGCTCGTGCGGGATAGCCCGGGACGCCTCCAGCGTCGAGCGCTGGCAGCGCGCGCCCTGCGCTCGCGGCGTCTGGACTTGATGCGCGAAGCGCTGCACGGATCAGCAGAGCACCCGGCGCCGGGTGATTCCGCCGCCCCGGACCGTTCGCCCGCCTTTTCCGAACAAGAACGCGCCGCGCTCATCGCCCTGGTGACGCCACCCGCCGGCGCACCCTGGGCCGCTACAACCGAGGCGGAAGCAGTACCCCCTCAACGGGTCGAGCTGGCTCTCGGCTTCGCTGCCGCGCGCGTCGAACGCACCGCGGAGCTCGAAACCCACGCGCTCGCGGCGAGCAGCGGCTGGGCACTCGCGCTCCGCCTGGAACGTGCCGTCGAGAGCGCCGATGCCACCAGCCTTGCCTCCCTCCTGGCCGAGCTGCCGCTCCAGCCCGCCCAGATTGCTGAAGCGCATTTCGTCGCGGGGGTGCTGAGCGAACGCGCCCATGACGCGGGCGCGGCCAACCAGCACTATCAAGCCGCGCAGCTGTCGAACGCCGCGCGCGAAGCGGCCGTTCGAGCTCTGTCCAGCGTTCCAGGCGAAGGTGCCGCGCTGTTTCGTTCGTTGTCCGCGCACGCGCGCGACGCACAACAGCGATCGCTGCTGCTCACCGAGGCGTTGTTGAGATCGAGCCTCGACGCAGCCGAGTTCGATGCGCTCGCGGAAGAGGCGGTGCGAGCCGATCCTGAGCTGCCGTTTGCTTACGAACTCGGTGAACTCGCCGCGCGCATGCGGGGTGACCGGGCGCGCGTTGGCCGCTGGTTGGCGCGCCAGCGCGAGAGCGCTTGCGGGGCGCTCGAGCTCGAGTTTCGCTCCGTGCGAGAGGCGCTGTTCTGCGCGCAAACGGAGCCTGAGCGTGCGGCGCATCTGCTCGACACCGGAGCCGCGCTCGACTCGTTGGACATTACCCGGCAAGCTTTGCGCGAAAAGCTCGGTGGCGTGTCGGCGCTCGAACGTGCACGCTTTCGCGAACGCTTGGCCGCGGCGTCGACGCCATACGGCCGCCAGGGCTGGCTCAGCGAGGCCGTCGACCTGTATCTGGCGGCGGCGGAACCCCAATCGGCGCTGAGTTGCGCCCAAAAGCTCGGAGGCCCGCCAGGGCGGCACTGGTTCGAGGATCTCGCGACGAGCAGCGAAGACCTTCGGCAGTTGATGGAAAATTACGGCCGGCTCGCTCGCGAGGCTCGCGACGTGGACACCGCGTGCGATCTGTACGAGCGTGCGAGCCGCCTGGCGACCGCTTGCGGCGAAATGGATCGAGCCCGTAGCTTCCAGCGCGCGCTCGTCGCCTCGAGGCCGGCCTCGCTGCACGCTTGGCGCTGGCTCGAGCGGGACGCCATGGGTGCCGGCCGAGAAAATGACCTGGTCGAGGTGGCGCGCGCGCTCGTGAAGCTGCTCGATGCGCCACACGCCGAGCCGTACTTGTTCGCCTGTACACGCTTCTCGATCGATCGCGGCTCACTCGAAGAAACACGCCCGTTTGTCGCACGCGCGCTCGGCATGTCTCCGCCCCCGCTATGGGCCTTGCGCGTGGCGGCCGCCCTGGCGAAGAGCGAAGGGGACGACCGACAGCTGCTCCGGATTCTGGAACAGCTCCGGGAGCGTGCAGGACACGAACTCGACGTCGCCACGCTGTCTTTGCGTTTGGCGGAAGCCGCAGCCCGGCTCGGTCAGCCCGATCGAGCGAACCTGGAGCTCGCGCGAGCGGCGGCGGCGAGCCCGGACAACGTCGTCGTGCTTTCGCTCCGCGCCGAGCTCGCATCGAGCCGCGACGATCCCGCCGCAGCGCTGCTGCTCGAGGAGCTGGCGAGCATGAGCCGCAGCCCGGCGCGTCGCGCTGATGCGCTGTATCGCGCCGCGCTCGCCTGGTTCAACATGCCCGGTGAACGCGCTCGGGGTGAAACTGCGCTAGCGGCCGCCGGAGCGCTCGCAGCCCCCTCCCCCGCCCTAGTCGAACGCTTGCGCCACATCGCGCCTCTGCCGACCCCTCCCGCTCCAGCGCCGGATGCGACTGACCAGTGGACGCCCGAGCGCGCCAACCTCGAGCTCGCGCGGGCGATTGCCCTGATCGAAAATGGCAACACCGACCAGGCCCGGCGCGCGCTATCTGCGTTGCTCGAACGGGACCCGCACAAGCTCGGCGCGTACACCAGTCTGGCCGAGCTCGAGCTCGCTGCCGGCAACTGGACGGCGGCCGAAGCAGCTTTTCGCCGCGTGGTCGAAGCAGCGCGGGGCGGCGAAGAACGGGTCGCGGCGTTACGCGGCTTGCTGCGCCTGTACGAGCGGGAGCTCGCCGAACCCGAAAGAGCCCGGTCGGTTTGCCTGCTGCTGCTCGCCGACGACCCTGATGACGTCGATACGCGTCAGCGCCTGGTCAGCCATTTGAACGAACACGGGGAGCTCGCGGCGGCCATCGAACAACAACGAGAGCTGCTCGGGCGCGCTCCAAACGACGAACGCCGCCGCAAGGCCCTGCTCGACTTGGTGGAGCTCGTCGGGCGAAGGTCGAACGGAAACACCGAGGCCGCCAGTTTGCTCGAACAAGCGCGGCGCACCTGGCCGGAACGCGCCGAGATCCTGGAAGCGCAGGTCAGCCACTACCGGCGCGCGGGAGACAACGATTCGGCGCGGATCATCCTGGAGCGCGCGGTCAACGCTGGCCGCAACGCGATCCGCGCGGGGCGGCTGGAGATCGAGCTCTTGGACACGCTCGAGCTCGGTACGCGCCTTTCCGGAGACCCCGACACCGCGCGAGCCGCACGAGCGGCGCGCGCTGCGTTGCGCGGCGAAGAACTGCACCTCCCCGGAGCCGGTGCAGGCGCCGGCCAACCGCGGTTCGATGACCTGCTCGCACCGGCGCCGCTCAGCTCCGGCTTCCGGCGTTTGCTGTATGGCGCGGGCTCGGCAATCGAACGCGCTTTCGCCGTCGACCCGATTTCCTTCGGAGCCGTTCGCGCCTCCGATCAGCTGGTAGCCTCAGCGCAAGCTGTTGCCGCCACGTTCGGCTTGACCGACGTGCTCGTGGCAAGCTCCGAGCGTCTCGGTTGCGATTGTATCTGCGTATCTGCGGGTCCGGTCTACGTCTTGTTTGGACACGCGCTGCTCGAGCACCCAAACGCCTCGCTCAGGGAGTTCCTGCTCCTGCGCGCGCTCAAGATCGCCCAGGCCAATGCCTGCGCGATGTCGCGCTTGCCCCCAGCGGAGCTGTGGTCCGCCGTGGCGGGCTTCCTCGCGTGTTTTGCGCCCGCATGGCCGGCGGAGGGGGTCGACGCCCAACGACTGATCGCCGCGCGCAATCGCATTCGACCGCACGTGACCGCCATGTTGACCCCCGAGCTGCAGGCACTCGTACCCGCCGTTACGAGCAATGTGGTGCCCCAGGCCGCCCAACTCGGTGACGCATTGTGGCGCTGGGCGTCGCGCGTGGCCTTGCTCGGCGTCGGTGACCTCGGCGTTGCCCTCGAGGCCCTCTGGGTGGTCGGAGGCCTCGGCCCCAACCCACCGCGAGAGCTGGATGCACGCGTGCGCTGGATCGCCAGCAACAGCGGGGCCCGCGACCTCGTGGGCTATGGTGTCAGCGAGGCCTACACTGAAGCCCGCAGGCGCGCGGGCCTAGACAGCCCCTAGCTGGAGGGGCGGCCAAGGGCACCCTGCGGTGCCCTTAATAAGCCAGAAAACCCCGCGTTAGCCGTTCCTAGGAACGGATCATCTTGGTCAGCCAAGTCGAAAGCGCGGGCAGCGACCCCAAAATGAACGCAGGCGTCCCGGAGGACGTGACGTTCTACGAGGCCGCGACGTCGTGGAGCGGTCTGCCTCTCCCGAAAGAGCCTGCGGATCCGCTGATCGGCGTGACGCTGCACGACACCTACGTGGTCAGCCGCATCATGGGCGAGGGCGGCATGGGCCGCATCTACGAGGCCCGCCACAACCGGCTGCCGAACAAGCGTTTCGCGATCAAGGTCCTGCACGCCGACCTCGCGATGAACTCCGACCTCCAGCTACGGTTCCAGCGCGAAGCGGAAACCGCGGCGTCGATCGAGCACCCCAGTGTGGTGGGCACGTACGACATCGGCCGAACCGCGCAGGGCTGGCAATACATGGTGTGCGAGCACCTCACCGGGCTCGACCTGCACACGCACATCGACCGCATGGGACCGCTGCCGCAGAGCACCGTCGCGCACATTGGCAAGCGGCTGTGCGAAGCTGTCGAAGCCGCACACACACAAGGGGTCATTCACCGCGACCTCAAGCCACACAACGTATTTCTCGTCGGCGACTTCTCGGCGGGAGTCCCCGAACGGCCCCACTTGAAGGTGCTCGACTTCGGTCTCTCGCGCTTCATCGATCGCGACAGCCAGCTCACCAAGACCGGGGTGATCATGGGCACGCCGGGCTACATGTCTCCGGAGCAGGCTCACGGCCGTCAGACCGATCACCGCACGGACATCTACGGCGTGGGCGCGATCCTCTACGCGCTCGCCACCGGACGCGCGCCCTTCGCGGAAGATACGCCACAGATGACCGTGTTGGCGGTGATGAGCCGCGAACCCGAGCGGCCTCGCGTGCTGCAGCCGTCCATCTCGGAAGGTCTGGAAGTCATTGTCCAGCGGGCGATGGCCAAGGAGCCCCACCAGCGCTACGCCAACCTGCGAGAGCTGTATTCGGCGCTCGCGTCGCTCGAGCAACACGCCACTCCGAGCCAGCCACCGCGCCCGCTATCCGAGCCATCCAGCGCCGAGGAGGCGGGCCGTGGCGCGCGCCTGCGTCTGGCCTCTTGGGCGCTCTTCGCTTTCGCGATGCTGGTGACGGCCAGCATCGGTGCGGTCGCCGGGATGCTATCGCTGCAAGGCACGATCGTCGATCCCACGACGACGGAGCTCGTGTTGCTCGGCGCGCTCGCTGCCATGTCAGCTTTCCCCGGAGTGATGGCGATCCGCCGCGTGCGGCGCCACGTCTGGGCAAACAGCGCCAAGGTAGTCGATTGGCTGGAGCGCGTGCGGCCGCCCGTGATCGCGGCGTTGTGCGCGTACGGCTTGGCCGCGTTCGTGACGCGCTTTGGAGACGAGCTGCTCGGGCGATCGAGCCTAGGCGGGTTGCTCGGGCGCGCACCGGGCGTAGCCTATCGGGGTTACAGCATCGCGCTGCCGCTCGTGGGTCTGCTCGCGGCGCTCGCCGCGGCAGCGCACCAGCGCTGGTGGCGTCCGCGGCGACTGATCCGTCGCTGGGTGTTCGGGCCGCTGCTCGGCGCGGGAACGGCACTCGGAGCATCCGCCCTGCTGTACGCCGCGCTGACGCATCGTGCGGCGCTGGATGCCCCGGCAAGCACCATCGGCGGCACCACAGCGGCGGTGACCGAGGTGGCGGGCTCACAGCCGCCAACGCCCGAGCACGCCGTGCCGAACCTCGCCCCCCCCGCCTCGAGGACGCCAACGATCGATTCCGAGCGGAAGCAGATCGCACCCAACGAGTCCTTGGTTGCCGCGGTCGCCGAAGGTGCGGACGGCCTGCGCGTGCTGTCCGAGCAATACCCGCGCGACCCGGCGGTCTTGCGGGCGTTGGTCCTGGCCTTCGCCAGCAAGACGGAAACGCTGCTCGAAGCCGTCGAAACCACGCGGCGGCTGCTCTCTATCGCGCCCGAAGCGCAAGAAGACGCGAACCTACGCTTCATCGTGTCGCGCGCTGCCGACCAGAAGGGCAAGGCGGCCGAGGTGGCGTTCGTGGTGATGAGTCAACACATGGGGAAAGCCGGAGCCGATCTGCTGTACGACTTGATGTTGCGGCGGCCCGAGCTCGAGACCCGCGCCAAGATCGCGCTGGAGAGCCTGAGGCAGAGCAGTCAGTTCTCACCGGCGCTGGCCATCGCCTACGATCTCCGGCTTGCGCCGAGCTGCGCCTCCCGGCTCGTGCTGTTACCCCGCGCCGAAGAGTTCGGCGACGAGCGCAGCGCGTCGCAACTGCTCGCGCTGAGCCGCAGGCCCGCAGGTTGCAAGAGGACCAGTCGCCGGCCTTGTCGTGCCAGATGCGGCAACGAATCGGGCGCCTTCGTCAGCACCGCACGCAAAATCCACGCGCGGCCCTCGGCGCCCTCCGGACGCTAGAGCCCGCGCCAGCTGGCGCCAAAATCGTCGGAAGCCAGCACCGGATAGGTGACGCTCGCCCGCTCGGCACCCGCGTAGAGCAACACGCGACCGTCCAGGCCGAGCAGCTGAGTTGGTGTCGTGGTGAGACCGAGCTCGGGGTATTCGTCCCGATCGAACGCCACCACCGCCGGAGTCCAACTTTCGCCGTCGTCCCGGGACGAGATGACGCGCACCACACCGGCCCGCGCCAGTGAAATCACGCTGGCCCCGCGCACGCGAGCGATCGATGGAGCCACGCCGGTATTGAGCCCGTGCGAAAATTCGCCGGGGACGCGCAGATCAGCGCAACGGGCGCGGTGCGGGCACAGCCGAAACTCGAACCGCCGGGCCTCATCGTCGCGCAAGATGGCGACGGCGGCCTTGGCGTCACAGGCAAACGCCACGAGCCGCGCGTCGAGCGCGCCGAGCGGAAAGGTCGTACCGAGCTCCGAGCCTGACCACGACTCCACGCGCCAGCGCTCATCCTCGGCCTCGAGCCGAAAACTGGGGCCGGACCCCGCCCCGGAACACTGCCCGGCGATCGCGCGAGCCTTAGAGCTGTCGGGGTCGGCCGCCGTCCAGATCTTGCCCCCGTCGAGCGAGCGATAGGCGCGCGCATTCACGTCTTTGCCCTCGACCAGCAGGTATCCCCCATCGACGCTCCGCACCGCGCCATGGCCAAGTGGACCCGGCGGCAAGCCACGGCCGAGCTCGGGCTTCGGCAGCGTTACCGGGTGCAATGCTGATGGGGCATGCCGCTCCGGCAACACGAGCTCTGCATAACCGCCGCGAGCGAAAGGCCAGGCGGCTTGTTGCGCCTGGTCGAGCGGGTCGGCGTCGACCGACACAGACAGGTCATCGAGCGAAACGCTCGGTGTTCCGCCCGCCACGGGCAGATACTCGCGAAATTCGCTGGCTCGGGCGGCTTCGGCGCGGCTGCGCCGGGCCGCCTTGGGCCAGGACTCGAGCACCGCCGAGCAAGCCGTGAAGGGTCGCTGCTCGGCGGGCGACCCGATCAGGCGCCGCCGCACCAGACGCCAGAACTCGCGAGGCCGGTCGCGCAGCAACGCGGGACCGGTCGGCCCCACCATGCAGGTGGCATAGTTGGCGAACTCGGTCGCGGCACCATGCATGCGCCAATATGCCGCGGTTCGAGCCGTCAACGTCCAGAGCACCAGTCCGAGCAGCACCACCCAAAACGCCCGCTGCACCCCCGGCGACCGGCTCATCGGCAGCGCCGGAAGCAACGGCGCCACCGGGCGGGGCGCGTGTTGCCTGAGCAGCACCAAGGCGGGTGACGCCGGCAAGCGCACGCCAAACCGATGCGAGCCGCGAACCTTGACGGAGGGCTCGAGAGGCATGGGCGTGAAGTCTATGCAATCTAGTGATTGTCGGGCAAATTCCGGCGGGTGCGCATCGCCCTCGTGACGACCTCCTACCCAACGTTTGAAGGGCAAGCGGCCGGACACTTCGTCGCCTCGGAGGCCGAGGCGCTGAGCCGCGCAGGGCACGACGTCAGCGTCGTTGCGCCAGACCTGTCCGACTGCGCCAGCCGGGTCGGCCCGCGTCTGATCGGCGTTGCCGGGCTCGGGCTATTCGGCTCGCCGGGTGCGCTCGTACGCCTACGTCAGAATCCACTGCGCGCCGCCGGAGCTCTGTGGTTTGTGCTGCGAGCACGCCGAGAGCTCGCGCGCCGGGGGCGTTTCGATCGGATCATCGCTCACTGGCTGTTGCCGTGCGGCTGGCCCATCCTGAGCGGATTTCCGGGAGCGCTGGAGGTGGTGATCCACGGCAGTGATCTACGCATCTATCGCCGCTTGCCAGGCCCCTTGCGCCGCCATCTGGTCTCGACGTGGTTGCGTGCAGGCGTGTCGTTTCGCTGCGTCTCCGAGGCCCTGCGGGAGTCCTTGCTAGAAGCGGCGGGGCCCGGGCTCGAGCCTCATGTGCGGGTGGAAGCGAGCCCCCTCGATCTCGAGCTCCGGGTCACACGCGCCGAAGCACGCGAGCAGCTCGAGCTCGACGAGGGCACGCGCCTGATCGTCCTGGTGGCGAGGCTGATTCCGGACAAGCGCATCCGCACTGCGCTCGAGGCCGTCAGCGACTTGCCGGGCGTGCAGATCAGCGTGGTGGGTGGAGGGCCCGACGAACCAGCGCTGCGGCGGGCGTTCCCACTCGTTCATTTCGCTGGCGAACTGCCGAGGCCGCGAGCGCTGCTCTGGATCCACGCCGCGGACGTGCTCGTCAGCGCGTCAAAACTCGAAGGCGCTCCCACGAGCGTGCGCGAGGCGCGCGCCATGAACGTGCCGGTCGTCGCATGCCCTGCCGGTGACCTCGCGCGCTGGGCCGAGTTCGACGCTGGGCTCTGGCTCACCCACTGAGCGGGCTCAGCCGGCGAGCCACACGTCACACCACGCCGGTGGATGCCGCCCAACAGGGATAGCTCCTCCATGCCTCCAAGACCGCGTCGCGGCCGCCGGCATCGACAAGAGCCAGAACACAGCCTCCTCCACCCGCGCCGGTGAGCTTCGCGCCGAGCGCCCCTGCATCGAGCGCGCGCTGGACGGCCTGATTGAGCCCAGCCGTCGACACCCCCAGGTCCACCAGGATCTCGTGATTCTGGCGCATGAGTTGCCCGAGTTGCCCGAGGTCCCCCGCGAGAATCGCCGACCGCGCCTGCTCGGTGAGCTGAGCTATCGTCGTGAGCCACGCATCGACTCGGCCGGGATCGCGTTGCCGGCTCAGAGCTACGCCCTCCACCATGCGGCGAGTGCTCTGGCCCGGCTCCACCTGCGCGGCGATCACCGAGAGCGGACGCGCCGGGGCGAGCGGGGACGGCCCATCCCGCCGTGTGAACCACAGACAACCCCCGTGTTCGGCAACGGCCGTATCGATCCCCGAGGCGTTGCCATGAAAGACTTGTTCCCACGCCAGGGCGGCCTCTGCGATGCGCGTCTGCGCCGACGGATCCCAGCCATTGAGCCCAGCAACGGCGCGCGCCAAGGCCACGCCGAGCGCCGCTGACGCTCCCAATCCTGCGCCCGCGGGCAGATCCAGCTCCGCGCTGGCCGCCACGTTCGAAGCACCCAAGACAGCGAGCAACTCGGCGAAAGCCCGCGCCGCCGGCTCGCCTTCGCTCGCGCTCTTTCCGATCACCTGCCGCTGCCGGCCGAGGGAAAGCGACGAGAGCGCCGCTCGGTCGGCGCTGGCTCGCGCGCCCACGCTGAGCGCCAGCGCGATGGCAGGGCTGCCATAAACCACCGCGTGTTCACCGAGCAAGATGACCTTGCCCAGCGCGCGCGCCTGACTCACCTCGCCAGACACGTCCGTCAACCCACGCGATCGAGCAAGCTCGACAATACGCCTTCGAGGAGGGCCCGACTCTGCTCATCGTATGCGCCGCCACCGAGCACCGCACGCGCCTCCGCCGTCAGAGCGGCAATGCGCTCCTCGACGCGCGCGCGCGCGCCCGAGGCGTCTACAGCTTCGATGGCATTCCGCAAGGCCCCTTCATCGGCCGCCGCGTTGCCCACCACAGCGCTGATCTGCGCCAGCCCGGCAGGGCTCGCGAGTTGCAGCGCCAGACGGAGCAACAATGTGCGTTTGCCCGACCGCAGATCGCTGCCGCGCGGCTTGCCGCTCGAGGCCGAGTCCGAGAACGCTCCGATCAAGTCGTCCCGCAATTGAAATGCGATGCCGACCGGCGCGGCGAAGGCTTCGAGCGCGCGGTCTGGCCCTGCACCGCCGCCCAACACACGCCCCAGCTCGAGCGGACCAAACACGGTATAGCTACCGGTCTTCAGCCGATACACGTCATCCAAATTGCTGCCGTCACCGAGCACGTCGAGCTGCTGCCCTACCACCGCGTCGAGCTGCATCACGGCAAACCGATGCAGCGCTCGAGGCATGCGCTCCGCCGGCCAGGTCCCTGCCGCCAACATACGCGTCGCCAGGCCGAGCGCATAGTCGCCGGCGAGCACCGCGCCACTCGCCGCCAGATGTGCCGAGCCGAGCTGCGCCTCGAGCGCCGCGTGCACCGCAGGGCCACCGCGCCGCGAGCGGTCTTGATCCATCCAGTCGTCGTGGATCAAAAAATACGCCTGCAGCAGCTCCACCGCACAACACGCGGGCAACACGCGCGCCCAATCCTCTCCACCCCCACCGAGGCGATACCCGAGCGCGACCAGAGCCGCGCGCAGACGTTTGCCGCCGCGCAGGCACAGGTCGCGCGCGGCGGCGAGCGGCTGCGCCACGGCAGAGCCCAACCCGGCATGCTCGGCGTAAGCCTCTTCCCAGACGCGTGCGAGCGTGAGATCGACGTGCGGCTTGACCTCGCCGAGCAACCGTTGAAACGGCGACTGCGCCCCGGGCATCAGAGCGCTCCGCAAGAATAGCGTTGGGGGGCCGTTCGTTGGGCTGACACGCCGCGGGGACCCTAGGAAATGACCTCGTCGGTGTCAACGCAGGCCCCGAAGTCTCGGGTTTTTCTCGCCTGCTCTCGCTGGTATTGTGAATTCTGGCGCCGAGCGTGGCCCGAGCCTCGGTCTACACTCTAGGCGCACGAGCCGGCTCAAGGCAGAATCAGGCGGTCAGAGTGACTGAAATCTCAAAACGCAAGAACGACCATCTCGACCTGGCGATTGGGGGCGACGTCGGGTTCCGCGCCAAGACGACCTTGCTCGAATGCGTCGAGCTGGTTCACGACAGTTTGCCGGAGTTGGATCTCGACGCGGTCGACCTGCGCGTGAAATTGTTCGGGCGAGACCTGCGCGCGCCCATCGTGCTGGCAGGCATGACGGGTGGCACGGAACGCGCGCGCCGGATCAATCTGGAGCTCGCCGCGATCGCCGAGGAACGCGGCTACGGCTTCGGACTCGGAAGTCAACGAGCGATGCTGCGCGACCCCGCTGCGCTCGCGACCTATCGGGTCCGCCACGTGGCCCCTTCCATCCCGTTGCTCGGCAACATCGGTGGTGTGCAGGCAGTGGAGATGACGACGGAGGCGGTCGCAGAGCTGGTCGCGGCCGTCGAAGCTGACGCCTTGTGCGTTCATCTGAACCCCGCAATGGAGGTCGTGCAGAGCGAGGGTGATCGCGACTTTCGCGGCGTCACAGACACTTTGCGCCGGCTCGCCGCCGAGCTCCCCGTCCCCGTCATCGCCAAAGAGACCGGCTGCGGACTCTCGCGCAGCGTGGCGCGACGACTGCGCGCGGCTGGCATCCGGCACATCGACATCTCGGGCGCAGGCGGCACATCTTGGGTCGGCGTGGAGGCGGAGCGCGCCTTGCCCGCGGATCGTTCCTTGGGGCAGGCGTTCTGGGATTGGGGCATCCCGACGGCGGCGAGCTTGCTCATGGTCGAACCCACTCGCTTCGCCACGGTGATCGCCACAGGCGGGGTGGCTACCGGCCTCGATGCCGCGCGAGCTCTAGCACTTGGCGCGCACGCGGTGGGCATCGCCCGACCCGTGCTGCAAGCCCTGGAACGCGGCGGCAAGGCTCACGCGATCGAATTTCTCGGCGGCGTCGAGCGCGAACTGCGCACGGCCCTCTTGCTGATGGGAGCCCGTGACGTGCAGAGCGCCCGTCAATCACCGTACCTGCTCCGGGGAGATCTGGCGCGCTGGGCGTCCGCGTGTGGCGCCGTAGCGGCCCTCGACGATTGACCCGACCGCGAAACCTCAGCGCGAGCGGGGCGGCGGGTGCGAATGCGACGGGCACGAGTCGCCCGCCTTGTATTGCTGCAGCGAGAACTCCTGGTACAGACCGATGGCCATGGGATGGCGCGGGTCTTTGCGCAAGAAAGCGATCACGCTCTGCAGGGCGCTGCTCGGCTCGAGGCGACGCTCCGCGACCGCCAGCTTGAGCTTCATCAGTTCGACCAACTCGGGCGGCGCGCCCGCGCTGCCATCGAGCTGCACCTGAGCTTCGAGCAACTCGCCCGCGTCGATCAAGCTCCCGACCCCCCGCAAGCTAGCCGACACATCGTTCGTATCCCTCGCCTGTAAATCGGCGTCCAAGCTCGTCTTCGACACAGTGTGAGCTTAGCTCGAGGCTTGCGCCCGCGCCTGTGCCCGAGCAGACTTCGCCCTCACGAGCCATACGAACCGAATGGCTCGCCCTTCCGACATGTACGTCAAAGTCTGCGGAATCACCCACCTCGACGACGCCTGGAGCGCGATCGCCGCGGGCGTCGACGCGCTCGGATTCAATTTCGTACCTGAATCCAAGCGATTTATCGATCGCCGAAGCGCCGCTGAGATCGTGCGACAAGTTCGAGGTGAGGCGATTTGCGTCGCCGTGGTCGCCAACCTTACTGTCGGCGAATGCCGCGCGCTGTGTGATGAACTCGGTATCGATCGGATCCAGCTGCACGGTGATGAGTCGCCCGAGCAGGTCCAGGCGCTCGGGCCCCGCGCCTTCAAGGCGATCCGTGTGGCCAGCGCGAGCGACGTGGCCCTCGCCGAGCACTTTGGGGGGGACCGGCTGCTCGTGGACGCCAAAGTCGGTGCTCAGCTCGGCGGCACCGGTCATTGTATCGACTGGCCGCTGGTCGCTCCACTGGCGGCAACACGCCCGCTGATCCTCGCCGGCGGGCTCACACCCGAAAACGTGGAGGCCGCCGTCCGCATCGTGCAACCGTGGGCAGTCGATACTGCGAGCGGCGTCGAACGTGACGGAGATCCACGACGCAAGGACGCCGACAGGCTACGTCGCTTCGTGCAAGCCGCGCGGCGCGCAGCCGCAGGCACTCACTCACTCGCCTTCTAGTCCGCCAGGCGACGGCACTCTGCCTGTCAGAGCTCGACGTCGAATTGCTCGATCTGGACACCGGCTGAGCTGGCGTCGATGATCGTAGCGTGCGCATACCCCGACGCGGGCGACTCACCGACGGAGCCGACGCTCACGATCCGAACGTCGCCCAACTCGCGACAGAACGGTACGTGACTGGCGCCACAGACGACCAGGTCGGCCGGATTGTCACCGAGCAGCGCCGACAGCTCGTTGTCCTCCATCTCGGGCGACAACGCCTCCGTGGGGTCCATGGGGGAGCCGTGAACGACCAAAATTTCCTGGCCTGATTCCAGGGGCAGCCGAGCGCTGGTCGGCAGCTTGCCCAGCCGAGCGATGATCAGCTCGCCCACCTCGCGCCGCACGTCCCGCAGGCGCCGGATTCGCGCTTGCTCGTCGGGCGTCGTCGCCGTGAGCTTGTTCGGGTCAATATCGTGCAACGCGCGATCGGACAAACCCTGGACGCAAAGGGCCCTGCGCTCGGTCAAGATTCTCCACGTTTCGAGCGGCGCCGGGCCGGGGAATAGCGAGTCGCCGCAGACGATCAGCTGATGAAACTCGCGCGTCGCCGCGTCGTCGAGCACCCGCCGCAACGCGGCTGCGTGGCCGTGAATGTCGGAGATGCAGAGAAAGCGCATGCCGCCATATACCACGACGGATGCGGAAAACAGCCCTGCATTAGCGACCGGACCACCCAGTCGCCTCAGCGAGGCGGGCAGAAATTGCACTCGCTGGGCACGCTCGGCAAATCTGCGACGACCTTTTCGTGATCTTCGCAGGAAGCTTGCGTCATCGCCCGCAAACACACGGTCCCGTCATGCACCAGCGGAAAACAGCCGTCTGGAAACTCGTCTTCCACCGCTTCCCCGGCGCAAGCGCGCTCACATGCCGTCGTGGAAAGACCACACTCGCGGCAACGAGAACACTCGATAGCTTGCTTGGAAGCGAAAAACACCCCGGGGTCGAGATCAGCGGCGGCCTGTCCACAACCACCGATGTCACCCGGCGTCGGCGCGAGACAAAACAGCACCCCAAGGCTCCAACAAACCCCCGGCCATTTCCAGGTACGTTGCAAGCTCAAAAGGCCGCCGGATGTTGGAAGTTCACTCCGAGCTGCAGTGAAAGCATCGGGACCGTCGTGATAGCGGCTTCCTCGGTGGCGGCTCCAAAGAAAACGCTGCCCACCAACTCGGCCAGCACTCCCATGCCCCAGGCGATCTCGAAACGCTGACCTATGGCCGCTTCCAGCCCAGCCGACGCGTCAGGCGCGAAGACGAAGGGGACTCCGACTCGGGCTCGCGCAGCCGCGTGAGGATAATACTCGAGCTCGAGCAGATACGACGGCGTCACCCCAAGCTGCTCGATACCTTGCAGCGCGAACGCGCAGCTGAGCGACACGCCATGGCGAAAGCCACCCGAAAGCTCGCGCACTGCGGCCGCGGCCAGCTCCAAGTAGCTCGCGGAGAGCGAGACCGATTCAGCGCTTTCTCCGAGTGGCGTGGCCAACCGGTAAGGGTTGTTGAAGCGCAGGCCGCGCCCAATTGACGCCGCCCCGCTCACCCACCAGGTCGGCGTCGCAGCGCTGGCCGGCGCCGGCTCGGGCGCGTTCTCCGCTCGAGCGTCCAGGGCAGCAACCGCGATCGCCACGCCCAACAGACTGGCCCGACACTTCGGCGTCAGCACGGGCAAGGGCGCTCGATGTCCAACGCTCGCACGCCGAGGTCATAGCGCGTTTCGGCGCCCGGCGTTTCGCGAACGCCAGGCGTACTGCGCTGTCGCTCCACGCCGGAGCCCCGAACCCGCACACCGGGTCCCCGCCGACCCCTAAACTGGGATTTGACCTGCGCGCGTCCGCGGGCTACCACGTGCCTACACGTCGATCATGCCGCACTCGGATGGGGGCGTGCATCGGGCCCAAACCGCCGCCAGGTCGGTGCCCGGATTCTAGACGGCCAGGATCGAGAGAGCGTCCCACGTGCGCAAAAATACACCGGAAAGCGAAGGGCCGACCGCTCGCCAGAGGCCCAGCAGTGGGCCGTCACGCGGGCCCACGGACGGCGTGCTCTCCGAGATCTTGAAACGCCTCGTCGAAGCGGGCGCCAAAAATCTGTCCGCTGAGCCGATGCGCCAGCTGCTTTCGGACATGAAGCTGCCCGGGGACGCATTGTTTCATGTGTTGAGCCAGCACTTGCTCGTTCAACTCGAGGAGACCAAGCAGAATGTCTACCGCTTGGTTTCGCGCGAGCTCAAGGGCGTGATGGAGCGGACGAACGTCGCCGACGAGCTGGCGAGCGCGCTGACCAAACTGTCATTGGATGTCACAATGCAGGTGCGCTTCTCGCCCAGAACGGGCGATGCTCCTTCGGTGCGATTCAAGACAGCGAGCCGAGAGGACGCGCATCCAGCGGAAGCCGCGCCGTCCAGCGGTGCCGATCGCAGTAGCGCTGAGCGTAGCAGTGCTGATGGTAGCAGTGCCGAGCGCACCGGGGCGTCGGAGCGCGCTTCGACCGCAGACGACTTTCGGGCGGGGACAGACTTTCGAGCTGGGACAAGGGAAAAGTAATCCAAGTGGCAATCTCCGCAGGATCCGAAATCGACGCGTGGTGCACCTCGTGTCGCATGACACTCAACCACCGCGTGGTGGCAATGGTTGCTGGCAACGCCAAACGCGTGCTCTGCCTCACCTGCAACAAGCAGCACAATTTCCGCGCCCCCAAGGGTGCGGCGGGCACGCCGAGTCCGAGCCCCAGCTCATCCAAGAAGGCGGCGGGCTCTTCCAAGGCGGCCACTGGAGTTCGCGCGCCGAGCGCCGTCCGCGAATGGCAGACCACCGTTGGTGACCGGAGCTCGGCAGATTTTACGCCCTACTCCATTCACACCACGTTCAAGCCGGGCGAGTTCGTCGCCCATCCGAAGTTCGGCTCCGGTTTCGTCAAAGAAACGCTCGATTCGCAGAAGCTCTGCGTCCTGTTCAAAGACGGACCGCGAACCCTCGTTCACGGCCGCTGATCGAGCGCTGAAACTACGGCGAGCGCTAAAGTATGGGCCGCGCTGAATTACTGCGAACGCAGGCCGCGCAGCTCGGCTGCTGTCAGGTGCCGCCATTGGCCCGGCTCCAGGCCCTTGGCGGTCAGGCCGGCAAACGCACTGCGGGTCAGGCGCATCACGCGGTAACCGGCATGTTCGGCCAAGCGCCGGATCTGCCGGTTTTTTCCCTCTGAAATTGCGATCGACAGCCACGTCTTGTCGGCCTCGTGCCGCACCGACACGATCTCCGCTGGCTGTGTCCGGCGGCCATCCACCTCGATGCTGTCCTTGAACCGAGCCAATCCGCGGGCATCGACGTGCCCGTGCAGCTTCACCGTGTACTCCTTGCGCACGCCCCGGCTCGGGTGCAACAAGCTGCGCGCGAAGTCACCGTCGTTGGTCATGAGCAGCACGCCGCTCGTCTGGTAGTCCAATCGCCCGACAGGCACGACACGTGACCCAATGCCCTTTAGATAGTCCGCCACGGACGTTCTGCCTTGGGGATCTCGTAACGTACATACGACTTCGCGAGGCTTGTGGAAGATCAGGTACACGAGCGGCTCGAGTTCGATGCGGCGGCCGTCGACTTCAATCTCGTCCCGCTCTGGATCCACACGAACCCCTTGCTCCTCGATCACGCGTCCGCCAACGCGAACCCGGCCCTCTCGAACCAGCTCTTCCGCGCCACGGCGCGACGCCACGCCCGCGCGAGCGAGCACCTTCTGCACGCGCTCTTTCGCCACTCAGTTCCGTATCGTCCAGCGCCCGGTCAGGGCGCTTCGGCAGAGTCTTCGGCCGCTGCGGCACCGCCACTCGAGGCACCGCCACTCGAGGCACCACCACCCGACGCACCGCCGCCTGACGCGCCGTCACCGGTGTCACTCTTCTCGCCGGCTCGTGCGCTCTCGCGGGCGGCGACTTCGTCGCGGTTCCAGCGATCGACGCGCCCATCGAAATCCAAGTCCACGCCCATTCGTTCGAGGTGCCCGGCAGAGTAGATTTCCCAGACGTCCGCTTTACCGTCGGCGTTGCTGTCTCGCTGCACGCGGCTCAGCTTTCCGCGCAGGTAGTAGCGTGTCTCCTCGGGTTTGCCATCACGATTCAGGTCGACCTCGACCTGAGCGATCCGGCCCTTGGAGAAGCGGATCCAGGTGTCGAGCGTACCGTCGTAGTCCGAGTCGGCTTGCTCCTCGAAGGCCTCGCCCTGGTCGGTGTAACGCCGCACCAAGTCCTTGACGGAGTCGAGGTTAGTGTCGACCTCTCGGCACACCAGAACCCGGCGCCGCTGATCGCCCTCGCCCATGATGCGATAGACACGACGAATGCTGGGTTGCAGTGCTCCCGTGCCAACGGACTCCGACACCTCTCGGTCATTGCGCCCCTTGAACTCGCAGTAAGAGGTCTCCGCGCGGGCCTCACCGTCGCCCTCCCCGCCCTGAGCGGAGGCTGCGGACTTCACTTCGACATGTTCCGCGCCTGCGCAGCCGACGCTCGCCCACAGCGCGAGCAGAGCAGCAACGGACGACGGACGAGACTGCTGCAGCGTCATGGCTTTGCCCCTGGCTTGTCACCTGATGGTGCTGGATTCGACGCTTCATCGGGAGCCGCCTCGGCGGGCGCGTCCACCTCCGTGGGCACATCGGCAATGCCTTCGTTCCGATCTTCAACGGGCCGCGCACCATCGCGCGCCTGTGGCACGTACTGGTCTTTGCATACATCCACGGTGGCACCGGGATCGGGCCGCCCGTCCCCATCGACATCGGAATGGATCAGCGGACAGTCGTGCGCGCGCTCGGTCGGGTATTCCCACCATTGATCGATGTAGTCATCACCATTGGAGTCGCGCTCGGTCCGCTCGACGCGCCCTCCGGCGTAGTACTGCCAGGTATCCAGCTTGCCGATCAGCGTCGTCGCCCGGTGCCGTTCGGCAAGCGCGCCCGCTCGATACAGCGAGACTTCGTCGATGCGTCCGTCGCGATCGTAGTCGCTTTCACGGCGCCGCACGCCCCCCGCCTTGTCAGTGTACACCCAGGCGTCCATCGCGCCGTCGAAGTTGAAGTCCATTGCCAGGCAGCGCCCGTCGTCTTCCGCTTCCGCTGTCATGCGATCAGGCTTACCGTCACCGTTGACGTCCTCGCGCACGGTGTCGCTGTCATCGACGTCACACGTCTCGTGCAGGATACGCGTATCGCGTGGCTGCATTGCATGGGCGGAATCGGCCCCGCGCCCAGAGCCGGCGCCACATGCCAAAACACCCGCGAGCCATACAGTGCTGGCCAACAAACTCCCTCGGAGCCCCTGCCGCTTCATCCCAGTCTCCGTTCGTCGCTCGTCACAACGCCTGACCAACACCCTACGAACAGCCGGCCGCCAATCACACTGTTTCATTTCAATCCTAGACTCTCGAAACCATGGTGACAAGGCACCCAAGGACGCCCGTCGCGGCGCAGCGTGGTTAGCACGCCGACTTCCCCACAACGGCCCGACCTTCCACGACTTCACTCGAGTTTCTTCCGCGCTGCGCCGACGCAAAGCGGCCAGAGCCCGAACCCTTCCGCGGCTCGGCACCTTCGGGCAGGCCGACTCGACCAACGTACATAAGTCTTCGAAATGACAAAAAGATTCGAGATGCGTGGGCCGGCGTTACATTTGACAACATATGTATGGGAGTCTAGTGTAATGAGTGGCAGGTTCGGCAGAGCAGCACGACATGTCACGGAAGAAAATTTCCACGACCGTCTATATAACGCCGGAGCAAAACGAGCGGCTGCATCTGCTCCATGAGCGAACGAAAGTGCCCGTCGCCGTGTACATCCGCGAAGGCATCGATTTGGTGCTCAAGCACTACGAGCACGCGTTGCCGGGCCAGATGAGTCTGGAGACGGAGCCCCCGCCCGCGCCGAGTAAGAAGTAATCCGCGTCCGGGTGTGCGCCTTCATCACCATCTCCGTCCCACAGCAAAGCTTCGCACCGGGAAGCATCGCCCAACAGCAAAGCGTCCACCGGGCTCGCAAGTCGTGCTAACCCGCGCGCTCTCACTCACAATGAATTCGGGATGCCGACCGACCCAAGCCTCATCCGCAACTTTTCGATTATCGCTCACGTCGATCACGGCAAGAGCACGCTCGCAGATCGAATTCTCGAGATAACCGGCGCGCTCACCGCGCGGGAGTCGCGCGCTCAGTTCCTCGACAAGATGGACATCGAGCGCGAACGCGGCATCACCATCAAGGCTCAGAGCGTGCGCCTGCCCTACAAGGCGAGGGATGGCCGCACGTATCAGCTGCAGCTCATCGACACGCCCGGCCATGTCGACTTCTCCTACGAGGTGAGCAACAGCCTGGCGGCCTGTGAAGGCGCTCTCCTCGTGGTGGACGCCACGCAGGGCGTTCAGGCCCAGACGGTGGCCAACACCTACCTGGCCCTGGAAAAGAACCTCGAAATCATCCCGGTCATGAACAAGGTCGATCTGCCTTCGGCGGACGTCGATGCCATGGCGAAAATGGTCGAAGAGGTGATCGGGCTGGATTGCAGCGGCGCGGTGCTGACCAGCGGCAAGACCGGCCTCGGCGTGGACGAGCTGCTCGAAGCCGTCGTGCAGCGCATCCCCGCGCCGAAGGGCGACCCGAATGCAAAGCTGCGCGCGTTGATTTTCGACTGTTGGTACGACACTTATCGCGGGGCCATGGTGATGGTGCGAGTGTTCGACGGCACCCTGCGCCTCGGCGAAAAGATTCGACTGTTCGCCACCGGGCGCGTGTACGAGGTCACCGAGCTCGGCTGCTTTACGCCACACTCGACGCGCATCACGGAGCTGGGCCCTGGCGAGGTGGGCTTCCTCGCCGGCAACATGAAGAGCGTCGAGGACACGAAAATCGGCGACACGGTCACCAGCGCGAGCAATCCCGCCGAAGAGCCGCTGCCGGGCTTCAAAGACGTCAAGCCGATGGTGTTCGCGGGCTTCTTCCCGACCGACTCGGCGCAATACGAGGAGCTCCGGGACGCGCTCTCCAAGCTGCACCTGAACGATGCTTCGTTTCAGTACGAGCCGGACACGTCCGATGCACTCGGCTTCGGCTTTCGTTGCGGCTTCCTCGGCCTCTTGCACATGGAGATCATCCAGGAGCGGCTGGAGCGGGAGTACAACCAGGAGCTGATCACGACAGCCCCGAGCGTCATGTATTACGCCACCAACAAAGAGGGCACTCGCATGCGAGTGGACAACCCCTCCAAGATGCCCGCGCTCGGAGACCTCGACTTCGTCGAAGAGCCGATCATGAAGGTGACGGTCCACGTGCCAGCCGACTACGTGGGGCCGGTAGTGGCTTTGTCCGAAGAGCGGCGGGGCAAACAACTCGGCATCGAATACCCGACCAAAGATCACGTCGTCATCACCTACGAGCTACCGCTCGCGGAAGTCGTGCTCGACTTCCACGATCGCCTGAAGAACGTCTCCCGTGGCTACGCCAGCCTCGACTACGAGCTCGTGGGCTATCGGCGGGACGATCTGGTCAAGCTGGACATGCTCGTGAACGGCGAGCCGCTGGATGCTCTGAGCATCATCGTCCACAGGCAGACCGCGATCTCACGCGGCCGGGCGCTGGCGGCGAAGTTGAAGGAGCTGGTGCCGCGCCAGCAGTACGAAGTGGCCATCCAGGCGGCGCTGGGCACGAAGATCATCAGCCGCGAGACCGTGCGCGCGATGCGCAAGGACGTGACCGCCAAGTGTTACGGCGGCGACATCAGCCGCAAGCGCAAGCTGCTGGAGAAGCAAAAGGCCGGCAAGAAGCGCATGAAAAATGTCGGCAGGGTCGAAGTGCCGCAGGAAGCCTTCTTGGCAGTACTCAAGCTCGATTGAGCGTCTCGCTCGATCGCGGCTCCTGGCCGAGCTCCCTCGGAAACACCAGCCGGAGCCAACCGAGGGCGACAAAGCCCACCAGGACCGCCCACCACAACGTGCTCCCGCGGATCAGCAACATGGCCGCGGTGGCCACGGGGTGCGGTACCAGAGCCACACGCACCATCTGTTCGACGAGCATGGCTTCTGTCACGCCCAGCCCCCCGGGTACCGGGATCACCGCGCCCGCGAGCGTCGCCGAGGCGTAGAAGAAGACGCTGAAGGCGAGCGAGGGGTGTTGGCCGAAGCCCACGAGCAGCAGGTGCAACGACAGCCCTTCCAGGCCCCAACCGACGACCGAGAGTAGCACCGGCCAGAGTAGAGCCGTGGGTGCGGCGACGACTCTGAGGCTCTGGTAGGCCCGCTCGAACGCGGGCCGAAACGCTTGCAGCCGCGGCCGCGCATCGAGCAGCGCGAGCAGGCTTCGTGCCGGTTTGTCCCAGACCACGAAAGCGAGGCCCAACGCGACCAGCGCCACGCCGATGGCCGCCCAAAGAGCCCCACCCTGGAAGCCCAGGCTGCCGAGGGCGATCAGCACGACGATGGCGATCACGTCGGTGAGACGCTCCGCCAGCACGATCGGCGCGGTGCGCTCCATCGGCACACCGTGAGTACGCGCCAGCACCGCGCTCTTGAAGACCTCGCCGAGCTTCCCCGGCGTGACCGTCAGCACGAAGCCCGATAAGAAAATCAGCGCGCTGTGGCCCCGCCGAACGTGCTCGATGCCGAGCAGGCGCAGGTAGTATTGCCACTTGGCGAAGCGCAGCACGTAGTTGCACGACGAAAGGCCGAGCGCGATCGCGAACGCCCACCAGTCGAATGAGCTCAAACTCTCCCGCACCGCTCGGTATCCCGAGTGGCCCACCACCACCCCGTAGACCACCACGGCGAACAGCAAACCCATCAACAAGCGCCGGAAGATCCCCCGCCCAGAGGCCGGCGCCAGAGCTGCGGGAGGCGTACCTCGGGTCACGAAGGAAGACCCAGACTCGGCTGTTGCATGGCGGGGGACAGTGTTAGAAGTCCCCCTCGAGCTATGTCAATCCTCCACAGTTCAAGGCTGGCGGGTACCACGCCCCTCACAGCCAAGACGCCGCCCCGATCTCGCGCTGCGAGAGGCAGGTGGGCATGAGTGTAAAAAGTGTCGCTCCCCGCGAGGAAGGGGCCATCCAGCTACTCGAGGCGTGTGCGTCGGCGTGTACGCGGCTAAAACAGCAAGTCGGGCGCGTCGTCATCGGCCAAGACCAGGTGGTTGACAACATGCTGGTCGCGCTGCTGGCGCGAGGCCACGCCTTGCTCGTGGGTGTGCCGGGTCTGGCCAAGACGCTACTCGTCTCTTCGATCGCGCGTTGCCTTGGATTGTCGTTCGGACGCGTACAATTCACGCCGGACCTGCTGCCCGCCGATATCACCGGCACGGACGTGCTGAACGAAGTGGAGCGCTCGGGGCAGGTCCGCCGGCAACTCACCTTCATGCCGGGGCCGATCTTCAAGAACCTGATTCTGGCGGACGAAATCAACCGCACGCCGCCCAAGACGCAGGCCGCGCTCTTGCAGGCGATGCAGGAGCGCTGCGTCACGGTCGGTGGTGACACCCACTCTTTGCCGAGTCCCTTTCAGGTGTTCGCCACTCGAAACCCGATCGAGCAGGAGGGCACCTACCCGCTGCCGGAAGCTCAGCTGGATCGTTTTTTGCTCGAGATCCACATCGACTATCCGAGCGAAGACGAGGAGCGGATGATCGCGCGGCGCACCACCGGCAGCGAGGTTCCGACACTCGAAACGGTCATCACCCCGGATGACGTGCGTGCGTTCGGCGAGCTCGTGCCGCAGATCCCCGCCACGGACGAGGCCATCAATTTGGCCGTCGCCCTGGCGCGCGCGTCGAGGCCCAACAGCCCGGCGGCGAGCGCCAACATACGCCAATACGTCCGTTACGGTGCCGGGCCCCGGGGCAGCCAGGCCCTGGTCCTGGCCGCCAAGGCGCGCGCGGTCCTGCGCGGAGATGCCGTGGCAGACGTGGATGACATCTTGTCAGTGGCAGGGCCCGCGCTACGGCATCGGCTCGTGCTCGGGTACCGCGCCGAGGCCGAAGCGGTCACTCAGATTGACCTGGTTCGCGAGATCGTGAAAGAACAGCGCACCCGCCTCGGGCTCTGATTCGACACGGGCTGACTCGATACCCTCGACTGCGCGGATACCCGAAGCGGCCTTCGGGCCCAATTAGAAATCGGCACTTCGCGGGAATGAGGGTTGAAGTGCCAGCGTTGCAAACGAGCCGATGAACTCAGGAAACTGCGACCGATGAACAATCTGCTGCTTTCGAATGGCTGCGTTACGCCCCCGGGCTCGGCGTCCCTTCGCTCGACGCTGCTGGGCTCGATATCGCTGAGTTCGGTGCTGCTCGTCGCGGGTTGCGCGCAGCAGCTGATCCCCAATACGGACGTCGAGGATACGGCCGAAAATCGCGGGCTCGTGGAGTTTTGCGAGCAATATCGGCACGCCGTCGAGCATCGCGATATCAGCAAACTGCTCAAGCTGGCCCACCCCAACTACTACGAGGACGGGGGCAACGTCGACGCGACCGACGACCTGGATTACGCCGGGTTGAAGGGCTATCTGCAGGCTGAGTTCGTCCAGGCGCGGGCCATTCGTTACGAGATGCACTATCGCCAGATCTCGAAGAACGAGCCCGACGGTTGGAACGTGGCTTACACCTACAGCGCGAGCTACAAGCTGCCCAACGGCACCGCCGAGGTCTGGCACCGCGAAGTGCAGGACAATCAGCTCGTGCTCGTGGCCGCCGGAGACAGCTTCAAGATCCTTTCTGGGATGTGAGCCGTCCAGGAGCCGGAGGGCTCGAGGCGCCCCGCGACAGAGGTGAGCTCAAGGCAATCGAAAGTCTTCGAACACGCGCCGAATGGCCAGGCCGGAAGGGCCCTCGGCGAGCACAAACTCGATGCGCCGCCCAAAGTGCCGCGCGCCCGCACCGCGCAGCCGATCCCGAGTCGAGACAACGGCGAGGAGTTCGCGTGGCCCCGGTACGAGCTCGAAGCGGCGAACCTTGCCGAGGGCCACCACGTCTTCGGCGGTGAACAGGCCGACATCATCCGGGCGATACGGAGCCTTCGCGCCATGGAATGCATAGTCGAGCCGCTTGAAGCGAGCCGACCACACCTTGGACACGGGCTCAGGCACCGTGCCAGGACCTGCCTCTAACGTAGCATCGGCACTCAGGAGCGCGTCGAGATCGCGGACTGATTCACGCCGTACCGCATCGAAGAACCCTTCCACGACGCGCGCCGCGGCGCCGTGAGCGCGTGGGCTTTCGAGCACCAGGACTCGTTCCGAGGCGTTCGCTCGCGAGACAGCACGCGGCCAGAGCCGCGGCCCCTCCGCATCTCGGACAGCGCCGAGCGGCGCCTCTGCCCGCGGCGGTGCCGAAGCACAGGCTAGCGCGGCCACTATTGCTGCGCACGGCCAGAGCTGGATGCGTCGCAACATGATCGGCACCTCGTGCTCGGTAGCGCGGTAATCGAGACCGAGCGGTGGCTCAGACCGCTTCGAACGCCGGCGGGTCCGTGCGATTGAGCGTTACGAAGTGCCCGGCTTCCACTCGCGACCACTTCTCGGGGAGCTCCTCCAAACCGGCGGCCAACACGGAGCACCGAAACGGATGCAGCGAAGCGCCGGGCGGCCCCTCCGGCAGCAGCGCTTCGAGCTCCTCGGGAGCTTCGAAGCGACGGTACATCATGCCACTGGAGCCGTGCAGGCTGACCAAATGCTCGCCGTCGGAGACAAACAAATCGAGCGCGGCCGAGGGTTGGCCGGCTCTCTCCAGGAGCTGCCCCATGCGCGACAGCGCGGCCCGCAAAGCATCCCGAATCTGCGCCGCGGAAATGCGATCGCGATCCAGGCCGATGCCTTCGTCGAGACACGACAGGAACGAATAGAACATCGCCTCGCTGTCGGTGTCACCGCGCAAGTTGCAACGCAAGAATTCAGGCAGACGTTCGAGCAACGGCGCCTGGATCTGATCGAACCCGGGGATCGTCCCGCGCTGCGCGAACAGCCAGTTGCGATAGCGAAACGGCGGCGTATTTTCGGTGCGCAGCGCGCCGACGCCGGGCGTGCGGATCTGCCCGAGGACGAGCCCGCTCGCCACATCGTTCATGGCCGCGATCTCAATCACGGCTCGATCGTCGAGCGGCCGCCGACGCAGCAGCGCTTCACCGTGCTGGTAGAACCCGATGCCCCAGCCGAGTGACTTGCCTCGGGTCTCCACGCGCAACAAGTGCGCATACTTCTTGGCGGCAACGCCGCAAACGTCTGGACGATTACCTACGACGGCGAGTACACGCGACATCTCTAATCAGAATCATAGCACGTTCAGAGCCCGATGATGGTGACGGCTGCCTATAGTTTTTCGCGGCGTGCGCGCGAACTTGCCTACACAACACCGCACGTCACGTCGCCTCAGCGTTCATTTTCTGGCACGAGAGACGCGCGCCAGGGCGACGCGGCAACGCTCGTGCAAAGGTCGTGCGCTCGCGTTCATGCCCTCGCCCGGAGTCCGCGAGCGACGCGGGTGTCAGGGTCACTTTCAACTCTGAAACCGTGCACGCTCGAGCCCACGCGTACGTGATATCAAACGACTTGTTTCACCCTGATGGCCGAATGGCCGACAACAACTGTCTGACACGGAGCTGTCTCGCGTTCGGGGCGAGTGGTAGCCTGGCTGTATGACCGACGAGTTGGGTGTCGACGGTCGGCCGCTTTCGCGCGCCGCAGTGGACCAGCGAAGCCGTGCTAACGCACCGGTGGCTGACAATGTCTTGGACCTGATTGGCCGAACGCCGCTCGTACGGCTGTCGCGGATCGAAGCAATTCCGGCGGCCATTGTGTGGGCCAAGGCCGAATTTTTGAATCCGGCCGGCAGCGTGAAGGATCGCCCCGCGCTCTTCATGGTGCAGGCCGCGGAGGCGGCGGGGCTGTTGCGAGCGGGTGCGACCATCGTCGAAGCCACGAGCGGCAACACCGGCATCAGCCTGGCGATGATCTCGGCCGTGCGCGGTTACCGCTGCGTCTTGGTCATGCCCGAAGACATGAGCCTCGAGCGTCGCCACATCATGCGCGCGTACGGCGCGGAGATCGCACTGACCCCAGCGGCTGACGGGATGATCGCCGCCGTGCGTCAGGCCGAAAAGCTCGTACGCGAAACAGCGGGGGCTTTCATGCCGAGCCAATTCGAGAATCCGGCCAATCCGATCAGCCACTACGAAGGCACCGCCAATGAGATCATCGATCAGCTGGGGGGTCGCGTGGATGCCTTCGTTGCTGGCGTGGGCACGGGCGGCACGATCACAGGAGTTGCACGCTGTCTGCGCGAGCGCCTCGGAAAGGTTCACGTTGTGGCAGTCGAGCCGAAGAACAGCCCCGTGCTCAGCGGTGGTCGTCCGGGGCTTCATGCAATCCAGGGCCTGGGGGCGGGCTTCGTTCCGTCGATATTGGATCGAAACCTGATCGACGAGATCGTGACCGTGTCGGACGTGGCCGCCGAGAAGATGGCGCGTCGCCTGGCGCGCTCGGAGGGCTTGTTGGTGGGTCCGTCCGCGGGCGCCAACGTGCATGTCGCGCACACGATTGCCGAGCGGCTCGGCACCGGAAACGTCGTAACCATCCTGTGCGACTCCGGAGAACGTTACTTGGTTTGAGTAGTGGCCCATTCCGAGCCGGCCGGTTGCCAGGTGGCTCTGCCGCTGCTATGCGCTGGCGGCCAACGGCGGGCTGGGTCAACGCTCACTGGCCTCAGGAACATTGCCGATGTCTCGTGCCTTTCCCCTCCCCGATCGCCTCCCCGTCGACGACCAGAAAGGTCAGACTTTTTCCAGTCTCGTCGCGTTGATGCAACGCCTTTTGGCCCCGGATGGTTGCCCCTGGGATCGGGAGCAGACCCTCGAGTCGCTCAGGCGCTACGTGCTCGAAGAAGCCTGCGAGGTGATCGACGCTGTCGAGACGGCACAGGCGGACCCGTTACGCGAGGAGCTCGGCGACCTGCTGTTGCAAGTCGTCTTTCTGTCGGAGTTGTCCCGCTCGCGCTACGGCTTCGGGCCGGACGACGTGGTCCGGGGTATCTGCGAAAAGCTCGTGCGCCGGCACCCGCACGTGTTCGGGGATGTCACGCTGAACAGCGCCGACGAGGTCGCGGTGCAATGGGAAGCCATCAAGGCGCAGGAAAAAACCGCGCCGAGCG
This sequence comes from Deltaproteobacteria bacterium, assembly GCA_043780025.1. Taxonomy (GTDB): domain Bacteria; phylum Myxococcota_A; class Polyangia; order Polyangiales; family Polyangiaceae; genus SZUA-265. The sequence goes on from JAYWEH010000191.1 coordinate 43,277, forward strand.
GCCTCCTCGCCAAGGTCCAGCGCTCCCTGCCCGCCCTCGAGCGCGCGCAGCGGCTCAGCGATCGCGTCGGCCGCGTCGGCTTCGATTGGCCAGATTCCGCGGGCTCCCGCGCCAAGGTGGAAGAGGAGCTCGGCGAGCTGGATCAGGCTCGTGCGCGGGGCGACAAGAACGAAATCGAATCGGAGCTAGGCGATCTGCTGTTCGCGGTGGTCAATCTCGCCCGTAAACACGGCGTCGAGGCCGCTCTGGCTCTGCAGAAATCCAATGAACGGTTCTGCCAGCGCTTCACCCACGTGGAGCGCCAGGTCGTCGAGCGCGAGGGGGGTTGGCCCCTCGACGCCGAAGGCAAGCCAACACGCGGCCTGAGCCTGTCGACGCTGGACGGCTACTGGAACGAAGCCAAAGCGCTCGAGCGGGAGGCACCGTGACTCGCGCGCGTCTGCCCTTGGCGCCCCCGGCCGGCAAGGCTCCCGGGACCGGCATGGATGCCGCGCCGAAAGCGGATGAGTCCACGCCACGGTCCAAGGCCTGGCACCCTGTCGGGCGCTTGCCGGAGCAGTGGAAGGAACCCTTGCAGGCTCTCGGCGAGCCGTCGTTTCGAGCCGATCAGATTTTTCGTTGGATCCACCAACACGGCGTGTTCGACGTCGCGCAAATGACCAACCTGAGCCAGGCACTGCGCGCACGGGCGCCCGAGCTTGGCATCGACACCCCGCTCAGCGAGGAGCGCGTGCTGCGCTCGACCGACGGCACGCGCAAGCTGCTCCTGCGGCTCTCTGACGGCCTGGCCATCGAGTCCGTGATGATCCCGCGGCACTCGGACGACGACGACGACGACGACGACGACGACCGCCTGAAGGGGCTCGAAACCCGCCCGGTCACGCTCTGCATCTCCACCCAGGTTGGCTGCGCGATGGGCTGCGTTTTCTGCGCCAGTGGCCAGGCTGGCCTCAAGCGTGGTCTGGGCGCCCACGAGGTGGTGGCCCAGTTGATCGTGGCCCGGCGCCACCTCGACGAGGGGGAGCGCATCTCCAACGTCGTCTTCATGGGCATGGGCGAACCCCTGCACCACTACGCCGAGACGGCGCAGGCGATTCGACTGATCACGCACCCGCTCGGCGCCGGCATGAGCCCGCGTCGCATCACGGTCAGCAGCGTGGGGCTAATCAACGGAATCAAGAAGCTCGGTGCGGATTTTTCGGGCAAGGTCGGGCTGGCCATCTCCTTGCACGCCCCCGACAGCGAGACGCGCAGCCGTATCATCCCCATGAACGAGAGCCAGCCGCTCGACGAGTTGATGGCCGCGCTGCGAGCATACCCCTTGCCGAAGCGTCGCCGCATCACCATCGAATACACCCTGATCGGCGGGGTCAACGATCAGGTCGAACACGCTCGAAAGCTTGCGCAGACATTGCGCGGGCTGCGCAGCAAAGTGAACCTGATCCCCATGAACCCGATTCGCGCCAGCGACCTTCGCGCGCCCAGCCCAAAGGTGGTCGAAGCCTTTCGGGAGACGTTGGCCGAACTGCGTGTGAGCTGCTCCGTGCGCCAGACGCGCGGGGACGACGTGGACGCCGCTTGCGGCCAGCTGGCACTGGCCTGAGATCGGGGACGCCGCGCAAACGTCCCGCTACCCTTCGAGACGCCATGTTCAAGAAGATACTGATCGCCAATCGCGGAGAGGTCGCCGTCAGAATCATCCGAACCTGTCGGAGATTGGGCGTACGGACCGTCGCCGTCTATTCGGATGCCGACGCCAAGGCCTTGCACGTCGAATCCGCTGACGAAGCCGTCCGCCTCGGCGAGGCTCCGCTGCCCAAGAGCTACCTGAACAAGGCGGCGCTGCTCGCAGCGGTGTCCGCGAGCGGCGCCGACGCCGTGCACCCCGGCTATGGGCTGTTGAGCGAAAACGCGGACTTCTGCGCCCAGGTCCAGGGCCTCGGCGTGACCTTCATCGGCCCGGACACCCGCGCTCTCGCGACTTTTGGCGACAAGCTGGAGGCGCGTGCGCTGGCGCGATCGCTCGGCATCGAGCCCCCGCCCGGCACGGACACCGAGGTTGACCCGAGCGATCTCGCGGCGCTCGAACGCGCGGCGCAGGCCGTGGGCTTGCCGCTCCTGGTCAAAGCCGCGGGTGGCGGTGGGGGCATCGGCATGGTGCGCGTCAACAGCTGGGCGGAGCTCGCGGCCGCGGCCACTTCGGCGGCCCAGCGCGGCACCGCAGCCTTCGGCAACGGCAAGATCTACCTGGAACGTTTCCTCGAACGCTCGCGCCACATCGAAGTGCAAGTGTTGTGCGCCGGCCCGGGCAAGGCCTGGGCACTCGGAGAGCGCGAGTGCAGCGTGCAGCGCCGGCATCAGAAGCTGATCGAGGAGACGCCTTCGGCCGCGGCGTTCCTCGAGACTTCGACGACTGCGCGCAGCGAGCTCTTCGCGTCCGCGCT
>JAYWEH010000192.1:0-12347 GCA_043780025.1 Deltaproteobacteria bacterium
TATCCGCTTGCTGGGGCGCTACGATGAAAGCGCCGGTGCGCCGGCGATCGGCATGGCGGTGATCGGCGAAGCGATCGCCAGCGAAGTGTTCGCGCGCGCGGCGCCGCCGCCGGCGCCGCCGTGAAGCGGTTTGATGAAGTCGCCCGGCAGCTCCGCCAGACCGCCCGTCGCGCCGAGCAAAGACACGCCGTCGATGAATCCGGGTGCTCCCGAACCGCCGCGCCCGCCGCCGCCGCCGCCGCCGCCGCCCGCGTTCGGCAGGCCGCCGTCGCCTGCGCTGCTCGCTCCGCTCGCCCCGAGCGCGTCCGTGCACGGGCAGTCGCAGCCCGCGTTGCCGTCGGCTGCATTGGGCCCTCCCGCGCCGGAGACGGGTTGTGTCGATTCGCCGCCGCAACGGCCGCCGCGCCCGCCTTGCCCGCCCCGCGCTCCGCCCGCTCCGCCGCCCACCAGTGAGGTCAGCGAGAGATTGGTGCAATAGCTGCCGCCGCCGCCGCTGTAGCGCCGGTTGCGGCTGCCCTCGAAGCTCCAGCGGCTGCCCGCCCCGAGCTCGATCGAGGCGGCTTCAATTGTCGCGTCGGTCCCTTCGAGCGCGGCGTTGCCGCTGAACAGGATCGCGCCGGCGGCCAAAATCGTGCTGCGCGCTCCCAAGATCACCCGACCCCCGTTGCGCACGATCAGGTCATCGGACAGGGACAGGTCCACATCGTCTTCGAGCGTGAGGGTGCCGTCCACCACGATGCACTCCGGCGTCGAGGTGGCCGCCGCCAGGAGCCGCTCGGTGCCGGGCTCGACGCGCGTCAAGGCGGGCGCCGTGCAGCCCTCGAACAGCCCGCTCACGCACAGCTCCTCGCCGCTGCCGCATTCGTTGGCGCACGGGCGCGTAAAGCCGTCGATGTTGCCGTCGCAGTCGTCATCCAGGCCGTTGCAGGCTTCCACGCCTTGCGGGCTCACGCTGGGCCGCGTGTCATCGCAGTCCGACTGCTCGATCACGAAGCCGGGCGGCGCGGCGCAGGCCTCCAGAGAATTTTCCGGATTGCCGAAGCCGTCTCCGTCGGCGTCGCGATAATACATGCTGAGCACGCCGTCATCGATGTTGCCGTCGCAGTCGTTGTCTTTGTGATCGCACGCCTCCGCGCGGTCCGCGTGCACCGTGGGATCGAGGTCGTTGCAGTCGTTCGCGTCGGCGACGAAACCCGGACGTGCACAACCGTCGAACCACAGGTTGGGGTCACCATGTCCGTCCCCGTCCTGATCGGCGAAGAGCCGCGCGGCGAGGCCTTCGTCGATGGCGCCGTCGCAGTCGTTGTCCACGCTGTCGCAGGACTCGCCCAGGCCCGGCCACGCCGCGGCATTGCCGTCATTGCAGTCATTCGGGGCCAAACTGTCGATCGGCGTCGCGCAGCGGAGCACGGGGCGCGACCAGTCCCCGAAGCCGTCGCCGTCCCCGTCGAGCGCGTAGCGCGTCGGCGTCGTACCATCCGGGCATTGGGCTTCTTTCGCGCCGGCATCCGCCGTGCTTTCCGGATTTGTGGGGCCCGCATCCCCCGTGAGATAGGTGACGAGCGTCGTGGTCGAGCCTTCGTAACTGCACGCCATCATGCACACCGAAACAAAGCCGGCTAGCGCACGGCCGCCCAGCAACAGGCTGCGCAAAATCATGCTCATTGTCCCCCTCCCGTAGCATGGTAGCGGCACTAGCGCCGAAACTGGAAGCCCCGGATTTGACCTCTGCACGCGCTCGCAGCGCAATTTTGGGACGTGTCGTCGAAGGTGGGAGCGGGCCAGTGGCCGAAGCTGCGACGAGGCTTTCTGCTTCACAATGCGCTGATCTATACAGTCTGCATGTCTGGCCAACGCGTGCGCGTGCTGATGACGGGGGCCGGCGGCGCGGGCACCATCGAGATCATCAAGTCGCTGCGGCGCGCCGAGCGTTACGAGATCGCGGTGGCCGACGCCGGGCGCCATTCCTACGGGTTTCACCTCGCCGATCGCGGCTACCTCGTGCCCTTCGGGGCCGACGCGCGCTTCGCCGAGGTCTTTGCCGACCTGATCCGGCGCGAACAGCCACACTTTGTGATCCCCTTGGTCGACGAGGAGATCCCCAAGGTGCACGCGCTGGTGCGCGAACAATTTGCCGGACAGACGCGCGTGCTCGCGCCGCTTCCGGCGTTTTGCGAGCTTGCGCTCGACAAGTGGCGTATGGCCAGCGCGATGGCCGCCGCCGGGCTTTCTACGGCGCTGACGGTGCTCACCTCCGAGGTGCCCGCTGACTTTCCGTTCCCGGCCATCGTCAAGCCGCGCTCGGGGCGTGGCAGCCGTGGCGTCGCGACGGTGCGCAGTGGCGATGAGCTCGCGGCCTACCTCGCCAAAGCCCCGGGGCCTGCTTCGCAGTTCGTGTTGCAGGAGCGGCTGCTCGGGCGCGAGTTCACCACCAGCGTGGTGGTTGGCCTGGATGGAGAGTTGCTCGCCGTGGTGCCCAAAGAGGCGGTGGAGAAGCGCGGCATCACTCAGGTCGGCGTGACGCGCCGAGTGCCGGCGATTGACGATCTGTGTGCGCGCATGCAAGCCGTGCTGCAAGCCGACGGGCCCTTCAACGTGCAGCTGATTCTGGGTGAAGACGGCGTCCCCCGAGTGTTCGAGGTGAACCCGCGCTATTCAACCACCGTGGCGCTGACCCTGGCGGCGGGCATCGACGAGGTCGACGTGGTAATGCGGCACGCGCTCGGTGAGCCCCTCGGTCCCCTCACCTATCGAGAGGACTTCATGATGTTGCGGTACTCAGCGCAGCTGTGTCTGCCGGAGTCGGAATGGAAGAACAAATATGTCGAGCGAGGCCCAGAGCCTTGATGCGCGCTTGCACGGCGTGCCGATTCTGGTCACCGGGGCGAGCGGATACCTCGGGCGCCGGCTCGTTCCGCGGCTGATCTCGCTCGGCGCGCGGGTGGCCGTGCAAGTGCGCCGCCCCGATCCCGACAGCTGGGGTGGTCTCGACGTCGTGGTCGGTGATCTGCGCGACTCCGAGTGCGCGGAAGGGCTGCGACGCGGCTGGCGCTGGCAGCACGTGGTCCACCTCGCCGGCAGCGTCACCCCGACGGCCCAGGATTTCACGAGCGAAGCGGACTCGGCGCGGTCGCACGTGCAGCTGGCGCTGGCGGTCTCTCGCGCGTTGCCCGCAGGCTTTTCAGGGCGCGTGGTTCACGCCTCGTCCATGAGCGTCTATGGATGCGCCCCTCGGTTGCCCGTCCCAGAGCACCAGCCCCTGGCGCCTCGGTTCCTGTATGCCGTCGGTAAGGTCATCGCCGAAGACGTGTGGCGCGCCTCCCCCTGCGAAGATTGCTGGTGGCTGCGCCTGCCCGGGCTATTTTCAAGAGAGCGGAAGAGCGGCGCACTTTACCATTTCACGCGCGCGGCGCTTTCGGGGCAGCCCATCCAGATCAGCGCCACCGAGCCTACGTTGTGGGACGTTTTGCACGTCGACGACGCCGTCGAGGCCATCCTGCGAGCTTTGGCGAGCCCGGCGCGATTGAAAGGCCCCATCAACGTCAGCTACGGTGAGGTCGTGGATCTAACGCGAATGGCCCGGCTCGTGGCGCGCCTCACTACAGGTGTCGACGTCGTCAACCTCACGGGTATCGTACACCCGCCCTTCCAGCTCGACATCGACCTGGCGCGCCGGCTGATGGCGTGGCCCCCTTGTAACCTCGAAACCCGCATCACCGAGCTGGTGCGAGAGCTCGCTGCCGATGCCAGCGTTTGAGCTTCCTCCGGCCCTGGCGGAGAGCCCCTGGGGGGATCGCCTCGCCGTCGCCGTGCAAGCCGTGACCTCCGCGGGAGGCGCCTTGCTGGCGCTGCGCGGGCAACGTGTGCAAGCGCGGGAAGTGGGCTCGCAGCTCAAGACATCCGTCGATCTGGCCGCGGAGGGTTGGGTGCTCGGATTGTTGCGCGGATCGTTTCCGGCAGATCGGTTCCTGGCGGAGGAGAGCTACGCGGAGGCAGGCTGGTCACCCGCGCCGGGCCCGTTCTGGACCGTGGACGCCCTCGACGGCACTCGCAGCTACGTCGACGGTTATCCCGGCTTTTGCGTTCAGGTGGCCTTCGTGCAAGACGGGCGCCCGGCCTTTGGAGTGATTGCGGAACCCGTGGCCTCCTGTTGTTACGTGGCCGTGGCCGGATTCGGGGCGTATGAACTGGGGCATGGCGCACCGAGGCCCCTGTCCGTGAGAAAGCTCCGGGGCTGGCCCGACGCGCCACGCTTTGTGGACAGCACGCGTCCATCCGGCGTGGCCGGAGCGCTGCTGGCGGAGCGGCGGGGCCGTTTCGTGGAGTGCGGGAGCATCGGGCTCAAAGCCTGTCGCGTCGTGGTCGACCTGGCCGACGTGTACGCCAAATCATTTCAATTCCGCCTCTGGGATGTGGCGCCGGGCCAGGTGTTGGCCCATGAAACGGGCTGCGGCCTACGCCTATGGAGTGGCGAACCTGTCGACTACAGCGGTGCGGTGATCGAGTTTTCTGATCTAGTGGTGGCGCCTCACGCGCTGATGGACCTGCTGCTACCCCGGCTGAGGGCTGCGTGAGCGCGCCCTCGCGGGCAGTCCAAGCTTGGCTTCCGGAAGGAAAGCAAGCGGCTGTCTGTTTCAGCATCGACGACGTGCATCCGGGACGCTCCGCGGAGCATTATGACGCGGGCGGGGACATGGCCGGCGGCGCGCTCGGGCTGGTAGAATGGCTCCTCAGGCGCCACCCGGGCTTGAAGGTGACGCTATTTGTCACCGCTGATTGGCGGGTCACGTCCGCGAAGCCGTGGCGGCTGTTGCGCAGCGTGCCCTTTTTGCGCCAGCGCTTCTTCCTCGCCCCGATTCTACCGAAGGGCTCCCGCCGCATCGATCAGGCTCCCGAGTTCGTGGCCTACGTTCGAAGCTTGAACAATGTCGAGGTCGGTTTTCACGGCCTACACCACGTGCATCGCGGCCCGCTCGTCCACGTCGAATTTCAGCGTGAGTCGACTGAAGAGTGCGAGGCCGTCTTAGACGAGATGGAAGGCATCTTCGCGCGCGCGGCCTGGAGCTATGTGCGCGGTATGTGCCCGCCCGGTTGGAACGCGCCCGATGCCCTGCTGCAGGCCATGCGGCGGCGCAACTTTGACTTCGTGGCCTCGGCCCGCGACATCGTCACGCCGGTTTCGCCCGGCGCGCTCACCAACATGAGCGGCTTGCGCGGCGTACCCTTGGCCTTGCCCGCCTGGGTGGGCAAAGGGGGCGAGGCCGGGCAGGGCCTGTTGCATTTTACCACGAACTTTCAGGCCACCTCTCCGATCGAGCGCGCCCTCGCGATCATCGAATCGGGCGGGCTCTTGGCGATCAAGGCGCACATCATCAAGAACGCGCGAGGCCACATCGCGCTCGACGGCGTCGACCAGACCTACTTCAACTACCTGGACGTGCTGTTTTCCGAGCTCGAACGCCGCTACGGCTCGCGTCTGTGGTGGACCTCGATGGGCGAGGTCGCCCGCCGAATCCGCGGCCAAGTTGCCAGTATCCCTCTCGCGGCCAGCGCTGTCTCCGGCAGCGCTGTCTCCGGCAGCCCCTCCGCCAGTGGCCCTTCTCCGGGCGTCGCCAGCGGCCCCTCCAGCTGACCCTGCACAATTACTCACTCGAGGAAAGCGTCGTGGAACTACTCCAAAAATTCAAGGGCCGGACGGGCCGCGTGGTCGTGGTGGGCGTGGGCTACGTCGGGTTGCCGCTGGTGGCCGAGTTTGCTCGCGAAGGCTTTCGCGTCACCGGTTTGGATTACGACGCCAAGAAGGTCGAGTTGCTCAATCAGGGTGAGTCGTACATCCGTGACGTCCCATCGTCGGACCTCGCGCCCCACGTCAAGGCTCGCCGCCTCGACGCGACAACGGACCCCGGGGTGCTCCGTGAAGCAGATGCCGTGATCGTGTGCGTGCCCACGCCGCTCAACAAGACAAAAGATCCGGACATGCGCTTCATCGTGGAAGCGGCGGATCAGATCGCCAAACATCAGCACCGGGGCATGTTGATCGTGCTCGAGTCCACCACCTATCCCGGCACCACCACCGAGGTGCTCGTACCTAAGCTCACCGAAAATGACTTCGTGCTCGGGCGCGATGTCTTTGTCGCCTTCTCGCCCGAACGCGTCGACCCCGGCAACGAGACCTTCAAGACGCGCAACACCCCCAAGGTGCTCGGCGGTGCCACGCCCCGGTGTCTGGAGGTCGCCACTGCGCTCTACTCCCACGTGATCGAGAAGCTCGTGCCGGTGAGCTCCACCGAAACGGCGGAGATGGTCAAGCTGCTCGAGAACACCTTCCGCGCCGTCAACATCGGCCTCGCCAACGAAATTGCGATCATGAGCCGCAAGCTCGGCGTCAATCCGTTCGAGGTCATCCGCGCCGCCGCTAGCAAGCCTTTTGGCTTCATGCCGTTTTTCCCCGGCCCTGGCCTCGGTGGCCACTGCATCCCGGTTGATCCGCTCTATCTGTCCTGGAAGCTCAAGGCCCTCAAAGGCCAGGCCCGTTTCATCGAGTTGGCGGACTCAATCAACAGCGGTATGCCGAGCTACGTGGTCGATCGCGTGGCGGACGCCCTGAATCAGCATTCCAAATCGATCAAGGGCTCGAAGATCTTGGTCTATGGCGTTGCCTACAAGAAAAACGTCAATGACGTGCGTGAGTCGCCCGCCTTCGAGGTAATCGACGAGTTGATGCACAAGGGCGCGGACGTCTCGTACACCGACCCGTATGTGCCGAGCGTCGAACTGCCCGAGGGCGAAAAGAAGAGCGTGGCCCCCGAGTTCGGAGCCTACGATCTCGTCGTCGTCGTCACCGATCACGACCTGCTCGATCGCGAGCGGCTGGGGCGCGAGGCGCGCCTGATCGTCGACACGCGCGACGTCCTTGCCAACGTCAAAGGCCTGGACCCCACGCGTGTCTTCGGGCTCTGAGCGGCCACGAGCATCCTGCGCACTGCGGCGCCTGGCTCTCGCGTTCGCGTCGTGGTTCCTCGCGGCGTGCACGTCGGGTAGCTCGGGGGTTGTCATCTCCGAATTTCTGGCTTCGAACAGCGGCGGCCTGGCGGACATCGATGGAGACACCGCCGATTGGATCGAGCTCCATAACGCGGGGCAGGCGGCCGTCGACCTCGAGGGCTGGTGCTTGACTGACAATCTACAGGAGCCGAGGCGTTGGTGCTTTCCGGAGGTGTCGATCCCCGCAGGCGGATACCTGCTGGTGTTTGCATCCGGCAAGCGCACCTCGCTGACGAGCACTGAGCTGCACGCGACGTTCAAGCTCAAAGCGACCGAGGATTACCTTGCGCTTCTGAGCCCCAGCGGAACGGTCGTCCAAGAGTTTGCGCCCTATCCCGATCAAAAACCGAATGTGTCATTTGGGCTGACCAGCGCCGGAGCTCAGGGCTATCTCAGCCGTCCGACGCCTGAAGCACCGAACGGCGACGCGCAAAGCGAGCTGGTTCGTTGAGATCGCCTCGGTTCCGGCTGCCGTGGTGTACGCTGCAACAGCGGGTTCGTGTCATGCTCAGGCCAATGCCCCGTTTCTCTGCATTGATTTTGGCATCCCGAAGCGGAGCGAACGTCGCGCTGATAGCGTGGGCCTGCGGCGGGAATGCGTCCACTCCAGCCAATTCGGAAGCTACGAACAGGGCTCCGAATGACGGCGCCGGTGGGTCCAATATCAATCCCGGCATGGCCCCTGGCGGGGGCGTGTCCACGGGGCCCGTGGTGCCACCGGCAGGGCCGCCCGGGGGAGTGCCGAACGAATTGATTGAACTCGAGAGCGCCGTTCCCCAGCCCGAGCCGTTCGAGGGCGTCTGCCCGGCAGGCTCCCGCGCGATCGTGCCCGAGGATTGTGCCGTGCTCGAGAGTGCAGCGCCCGACGGGGGAACGTCCGACGCCGAGCAGCTCGACAAGCGCGGGTTCAGGCCACCGCCCTGCACCTGTGAATATGTGTGCGCGCCGGGCTGCGGCACCGGCGAGGTGTGCGCCCCCGAAACGCCCGACAGTCCGAGCCCAACCTGTAGTTGCCATCCCGCGCTGGATCGGGTGGGGGACGGCTGCGTCTGGACGCGCTTCGTGGCTGACGGCGCCTTTGACGGTACGTCGAGCGACGGGGAGCGGAATTGGCGGCTCTGGACGAGCGGTGTGGAGGGCGCTTCACGTGCTGCCGTCGAAGGGGGCCGTCTCGAGCTCGAGGTCAGCTCGCGGTGTGCGTACGCGTGGGCGGGCGCGGTCGCGCGCGTTCCGGCTCGGGGTGCGCTCGCTCAGGGCGTGGCTCTGGTGTTCGACTATTCCGCGAGTGGCGGACCGCAGGACTTCAACACGGGCGTGCGCGTCTCCCTGAATGGGCTGACCGAGGACCGCTCCATTCCATTCACTTCGGCAGGCACCGAGCGCCGCTGCGTAACGCTCTACGAGGACCCCTCGCTCGCGATGCTTCAGTTCGAGGTCAGCGTCTATGGCACGTGCGGCGAGTCCCCCGACTACCGCTTGACCGTCGACAACGTCCGGCTCGAACCGGATCCGCTGTGTCCCTGAGCAGAGTGTCGCTGAGCAGAGCGCTGTGAAGAGTCCTCGAATTCACTTTCGCGCGGCCGCGAGCTCTTTTAGCTGCGTCGAATCCAGGAACAATAGGACGAATCCACATTCCAGGCACACCCGCGCACGCCGTGGCTGCAGCATGAGGTCCTTCTTTCCGCCAAGCAGGCCTTTGCCACCGAGCCGTGAGAACACCAGCTGGTGTTCCTGTCCCGTGTACTGAGCCTGCGGCGATAGCCGCGCGCTCATGCAGATGGGGCATTTGCGGGGCTCCTCGATGTCCAGGTCGTCGAGATCGCGTTCCGTAGCCGTGTCGCGCCCGCCAAGCATACGGGCAGTGTCACCGCGCGGCTCGAGGAGTCAAGCGGGGCAGGGCCTGCGCCGCCGGCTTCATTGCCACCTGGCCAAACGGGCGACCTTCGATCTCATCCAGTGTGCTTTGGCCGAAGCGGCCCGCATCGCGCAGACGCAATCGATGCGGTGAGTGTGCTTCGATCTTACTCGCAGCGCTCAGGGCACGGGCACCAGTCGCCCGATCAGCTCTCGGTTGTCGCCGACCCTGCGATAGAACCAAAGCCGCGTGCCCTCACCGAGGTTCTCCACGGCCACGACGACGTCAGCGCCAGCGGCGGCCTCCGCGAAGGCGCCCTCGAGCGCAGCGGCCTCGAGCCACGCTTGGCCTGCGAAATGGTCGGAGGCGTCTGCGTACAGGAAGACCTCGACCGATATCGGCGCGGCTGCTCCGGGTGAGATAACGAGGGTCGCAGCGATCTCCACGGCATCGACGCACACGAGCTGCGGCGAGGCGGCGGGGTCGCGATCAACAAATACTACGGACGAGCCGAGCACCGCCGTGACGCCGACCGGGCCTTCCCAGCCGAACCCAGAGAGCCAGTATTGGTGTGCCGCTATCGCGGAGGCGACGCTCGAAGCGGAAAAACCGAGCGGCGTCACCAGCTCGAGATCGTATCGGGTCAGAAGTGGCCGGCAAATGAGAGGCGGGCCGACGGTCTCGACCGCTTGCGGCGATTCAGACCCGGTCTGCCCTCCCAGTGTGCGCAGCAGGTCGGATTCCTTCGTGGGCTGAGACAACTCTGAAGGTTCCGGAGCGGGTGCCTCCGCGGCGAGCACGCCGTTCGACATTGCCGCCGCATCCAGCGCCGAGTCCGTGTCGGGTGAGCCGCAGGCGAGGACCAGTGCAGTCGTGCCGAGCCAGCGACCCCAGACCGGGGCGCACCACCGCCTGAGCGCTCGGGAGCACATGAACGCAGCATACGTGAGTTTGGCTTGCGCGCTATTCGGTTTCGCTCAATCATTTCACGTGCGCGCCCTACTGTGAGCGAAACTGTGGATCCAATCGAGCGAGACTACGAACAGCTGAGCGCCGAGTTGATCCGGGCCTGGCGCGGGCCGCGCACCCTGGCCGCATTCAGCCGGCGCCTGGGCAGCCGCAGCAGCAGCCTGGTGCAGAACTGGGAGGCCAAGCGCCGCTGGCCCACGGCGGCACGCGCTCTGTGGTGCGCGGAACGCGCCGGTGTCGACGTGTGCGAGGCGCTCGGGAAGTTCTACGGCCGCCCGCCGAGCTGGCTCGGGCACGTGGCGCCGTCGACACCCCAGGGTGTGGTGGCGTTGTTATCCGACTGGCTCGGTAGCACGAGCATCCAGTCCATCGCGGAGCGCACGTCGCGCAGCCGCTTTGCGGTCTCACGCTGGCTCTCCGGCAAGGCGGAGCCGCGGTTGCCTGACTTTTTGCGACTGATCGAGGCAGGCTCCCTGCGCCTCGCCGACTTCGTGGCGGCGCTCGCCGCGCCCGAAAACATCCCGAGTATCGCGCGGGAATGGCAGACGCTGCAGGTCGCCCGTAGCCTGGCGTACGAGGCGCCCTGGTCGCATGCGGTGCTGCGCGCGCTCGAGCTCGCGCAGTACCAGGCGCTGCCCGAGCATGATGATCAGTTCATCGCACGCGCGCTGGGTATCAGCGCGTCGCAGGTGCGCCAGTGCTTGCAGCTCCTCATGGCTGCCGGGCAAATCGAGAAAAGGGCTGCGCGCTTCGCGGTGACCAGCGCGTCCCACATCGATACGCGCGGGGACGCGGCGGCGAACCTGCGGCTCAAGGAATGGTCGGCGCAGGTGGGTATGGATCGCCTGCGCGCCGGCGTGGAAGGGCAATTCAGCTTCAATCTGTTCAGCGTCTCCGAGACCGATCTGGAACGGCTGCGGGAGTTGCAGCTCGGGTATTTTCGCGAGTTGCGGCGGATCGTGGGCAGCTCCAGCCCGAACGAGCGGGTGGTGCTGGTGAACCTGCAATTGTTCGATCTCGGCGCCCCAGCGCGTTAGGTGTCCACGGATTTGCACATGTTGGCGTTTTTCGGTGGATCGAATGTGCTCATCCGTGTTTGCCCAGGCCGCCGATATTCGCAGAATGAACAGGGAGACGCGAGGCACCTTCGCCGGCGGCTCAGGAGTCATGAACATGTCCAAGTCTTTCTTCAGAAACACCTCGCTGTTGCTCTCGTGTCCGATCGCGCTGAGTTGGGCCGCCAGTGCCATTGCCCAGGAACCGAGCTGCGAGCTCGACTGCATCAAGGGCTTCAGCTGCGAGATGCAGATCTCGGTGTGCTCGGAGTTCATCCTCGAGCCGCCGTGCGAGCCCACGCCTTATCCGTCCTGCGTCGCCGTGGCGTGCAGCTCCGACGCGGACTGCGCCGAGCATTTGACGTGTTACGACGGCGACGACAGCGACGAACGTCCGAGCGAGTGCGTGCCGAAGCATTTTCTGGCCTGCAACGCCGACGCGGATTGCGGCGTGGGGTTCACCTGCGCGCCGTTGAACCCCTGCCTCGATCCCGCCGAGCCAGACTGCGTTCCCGACGCGCCCGAAGACGGCAAGGTGTGCTTTGTCACCGAGACTCGGGCGTGCCAGGCGGACTCGGAATGTTTACCCGGCTGGATCTGCGAGAACAATCCGCTCAACGGCTTTTGGTCGAACATGAGCGAAAACTTCTGTAACATCGTCGACCCGCCGCTGGTTTGCATGCCACCGCACTCACCCATCTTCGGCCATGGTGCGGCGGGTTTTCTCGATTGGGCCAAGGGGGTTGAACGCACCTTCACTTCGGTGCCGGAGTCGGAGTGCCCCGAGCGCACGCGCCCGTTTGTGTCGTACGGCAGGGGCGGTTTCGTGCCCGAACAAGCGGGGGAGCCCGTCGTCATTCCAAACGACACGAGCGAGCCAGGGCCGCCCCCGGTCGCGAGCGACGACCCGACTGAGCCCACGCTCCCTCGGGGCGTACCGAGCTCGGGTGATGCCCAGGTGGCTCAGGCTACTGCGAGTGGCAGCGGGTGTTCGCTCGCAAACGCCGGTAACCCCAGCGCGGGACACACCACCCAAGGCCTTGGCCTCGCGCTGTTGGTAGGCCTCGCCGGCATGGCGGTGGCGCGGCGTCGTGGCAATGGCACCGCTCACAAGTAGGTCAAGCTGAACATCACACCGAGCGCGCCTGTCGAGAGCGTGCCGGCCTCGTCGCGTGCGGAGTGCCGCTCGATCCGCCCGGTGATGCCGAGCCCCACTCAATTGTCGCCGTTGAGAGGCCGGCGACGCCCGTCACGTAGATGTTATTCGGGAAGTAGTAGGTCGCGCCCACCGCCGGGGCGTAGGCCCTGGACGGTGAACTTGAAGCCACCGAATCCGTCACCCCGCGCGACGAAGCCGATTTGGGCGCGTCACGCGCAGCGTTATGGCGTTGACGTTCGTTTCCGTGCGCAACTCGGCGATCGCG
>JAYWEH010000193.1:0-12320 GCA_043780025.1 Deltaproteobacteria bacterium
CATCCCCGCGCTGCCGGCAAACCTCACGGGCCAATGCACCATCGAGATCCTGGTGGGCACCGGTTGCGACGCCGTCCCGGCTGCGCAGCAAGGCCAGTGCGTGTCTCAGTTCTTCACGAACACGACCACGCCTGCGGGTCGCGCCGTCGCGTACGTGGCGTGCCTCCAGAACAACTGCCCCGCCGAGTGCCTCTGAGCTTTGCTAGCTGAGCGGCCTACCCCCAAGGGGTAGGCTGCGAGGCGAAGCCATCGTTCGAGGAATCAAAACTGACGCCGGCGCTCACAGCGCCGGCGTCAGCCTTTTGTGAGAGCGCGATCGCACTTTTGTGACAAATCGATCGCCTGCGACGGTGCCACAAACGTCACCGAGTAGTTTCAAGGGGGTAGCTTCGAACATGTTAATCGCCGCGCGGGGTGGATGGGATGTCCCCAACTCCTCTGCCATGGAGATCAATCGTTTATGAAGCTTGTCTCGAGATTTCGCGGGCCCCTGACGGCCCTCTCTGTTCTGATGGGCTGCAGCAGCCCCGACGCAACCGATTTGGCGGCCCTCGAGGATACCGCCGCGCTGATCGGTGAGGGCGAAGCCATCGACATCGGTCAGGTCCAGGCCTCGATCTCGTTCAACAACCTCCCGCGCTGCCGTAACCTGATCGAAGGCATCGTTTTTTACGTGCACAGCCCCTCGAGCCGGGTGGGCTTCTATTACTGCCGTGAGGAACAGTGGCGTTTGATCGGCAGCACTGGTAGCGGTGGCAGCGGGGCAACGGGCCCGACTGGAGCGACCGGGCCAGCGGGCGCGAAGGGCGCAACGGGGCCCACGGGTCCTGGCGGTGTGGGAGCCATTGGCCCAACCGGACCTAAGGGTGCGACCGGTGCTTCGGGCACCAACGGCACGAACGGCGTCACGGGCACCACGGGCCCTGTCGGTCCGAGCGGCATCAACGGAACGAATGGCACCAATGGCGCGACGGGTCCAACGGGCCCGAAGGGTGGCCAAGGTGTGACCGGTCCCACGGGGCCCGCGGGTAGCGGCACTGGCGGTGCGGCTCAGACCGTCTCCGTCGTACCGGCGACTGCCGCGCAATGTCCGACGGGCGGTTTGTTCGTCACCATTTCAGTGAGCGGCAGCGTGCTGTCCTCCGGCGCCATCTGCGACGGCGACGTGGGTCCGAGCGGCTCAAAGGGCGCAACCGGCGCCAATGGCGCACCGGGCGTGACGGGCGCAACCGGTCCGAACGGCGCAACCGGTGCGACCGGCGCAACCGGTGCAACCGGCCCCACAGGTGCCAACGGTCAAGTCGGCGCGACGGGTGCGACGGGCGCAACGGGCGCAACGGGTCCGACCGGCGCGAACGGGGGTTCTGGCGTTGGTCCGACAGGTCCCGCTGGTACTCCCGGTGCAACCGGTGCGTCGGGCGCGACGGGCCCCGCCGGTGCAAAGGGCTCGAACGGCGCAACCGGTGCCAACGGTGCAACCGGTGCGACCGGGCCTGCAGGCAGCAATGGCCAGAACGGCGCGACAGGCGCGACGGGTCCGGCGGGTTCAAAGGGCGCAACCGGCCCGACAGGACCTGCGGGCGCTAACGGCGCAACCGGTCCGGCGGGTCCAACGGGTCCGAGCGGATCAGGGACGACCGGCCCCACCGGTACGGGTCCCCGCTGCGGTGACGGCGTCATCAATCAGCCGAGCGAGCAATGCGACGGCGCGGCGGAGCCGGCAGGTGTCGGCCCGAACGTGACCTGCGCCAACGACTGCACACTCGTCGGCTCCGGCACGTGCCACAACGTTTGCGTCGAAGACCTCAACGCGAACGGCGCTTGCGAGTTCGATTGGTCACTGGTCGGTCCCGATTCCGCTCCCACCCTGGAATGCATCCTGGGTGACTTGTGGCCCGCCGACGACCAAATCCCGGCTGGCTCCTGCGCAACCGGTCCGCTGCTCTCGTGCTACTGCGGCAACCTCGCCTCCGGCGCCTGCATCCCCGCGCTGCCGGCGAACCTCACTGGCCAATGCACCACCGAGATCCTGGTGGGCACCGGTTGCGACGCCGTCCCGGCTGCGCAGCAGGGCCAGTGCGTGTCTCAGTTCTTCACGAACACGAGCACGCCTGCGGGTCGCGCCGTCGCTTACGTGGCGTGCCTCCAGAACAACTGCCCCGCCGAGTGCCTCTGAGCTGAGCCCCCCTCCGAGCCGCTACCCGTTGGGTAGCGGCCGGTCGGATAGCAAATCTCGAGAGCACACAGCACCAAAGCCGGCGCGATTTCGCGCCGGCTTTGTCTATTTGATATCGGCGTCGCGCACGCACTGCAGGGTATCGGGGAGGTCGTGCCCGGCACTCCTGGGTACGGTCGCGCGCTCGAACAGCTGATCGCTGGTGAGCTCCGCGCCTATTTGTCTTATCGCCACTCGGATGAGCCCTTGACGTACTTTCGCTCGAGATCTCAAATCGAGGTCGACTTCGTGATCGGTGATCGCATCGCCATCGAGGTCAAGGCCAGTGGCCGCGTGAGTGACCGAGACGCCCGTGGCCTATCGTCACTCGCGGAAGACGTGCGACTTCAGAAGAAGATCATCGTCTGCACCGAACGCACATCGAGGCGCTTCGAGGCCGGAATCGACGTCATTCCTGCCGTCGAGTTCCTCGACCGGCTCTGGCGTGACGAGATCGTCTGATCGGCGCGACGGTTTACGCCGGCTCAGCGCACCGGCGCTGGAATGGGCATGCCTCGGCGGCGGCGTTGCCAGAGCGCCCAGGCCAATACTCCCGCGAGCGCTACACCGAGCACCCACAGCGCCCAGGTCGAGCGCCCTCCGCGCAGGGAGAGCTGATGCTCCATCGCGTCGATCGAGCCTTCAGAGAGGCCTGCGTCGCTGGCGGCCTGGATGACTTCGCGGGCGCGGGAGGTGTTTCCCTCGAGCAGAGCCAGCGAAAACTGGTAGGGGAACGCGAGCGGCGACTTGGGGGCCTTGCGCTCGAGCTTCTGCAAACAATCCTTCAAGCGGGGCGCGTTCTCCAGCTTCACTGCGAGCTGGCAGAACAAGACTTCAGGCTCCGGCGTCGCCACTTGCTGCGTGTCGAGGTGCGCAAATACGGTGTCCAACTCCGCCACTTCGCCCGGCGTCAACGTCTGCCCATCGGGCGTGTTGAGCAACAGCGCCACATACCGTAAATAATCTTCGAGCTTGACGCCGTTCAAGCCGGTGGCCCTACGGCACGTGGCGAGCGCGTTAGCTCGCTCGCCCAGCTTCTGGTACCAACCGCACAGCCTGGAGAAGGCCAATGCCTGATCGGGCACGACTTGCGCGAGCGCCTTGTAGACGCTGAGCGCCATGCGCGCATTTTGGGTCTTGTCGGCGACCTCCGCCTGTTCACTCAGCTGGAGCAAGAGCTCCGAAGCCCCCATCGGATCCCGCTCGAGCTCGGCCTGCGAGGGCACCTGGATTTCGGGATAGGGCTCGTCGTCGGGCTTGGTGGGATCCGGCTCCGTTTGGGCGAAGACGCAGGGGGCGCTGAGGCACAGCGCCGCCATGAACGCGAACGCAGTGCGCCGGCGCGGGGAAAAATGGGGCTGTTGGATATTAGAGGGGTTCACCGAAACACTCCGCTATACAATTGTCTTGCTGGCACTTGGCGAGTGCACCCGCCACACCAGAAGGCTTCGCCAGGTTATACAGATCTTTTGTCATGCATAGGCCAGGTGTAGCTCCAGTCGAAAGACAATCCTGCGCGTCGTCCAGCCATCGCTCTCTGCAGGGGCCGTCCCCTCCCAGCTGATTGCACTGCCCCGACGACTGCACGCCGCAGACACACGCGAACAGCGGCGCCTGGCCGCAATCGTTGTCCAGGACACATTGGTACGCACTTCGACACGCAGCGGCGAACCCCGGCGCTACCGTCGCGCCAGAACACAAGTCCTTCTCGTAGCAGTACTCCGTTGTGCACTCTGCGCATGGCCCAATCGCACGGCACTGATCACTACACTTACCTGGCTCGGGTGGATCACACTCCTCGAGGCCCGTACGCTTTTCGTCTCCGCACTTCGACGGAATCATGCAGGCTTCGCTGGCTTCGATCTGCCCGTCGGCATCGGCATCACAACCCGCGAGCTGCGCGGGATCGCTTCCGAGCCTGCAGCATTCAGCCCAATCCCCGTTAGGCCCGGGGTCGCACGCCTCCACGGCCGCGCTCAGCTTTCCATCTCCACATTCAGCCTTGAGCTGACAAGCGCTGTCACACGTGCCTTCACCCTGGTTGGTGTATGGATCGCGAATATCACACGTCTCCGCCTCCCAGTCGGACGGCGCCGTGTAGAGCTTCAAGACGGGATCCTGCGACTGGTCGGAGTAAGGCCATGTGGCATCGACCACGCCATTGCCACACGGCTCGATGGCGCATAGCTCCGGATGGCACAATTCAGGATCGGGCCCTGGAACGCCGGAAGCAAGTCCCGGATCACACAGCTCTCCCGCCTCGATGATGCCGTTGCCGCAATCGCGTTGGATGGAGCACTCCTGCCTGCAAGCGCGCCGGCTTCCGCCCTCCTGCTCGGGTCCACAGCGTTCCGCGAGCCGCAGTGCCGCTCGCAGCGCGGGTTGGCCGCTCGCGGGGTGCATGGCGGCCAACACCCCCGCCGGGTTGGTGGTCTCCGCCGCGCGCTCGAAGGCTCGCAAGCACGGCCCCTCCGGGGCCGGTACACCGTCGCGACACGCACGCAACAAGCGGTCGCGCTCCGCAAAGGTTGCTCCAGTGCTGGGCCCGTAAGCCAACAGCCCCTTACCGCAATAACAAGAGGCCGGATCGGGCGCTGCCGTACTCAAACTCGGCGCCGCCCGCAGGTCCACGGCGCATGCGGTCTCGCGCAAGCATTCCACGACCTCGGCGCAGAGCTCGCGCAACGGCGTGCCCTGCGCAGGCCCTGCCTGCGCCACCCCTTCCAGAGCAAAGCAGCCAGCGAACAGATTTTCGGGCCCGTCGCCGCATTCCTCGCCCAGGCAGCGTTGGCAGTCCTGGTCTAGATCTGGATCCAACAGCTGGCACTGGCGGGACGTTCCTCCCGGCGCGGTCACCGTCCCGCAATACTCGGCGCGAGGCGGATCGCACTGCTCGAGCCCACCCACCTTGCCGTCCCCGCACACCGGGGTTTTGCAGTCCAGGCCGCAGTTGTCGGAGAAACTCGGGGGATCGCAGGTCTCTTCGAGGTCGGTATCCAGCCGGCCATTGCCACACGCCAGCTTGGGATCTTGACGCCGGCACGTACTCGAACACCAGGTCAGCGGGTTTGGCGGGTCACATTCCTCGGGCCCTTGAAGCACGCCGTCCCCACAAGACACCCTGCGGCAGTTATCGCTGCAACCCGCCTGGCCGCGTTCACATTCCTCCGGAGCCTCCACCTGGCCGTTGCCACAACTGATGGTCCGGCAGCTCTCATTGCAGCGAACGCCGTCCGGAGGATCGCACTGCTCCGCGCCTTCGCGGCGGCCGTTTCCGCAGTGCGCGCTCCGGAGCGTGCACGCCGCACTGCAAATTCCCTCGTTCGCGACCGTTCCGGGTGGATCGCACTCCTCTGGCGACGCAATCCTGCCATCACCACAATTGGCCGGCGCCGCGGGGCAGTCCCGGGGACAAGCCCGCGCATCATTCGGATTGCCGCACTCGCCGAGGCCTTCGACACCGTCTCCGCACAGCGCCGGCAACCGACAGGTGTTGGTGCAACCGGGGGTTACGTTGGGTTCACAGTCCTCGCCGTCTTCCGGGACGCCGTTCAGGCAAACGCGCGGGGACAGGCGCACCAGCTCTACACCGTCAATCGCCACGGCGGCCGCGGGCTGCCCCGGCTCTTGCCAAAGCTCGAACGACAGCTCCATTGATCCGGCCCCTTGCGGCGCGACGAAGCTCGCCTGGTGGCCCGGGACGGGTGACGGCGGAGGCAGGGGCAGAGCCGACCAATCCCAGCTGCCCGAGACGGCAAACGCCGTCGTCACGCCGTTCAGCACGGCTCCGCTACAGCCCGCACCGGCATGAAAACGCACGCCGAGGTCCAGCACCGCACCCACGGGCGCCACGGGTTCGAGCGCGTTCACCTGAATGGATGCGCGGTACGTCGATCCGGGCGCGGTCCGGACACATTGACTCGCACGCACCAGCGCCCCTGCTACCGCCAGCGGTGGCGTCACCCCGGGGGACACTGACGTCGGGCGGGGCGCGAGGCTCAACTGTAGCGATCCGGAGCCGGGGGCGCCCGCCGCGTCCAGTACACTGAAGGCCCCCTGAGCGGGTGCTACTGCGCTGATCCGCCACGGTTCGAGCGAACCGAGGAAGCCGGGATTGTCGAGCTGGAACAGCCCACCGCTCAATGGCCGCTCGAGCTCGAGCGGCGTACGCGGCCGCACCCGGCAGGTGTCGTTACAATTGGGCCCCGGCGGGTCGCATTGTTCGTTCGGTGGATCGAGCCGGCCATTGCCGCAACGTTCGAGGCGGCAGCTGCGGCCACAGCCGTCGCCGCTATCGCCGTTGCCATCATCACATTCCTCTCCTCCGAGCAGATCGATGAAGCCGTCGCCACAACGCGGCGTGCGGCATCTCGCACCGCACACGGCAGTGCCAGGCGGGTCACACGTCTCACGTGGAGCCTCGGTCCGACCGTTGCCACAACTTTCGATCTGGCAAATGGGGCTACATCCGTCGCCGTATGCGCGATTGCCATCATCGCACTCCTCGCTCGGATGTTTGACGCGGTCACCACACTCCACGCGGGCCGCCTGGCAACGGGAATCGCACAGGCCCACACCGGGCGTCTCACAATCTTCACCCGGATCGAGCCGCCCGTTGTTGCATTGGATGCTCAGGCAGCCGTCCGTGCAATCCGGTTCACCGTCGCACTCTTCCTGGCCCTGCTTGACGCCATTGCCGCATTCGACGCGGCGGCACTGGCCGTCGCAATTGCCAGGGGTGGCTGGATCATCACACTGCTCGACGCCGGCGGGTTGGTTGACGACCCCGTCTCCGCACCTTTCAATCCGGCACGCAGGCGAGCACCCGTCGCCCCCCGCGGTGTTGCCATCGTCGCAGGTCTCGGGCTCACGCAGCCGGCGATCACCACACTTGATCTCCTGGCAGCTCGGATCGCACAGACCTGCCGCCGGCGGCTCGCAGGTCTCGCCAATGAACTTCCCGTTCGGGCCCTCGCGCTGATCGAGCTGTGAATCCCCGCACACCTCGTTCAGACACGCGGGGCTGCAACGGTCGCCGGCCAGCGTGTTGCCATCGTCACACGTTTCGCCCGCCTCGATCTTGCCATTGCCGCAGCTGGGCGGTGTGACGATGACGGTTTGGCAAGCCACGCACGTAGCGTGGGTGCGATCGCAAGTTTCGCCGGGATCGACGCGACCGTTCCCGCAGAGTTCGCTGCGGCACGCGCTGCTGCAGCCATCCAGATTGGCCAGGTCGCCGTCATCACACTCTTCGGCGCCGCTTCGCTCTCCATCTCCACACACGCTCTGCGGAGGCGGCGGGGGCTCGGCGCCCGCATCGACACCTACTGAAGCATCCGGAAGCAGTGGGCTGCTGGAATCCAGATCGCCCGCGTCGATACTGCCGGTGTCACCCGCCGCCGAGCCGCCCACCCCCGTGTTGGATCCGCCGACTTCGTCCGGCAACACCCGCGACAGATCCTGTTTGATGGTGTCTTCGTGCGAGCAGGCCCCGAACGCCAGCCCGAGCCCCATGGCAGCGACGAAAACCCGAGCCCTAGGCATTTGCGTGTTCATATTCCACCAGGTAAGCGTGTGATGCGGAGTGACACGTCGACTAGGGCGTCGTTGGCGCATCCAACGTACACGCGTCATACGCTGGAGTGGGCTTTATCTCGCCCTTGGACAGCGCATCCAGATACTTAAAGACGCTGGCGCCGACGTTCATGGCGCCCCGCATCGCCCACAGGTCTCGGCGGCGATCGGGGTCGCGCAGGGGCGCTACCTCCAGCAAGCCGATCCCGTTGGAGGAGGTCTGTGTAGACAGGCTGCTGGGGCAATACGGAACCGGTTCATCCTCGTAACCCGCACGAATCCATTCCAACTCGAGCTTGCCGCGATCAGCTGCTAGCGGCTCCACGATGCACCAGGGCATCAGGTTATCTTGCCGAATGCCCATGCTAATGCGTCCACGCTCGTCACCAAACCGTGCGGTTGGAGGAAACTGAAGTCGCCCGTCGAGGTCTCGCCAGTAGGCCGTCTCCACCTTGAAGCGGGCCTCGACCCCTGAAGCACCCGTGAACCGGATGGCACGGATGGGTGGAGGATTGTTGAGACTGCAGATGGCCACCCACAGCTCGGCGTCACCGTTCTGGGCCACGAGCGAGCTCGGGGCGTCGAAGGCTGCGCGCCCCTTGACGCCGTCGTATTCGGGAAACCCTGGGCCAGCCGCTGGATTGTCAAAGCTCAACCCCAAGCCGATGCTGTCCTTGCAGAAGCCCACGGCGTTGTCGAGCATGTTGGCGGTGGCTTGAGCATTGCCAGCATTGGGGTTGTCGTCACGAGGCACTCCCAGCGGCTGCGTTGCTCCAACACGGTTCAGGACCACCTTGGGAATCGTGGCTTCCGTGCCCCCGAGCCCCATCCAAACCAAGTAGCGCAGAGCCAAGTCCTCGTCGCCAAACTCGGCGGCGCGGTTTTGGCCATGAGCGCCGAACAAGCCATCCCGCAGGTTAGCCACGCGAGTGCGCCCGCCGGTGAGCTCCAAGATGGTGCCGGCCAGCAAGCTGTCGGCATCTGCGGCGCTGCCGTGGCAGTTGCTGCAAATCAGATTGAACATGCTTTCGCCGGAGCGCTGCATGTACACCTTGCGCGACGCAGCTTCGTCCTCCTCGGGGTCGATGCCCGCCTGAGCAAACCAGAGGGGCGACCCCGTCTCGGTCGCAACCTTGGCCACGGACGGGGCGTCTCTCAGGGCCGCCGCACAGGTCGGGGGGTCGCCGCCGACACGGCTCGCGTCCGGCGCTTTCCAAAGCCCGTAAGGCCGAGCCGTCGCTGCAAAGTCTTCGAGCTCTTTGCTGAATCCGAAATTCGGCAGCAAGTCGTACACACGCTCCGCGTTCGCTTTGCGGATCTCATGCCGCTGTCGCACTTGCGTCCGTTCCTGCTCGCTCAGAGCGGCCAGGTCCGGTTCGCTCGGAATAAAGGCGCTACGGCTCGCAAATACGGACTCCCATTGAGGCCGGCGCGGGCGCCACTCACCCACCGTGGCCGTCAGATCCCGATCGATCCAGTGTGCGCGATCCGGCACACCATCGACCGGGATCGACCCGCCACCCCGTCGCCACTCGTCGCTCTCCAACATCGCCGGGCTCGCCACCACCTGCAAGGGTCGCCCGCTGACCGTAGGCGGAGGCGGCGCTAGGAAGCGTGGTCCATCGAAAGGCTGCTCCCGCATGGCCATTTCGGTGGCAAAAACGTCGCTCGTGTCCGGGACGAACACCGACCCTCCGAGATACGCCCGCAATCCTTCGGTTGCGTAGGCGTCCAGGCAGTCCTTGGCTATGCCGGGCGGGCAGGCCGCGCTGTAGTCCGCATACATCGTCAGGCGCGGTGCAGGTGACTGTGGAGTCTCGCCGATCTCGCCCAAAAAGGCCCGCCGCCGAAGGTTGGCGGCTTCGACGTACTGCGCGTAGCTCGGGTCTGCCGGCTGGACCTCGACCCAGGGTTGTTCGGGCTCACCATGCGCGGCTTCCCATTCGGCCCGCGCCGGTCCCTCAGTTCCGTCTGCACAGAGAAACTCGTCACCGTTGGACAATATGCACAGTGGCTCAGCCCGGTTCACCACCAGGGGTTTGAGGCGCGCTGGGATGCTCAACATCCAACTACCCATGATCCTCGCGGCACGGGGATCATATCCCGGCACGTTCAAGGGCATGTGCGGGTGCATGGCCTCATCATTGGAGTACGTGAACGGCGTGTGCACGTTGCGGTACAGGAGGCTGCGCCACGGCGCGACGATCTCGACCTGGATATTGCCGAACGGGAAAAACTTGCGGTTCCGCGCATCCCGTTCGAACAAGGACGGCGTGATGTAGGGCATCCGTACGTCGAACGCAGGCGTGCGCGCGGTGCGCGGGCTCATCGTTTCCAGCGAAAACTGGAAGATGCCGTGTTGCCCCTCGGCGCGAGGATAGAAGCTCATGATCTCGCGCAGCGACGGGTTCTCCACCGAGGGGAACCCCCGCGGGTTGTGGCAAAACGCGCAATTGCCCATCATGTAGGCTTGAGCGTCGATTTCGTAATCGTTGCGCGCGTCGCGGTCGCCTTGGGATTTCTCTAGCTGAAACACTGCGGTCGCATCGGGCTCTCGCTCCGGCAGGTCGGTAATCAGCCCATATTCAACTAAACGTTCGAGCTGAGTGAGCTCATCGCCGGCGACGGGGCCATCGAACACGCCGCCCTCGTCTTGCTTGCGACGATCGACCTGGTACTGGTTGAAGCCCAAGATGAAGCTCTGGCTGGACGAACCCATGTGGCATTGGACACAGCGATCGCGACCGGGTACGGCGTAACCGCGGGTCAATAGATCGGCCTCGCCGTGCCAAATTTGGGGCTCTTCCTCGCGCAGTAGCTGATCTTCGGCGCTTGCTTCTGCGATGCCGTCGAAGGTATCCGGATCGATGGCAGCCAACGGCGCGAGCGTCACGCGGTCAATTCGCGTCTCGGCGCGCTGCTCGTCGATGACGTGACGTAACGGCGCGTCACGGAACGGCGTCCCGTCATCGTACGGATCCTCGAGGAGCTCGGCCCTCGCCTCGTCGAGGCTCCACAGGTACGTGCCAAAAATGGCTTTATGGACGATCTCGCCGTTTTCGACGCCGTCGCGCCTCGCGACAATGATGCGCGTCTCGACCTTGCGATAGGAGGGCCTGCCATCCTTACCAACCACGCGGCGCAAGAACGTCTTGTAGAAGCGCGTGTTGTCCGGAATGCACAAGTCGTCGACGACCGGGCACTCTTCCGTCTTCGTCTCCTCGGTCACATAGCGGATGCTCTTGCCAACGGGCACGCGCACGTAGCGCATCTTCTTCGCGTTGTCGGAGAAGAGCGTATAGGTCGGCGCGTAACTGATCACGCCGCGCTGGGCCAGCAGCTCCGAATCCAATCGAAACAGATCTGTCTCCTCGAGCACCTTCGGCAGGCTGGCGAAACTGCGCATCGCCGCGAATTTGGCATCGAGCCGCTGCATCTCCCCCTCGGCACAGCCGACTAGCTCCGGTTCCGGAATGCAGTCACCGATGTTGGTCATGCCGTCGCGAAGCGCGTCCGGGTCACGAAACACGCTGTCCGTGGACACCGTGACGGTGCGCTCGAAACCGCGGTTCGTTCGACCCGCCGCGAGCCAGGCGCGCAGCATCTCGACCAGCTCCCGCTGCGCGGCTGGAATCGTCGCCGCGGGATCCCGACTGGGAGGCATGACTTCGTCGGCGCTCGTTGTTTCGATCAGCTCGATGGCGCGTTCACCAATTCGCTCCTCGGCCAACATTGCGGCAGCATCCAGCAGCACCATGGACCCGTTGCTATCGCCGGGGTCCTGGTCGACGTGGCAGCGCCCGCAGGGCCCTTCGAATTTTTCGTAGACGTCCTGTAACGACACCGTCCGAGTGACCGTATCTTGCACGGGCGGGAGCACGCGACCGGGCAGGTGCTCCGCGCTTTCAACCGGAAGACACAGCTCCGCTGGATCCGATGCTGTCGCGTAGACCTCAGCACACAAGTCCGCCGGTGAACCGCCTGCTCCCCCGGCTACCAACTCGCCGCCGGCCCCACCGTCTTCGACCTGACGCGTGCCGCCTGTCCCCGGGGCGCCGCCCGCACCGTGCGACTCCCCACTGCCGCCTGAGTCACCCCCTGTAGCGTCATTGCCCGATGCGCCGCCTGGCAAGCTCGGCAAGACCGCCATGCCGTTGTTCGTGGGGGCCATCATGCCCTCGACGTTGCTGTCGCAGCTGAGCAGGCTCCCAAACCCAAGACCCATGGCGGCGAGCGCGCGCCAGCGCAGCCCCGCTCGAGCCGGCTTCGCAACCTTCGATCCCCCCGCGCCTTGCGCCTCTCGTCCGTACACGTTTACTTGATCCTCCAGCCCCGACGATTGCGCGAGGTCGACTAGCATTAGCGCCAAGATTCGAAAGTTACTTTTTCGTGTCGCGACGGTGACTGCCGAGTTGGAGCACTCGAATTTGTTCACAACCTCGACCGCTCGAAGCATCGCAGGCAAACCTGACCCGTCGCCGAACCCGTTTCAGCCAGCATCGAGGCGACCGAAACCAGTCCAAAAGCTCGC
>JAYWEH010000194.1:0-5183 GCA_043780025.1 Deltaproteobacteria bacterium
AGCCTGGCTCGGTGGAGTCACCTCGCGGGTCAATATCTCGAGCAGAATGCTCGGACCATTGACCCCTTTGAACGGCACCTCCCCCGTCAGGCACTCGTAGGCGATCGCCCCGAGTGCCCAGACATCAGCGCGCTTGTCCAAACTCTCGAGCCCTTGAGCCTGCTCCGGAGGCATGTAGTATGGCGAACCGATCGTCGTGCCCATGACGGTCAGTTTCTTGGCGGTATTTGTGTTGTCACGCACCGAGCCGAAATCGAGCACCTTCAACATATCCCCGTCGCTCGTCTGGCACAGGAACAGATTTTCGGGCTTGAGGTCGCGGTGCACGAGCTTCTTCTCGTGCGCGGCGTCGAGCCCGAGCGCAACCTGGCTGAGCAGACGCACGACTCGTTCCGGCGCCAGCTGACGCTCTCGCCTCAGCGTGGCGCGCAGCTCCTCACCGTACAGGAACTCCATCACGAGCGCGTAGGTGCCGTCCAACGGACGAAAATCCAAAACCTCGACGATGTGCACGCTCGACAGCTGCGCGCTCACCTCGAACTCCCGCTTGAAACGCTCGACGGCGATGTCGTCTCGCGCCACCTCGGCATGCAACACCTTGAGCGCGACGTGCCGCTGCTCTTGCATGTCCAGGGCTTCATAGACTCGGCCCATGCCGCCATCGGCGATGACCCGGCGCACCTGATAGCGATCAAACAAGATCTGCCCCACGCGACCTGCGCTATCCTCCCCCGCGGCAGGCACCTGCGTCGCGCTGTAGAGGCCTTGCCCGTCAACGGGGCAGAATCTGGCGTCGTCGGGGTAAAGACGACCGCAGACCCGACAGGCTCTCACGGTAGTGCTCTCACGACGACTTCAACCCGATTTCGGGATCAGCGGCCGGCGCCAGGTTGAGCTTCCGTTGCGGCGCTCGAAGGCTCGTCGACCGGCCGCTCTTCGCGGAAATATAGGATGCGCTGGCAGCTCGGGCACTGGTCGAAATCCTCACCTCGGCGCAGCTTCTGAAACATCATGGGCGAAATCGAGATGTGGCACTCGCTGCAGGTGCCTTGAAACGTCCAGGCCACTGCGCTGCCGCGACGCTTACGCACCATCTCATAGCGGCGATACAGCACCGGGGGCACGGCCTTCACCAACTCTTTACGTTGCTCTCGTTCGGCAGCGACGCTGCGCTCGAGGTAGCCGAGCCTCGACGCCAGCTCCGTCTCTTTCGCGCCGAGATCGCCCATCAACGTATCTCGCTCGGAGCTCGCCCCGTCCATCTCCTGACGCGCCTGCTCGGATAAGCCATTGATCTTTTCGATCTCCAGCTCGCGATCCCGATACAGCTTGCGCAGCTCTTCAATCTCGCGCTGGACAGCGTTGACTTCCCGCTCCGAGCGCGACCGCGCGAGCTTCTCGCGCGATCGATCCATCTGGACGCTCATGTGGCGCGCATCTTGGAGCAACTCGCCGCGCGTCTTGTCCATGTCACCGACGCTGGCCCGCGTGCTGTCGAAGCGCTCCTGCAGCCGCTTCAACTGTTGCTTCTTGTCAGCGAGCAACTCCCCCTCGTGCGCCAGTTCCGCTTCGAGGCGGGTCAGGGACACATCGAGCGTCGCCAATCTCTCCAATGCATCGATCTGTTGTTGTAGATTCACGAAAACGACGGCTCCTCGTTGCCACGCCGCTCCGAACGGGCCCTGCCCGCTCGCGAGTGGAGCAGTCTAGTCAGTGCTCCACGGCTCCGACTCAAATTCATGGAGAATCCAGCAGAGGCCACGGCGCCCCCACCCAAACCAACCCCGGCCAAGACCCCAGCACCCCAACCCGCCCCACTCTCGTCCGTTGGGGCTTCGGGGCCCCAACCCAAAAAACCAGGGGCTTCGGGGCCCCCACTAGCACGACACCCCTCGGTTGGGGCTCCGGGGCCCCAACCCCAGAAGCCCCAACCCCAGAAACATCGTGGGCCCACCTGGGTTCGAACCAGGAACAGCCCGGTTATGAGCCGGGGGCTCTGACCGATTGAGCTATAGGCCCTGACAGGTTCGCGACGGCCGCTGCGAGCACACGTTGAGGGCCGCAGCGCGGTCGTCAGACTTGCTCCGCGGCCACCACGGCAACGCAAAGTGGGATGAGGCGTATTCAGAGCGGCTCGGCGCGCAGCAAACGCGCCGCTCCGCTTCCCGCGACGAACGTCTGCGGTACCACGGTCAACGCCACAGCGGCAATCAGAGGGACACTCCGTCAGACATCCAGTGTAGTTGCGCCACGTGCTTTCGCACCTCAGCTCCACAACTGCGAACGCTAGTCGAGGATCGATTCCGGGGCAACAGTCCCCGGCGGATTATTCGGCTCGGGATGCGGTCGCGACGGCCCTGAGCAAGCCCCCGCATCGAAGCGACGCTTCGGACACTCGCGCGTCCGTCCGAGCGCGCACGTCCATGTGCCGACCACTCGCAAGCCCCGTGGCTGGCAGAAACGATTGGCCGGTCTGCGATTGAGCGGCCTTTTCACCCCATGCCGGTTCGACCGCGCTGCGCGAGCACGCGCGTCCATGGCGCGTTTCGTCGCAGAAGGACGCGCTCGACCCGAAGGCTGGCGGGATCCACGAATGTGCTAGAGGACGAGCCGGCATGGAGCATCTGATCGTCCGCGGGGCGAAGCAGCACAATCTCGCCAATCTCGATCTCGAGCTGCCCCGCAACCGCCTCGTCGTCATCACCGGTCCGAGCGGTTCGGGCAAGAGCTCCCTGGCCTTCGATACCATCTACGCTGAAGGCCAGCGCCGCTACGTGGAATCGCTGTCGGCATATGCGCGGCAGTTCCTGGATCAACTACCGAAGCCCGATGTCGAGAGCATCGAGGGATTGAGTCCGGCGATCGCCATCGAGCAAAAAGCGCTGGGCAAGAGCCCGCGCTCGACAGTCGGAACCGTCACGGAAATCGCCGACTACCTGCGCCTGCTGTTCGCGCGCGTCGGCGTTCCCCATTGCCCTAAATCGGGCAAGGTATTGCGTGCCTACACCGTCCAGGAGATCGTCGATCACATCTTGGGCTCGGAAGACGGCAGCCGGTTGGCGCTGCTCGCGCCGCTCGAGCGCGCCCACACGGGCGACTTGGTCGAGCGCATCGAACAGCTTCGGCGAGAGGGTTTCGTGCGAGCCCGCGTCGACGGCCAAGCTATCGATCTAGCCGAGCCTCTAGGTTGGCCCGAAGTGAAGAGCTACGACCTGGACGTGGTCGTGGATCGAATCGTCGTGCGCGCGGGTTCGAAGGGGCGCGTCACCGACTCCGTCGAGCTCGCCTTGAAGCTCGGCAACGGCACCTTGCTGCTCGACAGCCTCGACGGAACGCCGCCGCTAGTCATGAGCGAACGCCTGGTGAGCTGGGAATATGGCATTACCTTGCCGCCGCTCGAACCACGGCTCTTTTCGTTCAACAGCCCTCACGGCGCCTGCCCGCAGTGTGACGGCCTCGGAGTCGTCTCCCGCATCGATCCAGAGCGCATCGTCCCCGATCCGAAAAAGACCCTGCGCGAAGGCGCCGTGATCGCTTTCGGCCGCCGCGGCTCGCTGGAAATGGCCAGAGAAGTCCATGCCGCGGTGAGCCAACTCGGCGTTGATCCGGACGTCGCGTGGGCGCTTCTACCCGAGGAGCAACGCTCCCTGCTCTTGCACGGCGGCAGTGTCAAACGAGGGCGCAAGAAGGCGTCCGAATACGTGGGCATCGTGACGCGGCTCGAGCGGCAGCAAACGCGGGACCTGCCCGACGAGCCCGCGGACGATGAAGAAGATGGCCACGATCCGACGCGCGATGAAGACATCGGCCGCTTC
Source organism: Deltaproteobacteria bacterium (assembly GCA_043780025.1). Classification (GTDB taxonomy): domain Bacteria; phylum Myxococcota_A; class Polyangia; order Polyangiales; family Polyangiaceae; genus SZUA-265. Next base: position 3,816 of record JAYWEH010000194.1, read on the forward strand.
GTGGTGACCCGCACTTGCGAAGGTTGCTTGGGGCAACGCCTGCGCCCGGAGGCGCTCGCGGTCAAAGTGTTCGGCTCGACCATCGGCGAGATGTGCGCGCTGCCGCTCGGAGAGCTCGAGAGCAAACTCGCAAAGTTCGGCCAATCGCCAACATTGACGGAAACGGAACGCGTCGTTTCGCAGCCCCTGATTCGAGCCATGGTGAGCCGGCTCGGCTTCCTGAGTGACGTGGGCCTCGACTACCTCACTCTCGATCGCCCCGCGCAGACCCTCTCAGGCGGCGAAGGGCAACGCATTCGACTGGCTACCCAGATCGGCGCGGCGCTGGTCGGCGTGCTCTACGTGCTCGACGAGCCGAGCGTAGGTCTTCACGCTCGCGACAACGAGCGGCTGTTGCGTGCGCTGCGCAACCTGGTCGACAAGGGCAACAGCGTCATCGTGGTCGAGCACGACCGCGACGCGATCCTGGCCGCCGACTACCTGGTGGACATGGGCCCCCACGCCGGCAAGCTCGGGGGACGCGTGGTGGCGCAGGGCACGCCCGACGAAGTGATGCAGAATCCCAATTCGATCACTGGCCCGTACCTCACGGGCGAGAAGAGCCTGCCGATTCCGCGCCGCCGCACCAAGCCCGGCCCGGCCGCTCTGCAGATTCGGGGCGCGCGCGCGCACAACCTCGAGAACGTGAGCGTGGACATTCCGCTCGGATTGATCACGTCGGTCACCGGCGTGAGCGGCGCGGGCAAGAGCGGGCTCATCGTCGATACTCTGCTCGCGTCCGCGCGCGCGCGGCTGTACGGCGCAGCCGGGTGGGTCGGGCCGTGCGACGCCATCCACGGCTTCGAGCGCATCGACAAGGTCGTCAGCATCGACCAGGCGCCCATCGGCCGCACGCCACGTTCCAACCCTGCAACCTACACAGGCGTTTTCACACACCTGCGAGAGCTGTTCGCCGGGCTGCCGGATGCGCGCGCGCGCGGCTACAAGCCCGGCCGTTTCTCGTTCAACGTTAAGGGAGGCCGTTGCGAGGCGTGTCAGGGAGACGGCGTTCTGCGAGTCGAAATGCATTTTTTGCCCGATGTCTACGTACGGTGCAACACCTGCAATGGTCAGCGCTACAACAGGGAAACGCTGGAGATCCGCTACAGAGGCCTCTCGATCGCCGAGGCGCTGGCGCTCACGGTGGACGACGCTGCCCAGATGTTCGAGGCGATCCCGCGCATTCGGCAACGGCTCGACGCGCTCCGCTCGATTGGCCTCGGATACCTTCAGCTCGGTCAATCCGCGACGACCCTTTCAGGGGGTGAAGCGCAACGCGTCAAGCTCGCAGCGGAGCTGTCGCGTAAGTCCACGGGCAGTACACTCTAT
>JAYWEH010000195.1:0-5182 GCA_043780025.1 Deltaproteobacteria bacterium
GCAGCTGGCTCGGCGCCGCGGTGGCCTCGATTGCATGGAATTGACGTTAACCCTGCCGGCGGGCCGTTAATAGGAACTTTTGTTCCGCAGGTGCGCCACGCCGTGTCACACCGTGACGTGGCCGTCAGGGCGTACCCCGCCGCGCGCGCCGGCAGTTTGTGCTGGCGCTCACCGCGAAAATAGGAAAAATACTTCCTGTGCGCCGCGAAGCCCGCTGCGCGAGCGCTTGCGAGCGGCACAGACCTGTTTGGCACGCCAACTGCACTCTCGGCCGCAAACGCGCGACTCCGCTTCAAAGACACTAGGGAGACCGACCAATGAGAACATTCGCAATCATCACCAGCATCGTCACCGTGCTGAGCGCCATTTCGGGCTGCTCCTCGGGGGACCTACCCAACGTCGAGCAGGGCTCGACGGACACGGCATTCAGTGACGGCGATCACGCCTCGGAAGTCGGCGGCGAATCCTCCGCGGTGAGCGACGATACCGGCAGTAGCAGCGCCGCTCTACGAGCCAGACCTGGCCGGCGCCCAAGGCCCAATCGCCCTGTGGCCGATCCGTGCGCCCGCGTGCGTTGCGCGGAAGGCACCCATTGTGAAGCCGAAGGTCGGCGCGCCATCTGTGCGCCGGATGAACCCGTCAATCCCTGCGCCGCGGTATTGTGCCCCGTCGATACGCTGTGTGAGGTGGTCGATGGCGAGCCGGTCTGTACGCCCAACGCGCCCCCCACGGGACCGTTCTGTGGAGGTTTCGGCGGCTTCCCTTGCGCCGGCGCCGGCACCTGCGTGGATGACCCGAGCGACGATTGTGATCCCGAGCAGGGCGGCGCCGACTGCGGGGGCATCTGCACCTGCGGCAACGTGCTGCTCCTGTGCATCGAAGGCACCGTGTTCGACGACTCGCCCGAGGTCTGCGCATGCGTTTCGGACGCGCCGAACCCGCCAGACAACCTGTGCGATCTGGTGGATTGTCCACCCGATCGCCCGCGCTGCGAGGAACGTGACGGCGAAGCGGTCTGCGTAGCGGACGCTCCGCCCGCCCCCTTCTGCGGCGGCATCGCGGGTTTCCCTTGCGCCGGCGCCGGCACCTGCGTGGATGACCCGAGCGACGACTGTGATCCCGAGCAGGGCGGCGCCGACTGCGGGGGCATCTGCACCTGCGGCAACGTGCTGCTCCTGTGCATCGAAGGCACCGTGTTCGACGATTCGCCGGAGGTCTGTGCCTGCGTTCCCGCGCAACCGGACGCCTGTGCGACGGTGCGTTGTGCGGCTGGCACGCGCTGCGTGGCGCACGGCGACCAAGCGCACTGCGTGCCGCGCGGGCGCGACTGTTCGCACCGGTAACGGCAAGAGCTCGAGCATCGGGAGACCGAGCCCCCCGGCTTGGTCTCCCGTGCTTTTTTGGAAGCCCGATCAGGGAACCGCGAGGCGGAGCTTGTCGATCTTGGGATTGAGCGGGGCGCGTTGCAGCATCATGATCGAGTCCACCCCGTAGTTGCTGGGCGCAGCCGACTTGCCTTCGAGCCGTTCCTTACTCCGAATCACGCGCGCCTCGGCAGCGCCGGCGGCGACCCGCGCGGCGTCGGCCTCGGCTCTGGCCTGACGAGCGTCCGCAGCCGCCTGCTCGCGGGCAGCGCGGTCCGCCTGCGCCTGAGTGCGCAGACGTTCCGCCTCCGCCTCGGCGCGCGCCGCTCTTTCTTCCTGCTGGAGCAGGTTCGCCGTCGCTTGCGCCGATTTTTTCCGCTCTTCGGCCAGGCGTTGCTCAATTTCGCTCGCCGCCTCGAGCGCCTTGTCTCGCTGTTTGATGGCCCACTGTTGAATCACCGGATCGGGCTCCGTGTCGGCGATGAAGTCCGCCATGACACCGAGGCCTTCGAGCCCCGACTCGACCAGCACATTCATGTAGGCGATGCGAATCTGCTGAGCGTGTTGTTCCGCCTGCAGCTTCAGCTCGCGCTCCTTCTGCAGCGTGCCCTGAATGAGCGTCGCCGCCGAGACCGCCACACCAATCAACGTCGCCACGAGCCCGCTCTGCCACCAGGGCGCGCGCGATGAAGTCCCCTCACTCATGGTCGGAGTCTAGAGCGCCAGCTCCTGCCTGATCAAGTGCGTCGCGACAATGCTGCGCGACTTCAGCTGCCAGCGACTTCAATCGACGGAGAAGCTGGCGAGCGCCGCATCGACTTCGGCTGCGTGCTGGGTCACGAGCTCTTTGGTGCCGCCCACCTCGAACAGCGCGATCGTGGCCGGAGTGACGAAGACGGCGATGTAGTACAAGTGCGGAGCCCGCTCCTCATCGTGGCCGAAGCGAAACTGCTTGCCGGCCACGCCGTCCCGGCTCTTGATCTCGCGCGTTTCGAGCAGCGCGTAGCCACCCTGCCGGCGCAGCTGGTTTTCGATCGCACGCGCCCAGAAATCGAGCTCCCCGCGCTGCTCGTTGTCGATCTCGCGCACGCCGATCACGAGGCCATCGGCGCTCGTTGCCCGGTAGTCGTACTCCTCTTGCTCGGATAGCTCGACGAAGCCCTTCGGGGTCACGACCCCGACGCGGGAGCAGCCGAGCGCCAGCGCCACGCACCCCACACCCAATAACCGATTCCACCTATTCTCGAATGAACGGCTCATGATGCTCTCACAGGCTGAGGAGGTGGGATAGCCCGAGGCGCTCGAGCCACGGGAACGGCAGCGGCCGATCGCGCGTCAGCATTTCGACGGGCAATGGCTGAAAATTCACGGTGATGGTCGAGAATCGCACGAGCTCGCCGAGCAGCTTCAGCTTGCCTTTCAGCTGTTCGATGTCCTGGGTTACCCGCTCGAGCTCGCGTTCCACGGCCAGAGCCTCTTCGACCTTGGCCGCCCTCGCGAGCAGTACCTCGAGCCGTTGCCGCACCACCTCCGAATTGCGGAGCCGGATCAGGAGGTCGGCGAATTCTTCGGTGACGTCGCGCGCGCTGACGTCACGGTGGAGCTCGTCCCCCAACGCGCCGACGCCGTCGAGGGCCTCTTGAAAAGCCTCTGCAGGTACCCGGATCGTGATGCTCGCGTCGCTGCGCCGCACCAGGTAGCCGCGGCGCTCACGAGCCAGCCGCTCCACCGCATCGAGCGCCAGCTCGACGCCAAACACCGCCAGCGTCAACGTGGCGCTGTAGATGAGCAGCGGGGCCTTGCCGGCACTGCCCGCCGCATCCGTCGCGACGAGGCCGGTAGCAGAGGCCGTGTCCGCGCCAGTCGTTCGGCTGGGCGCAGCGGGGATACCGGCTGCAGATTCGGTTTCGGGCAATGTGGGCGACCCCGGGATGGGCGCCATCACCAGTGCGGGCGGAGCGGGCGGAGGCGGCGCTGGCGCCGGCATTTCATCCTCCGCCATGGATTCGTTCTGCGGATCATTCTCGTACGCATACCCATACGCTTGGGTTGCACCGGGCGCTTGGGGGGCCGCCGCGACCGCGGACCGAGCATCAGCCTGGCCGCGGCTACAGGCGAGCGCCACCAGCAGCAGCCCGAGCACACCCGAGCGGAGCCCCCAGCCCGACTTCGTCATCCAATCCTGCGCGCAGCGTGGCGTCCACATCTGTCGCGAGGTTACCTGGAAACGGCAAGGACGGCCACGGCCACGGCCACGCCATGTCAGGAGCGCTGCAGCTCGAGCAGCAGATCCTCGAGCCGGTCGTAGCTGGTGCCGGCCCCTCGCGCCATGCCCGTGGAGAGCACCATGTCGCGCACTTCGAGCGATGGATAACGCACTGTCGCCGTCAGCCGCGTCTTGTCGCCTTCTTCCGTCAAGACCGCGGTCACGACGGAGACGGCGTCCGGGAAAGGCGCGAAGATCTCGGTGAACACGATGCGTCCGGGCGGAGCGATTTCCCGGTATTCGCCGTAGAATTCCGCGTCCCCCTGCGGGTGCCGATTGACGAACCGCCATTTTCCGCCCAGGCGCAGGTCAACCTCGCACACGGGCACAGAATAGCCCTCGCCGAGGCGCCCCCACCAGCGCTGGATGTGTTCGGGCTTGGACATCACGTCGAACACGAGCTGCCGGGGCGCGTCGAACAAGCGCGTGAGGCGGACCTCGTTATCGGAGGGGGTGCTGACCTGGAAGCTGTCTTTATTTGCCGTGCTTACGAACATGGGTGGGCTCCTTTGTTTTCAGTGTTTGCAGGTACTCGTCCAAGCGATCGAGTCGTTCTTCCCAGATGTGCCGGTAGTGCTCGGCCCAATCAGCGACGTCCTCGAGCGGACTGGCTTCGATGCGGCAGGGCCGCCGCTGGGCGTCGCGCCGCTGCACGATCAAGCCCGCTCGCGCCAGCACGCGCAGGTGTTTGGACACCGCGGGTAGGCTCATGTTGAAGGGCTCTGCCAGCTCGCTCACCGAGCACTCGCCCGACGCGAGTTTGGCCAGGATGGCGCGGCGCGTGGGGTCTGCCAGGGCAGCGAAGGTGGCGCTCAGGGCATCGGCGGTCATCATTATTAAACCTACTAGTTAATTAACCTTATGGTTTAATAACGCCGCGCAGGCTGCCTGTCAAGGCAGTCTGAAAAGCCGCGTGTTGGGGCCTCAGTCGAAGCGATTTTTCACGAGCAGCTCACGACAGCTGCCGTCCGGCGCGACGGTCTTGACCGCCAACGCGATGCGATTGTCGGCGTCGAGCGCGGACCAGTAACGTTCCAGGATGTCACGGCCCCGCCCTTCACACGGCAGGACCAGAGGTTCGCCGCTGAAGCTGGGCAGCGGATTGCCGTCACCGGCATAGGTCGTGATGCCGCGGCCAATTCCCAGGGCGGGCTCTCCGAGCTGAAAAAACGTGCGATCGGTGAGTCGTGGGTCGTGAGGATTGGCGCGCAGGATGCTGAGCACGAGCCGCACCTGGCCGGGACGCACGTCGAGCAAGCCGCTGATGCGCGGCGTGTAGTGCGGCGCATCGGGCTCGTGCGCTCGGGTCGCGAGCGCGCTCTCGAAGCTCTCGCCGCGGGAGAGCGCCTCGAAGAGGGTTCTCGTCTGGTCGCCGTTGCTGACGAGCTGGATGCCGGGCTGCTCCAGCATGGCCTCGTAGATGATGAGGCTCGGATCCACGACAAGGCTCGGATCAAACGCCTGCGTCCTGAGCACACCGCCGTGCGCGACGAACTGCCGGTTTCGGCTGTGCTCGCTGCGCCCCATGATCCAGTAGATCAACGTAAAGGCA
>JAYWEH010000196.1:0-27158 GCA_043780025.1 Deltaproteobacteria bacterium
CGCGAACGGGATCACGAATTGGTATTGAGTGAAGCCGCGCCGCCCGTAGCCTCGGTTCCAGTGCGCCAGGACATCGAGCGGGTAGACGAAGTTCTCGTAGTGGCTGAACTCGCCCGCGCCGGCCTGGATGTGCTGGATGACCGCGTTGACCACGCGGATGCTCAGACGGTTGAGGGTGAGCTCGGGTAATTCGAACGGCACCGACAGCTTGGGGGGGCCCGCAATGCGCAGCGCCTCTCGGGCGAGCGACGCTGGCAGCTCGTCCGCTAGCGCGTGATCGCCCACCGTGACGACGCCGCGGCCGAGCCGCGCGCCGGTGGCGAATACGTCGAGCGTGGCCACCGAATAGGGGAACGTCTGATCGTGCTCGTCGAGCGCGCCGAGCATGGCCTCGAGATCGTCCACGAGGATCGACTTTTGCCGAAAATACGTGGTCTCGATCGGGCGCAGGCGCAACGTCGCCGTGAGCACCACGCCGAGCAGCCCCATGCCGCCGAAGGTTGCCCAGAACAGCTCCGCGTTCTGTTCGCGGCTGGCGGAAATCACCTCGCCGCTGGCGAGCAGCACGCTGATGGCGTCCACCGAGTTGCTGAAGCAACCTTGCGCGTGGTGTGCCTTGCCGTGGATGTCATTGGCGATGCAACCGCCCACCGTCACGAACTTCGTGCCGGGGCTGATCATCGGAAACCAGCCTCTCGGCGCGAAATCCCGAATGATGTGTTCGAGGCTCACGCCCGCTTCGCACGTCAGCGTACCCGTCGTGGGGTCGAAGCCGAGGTAGCGATCCACGCGCACCATCCCGAGCACCTGGCCACCGCCGTTGAGCGCTGCGTCGCCGTAGCTACGGCCTAAGCCTCGGGGGACGGAGCCGCGCCGGTCGAGCCAGCCGTCCACTTGAGCGGGCGTCTCCGGTTCGGAGAGCACGCACTCCGCGCGCACGTTGGCACCCCATCCCGATAGCCGCGTGGTGGGCGGGCGGAGGTCGCGCCGTGGTTCGGACACGCTCTCGATCTAGCACGAGTCTCTGGGCCCATTTGGGCCAAATCGCTCAGCCCGGCAGGGCCGGGCTCGCGCCCGCGCCGGGATCCATGTCGGTCCCGAGCAGCTGCTTTCGGGCGCATTCGAGCGCGACCTGCACGACTTCGCGAACCGGTACGTCGTGTGCTTCCGCGCTAGCCACGCACACGTCGAACTCCGGCTTGATCTGCGGGCTGCCCCAGGGACCCGTGGCGACCTTGACGGGGATCGTCCCGTACGGCGTTTCCACGTCGAGCTGTCGGCGGGGCCGTTCGCCGCGGCTCACCGCCAACTTGCGATAGCCGATGCTGGTGGTCTCGCGCAGCATCAGCGCGCCGAGGCGATCGGCTGCGCCCACGGGGCAGAGCGCGGACAGCGTCAGACCGGGGCGGCCCTTCTTCATCTGGATCGGCGTGAGCCAGGCGTCCAAGGCGCCCGCGCTCAGCAACGCCGCGATAGCGTGACCGGCGAGCTCGCCGGTGAGGTCGTCGACGTTCGTCTCCACGAGCATGTGCGTGGCCGCCGTCGCGCGACCTCGCGCGTCCTCCCAGGGCTCACCCAGCACCGCGCGCAGCGCGTTCGGGCGATCCTCGAGCACGCGAGTGCCGACGCCCCAACCGACGCGATCGGGACAGAAGCTGGGCCAGCCGGTGAAGTCAGTCGCCACGGTGGCGACGATGGCTGCGCCGGTTGGCGTCACCAGCTCCGCTTCGATGCCCGCGTCGTAGGTGGGCACGCCGCGCAGACACAACACGCTGGCGGGCGCGGGCAGGGGGATGATCCCGTGCCGGCATTCGACGGTACCTCTACCGAGTGGCAGGGGGCTCGCCATGACGTCGGCGCCGATGAAATCGAAACACGCTGCCGCCGCGACGATGTCCACGATCGCGTCGATCGCGCCCACCTCGTGAAAATGCACGTCTCGGACGTCGACCCGGTGCACCTCGGCTTCGGCTTCGGCCAGGCGCCGGAAAATCGCGCGCGAAAGTGCCTTGCAGCGAGGGGTGAGCCGAGAGCCGGCGATCAGCGCGTCGATCTGGGCGTAGCTACGTTCGGGCTGCCCCGGCCGCACCTGCACGTCAAAGTAGCTGCCGCCGATCGCGCCCGCGGCGCCGTTCTTGATCTCGATGCTGAAACCGCGCAGGCCCAGGCTGTCGATGGCGGCGACGACCTCGGCGAACGGCACGCCGAGATCGACGAGCGCCGCCACGGTCATGTCGCCGGCGATGCCGCTCGGGGCGTCCAGGAACAGTAGTTTGCCAACCCCCGCGCCGCGCTCCAGCGGGGAGCCGCTCGGGCGATACTCGCCGGCCTCGGTGTGATGGCCATGATCGTGGTCGTGGCCATCACGATCATGATCGCCGTGGTCACGATCGTGGTCGTGACCATCATGATCGTGGTCGCCGTGGTCGTGATCGTGACCATGATGCTCGTGGTCGTGACCCGCATGGCTGCGTGGGCTGCGCGCTGCCGCCGCCTTCGCCACCCCGCGGGCGCGTGTCCGAGGCGTTGCCCGAGCGGCCTTGGCTTTGCGCCGGTTCTTTTTGGCGGCCATTAGGCGTGCGCTCCAGGCTGCGTGGCCGTCGGGCGAGCAGCGAGCAACCGCACCAGCGCCATCGCGGCGCCAAATCCGTTGTCGATGTTGACCACCGTGACGCCCGCGGCGCAGCTCGACAACATGCCGAGCAATGCCGCAAAGCCTCCAAGCGACGCGCCATAACCCACCGAGGTGGGTACCGCGATCACCGGTGCCGCAACCAGCCCCCCCACCACGCTCGCCAACGCACCCTCCATGCCCGCGCACACGATGATCGCGGGAGCGCGCGTGAGGGCGTCCAGGTGGCTCATGATGCGGTGCAGCCCCGCCACGCCCACGTCGAAGATCCCGCGCGCTGGCACGCCGCACAGCCGCAAGGTCTCCAGCGCTTCGGCCGCTACCGGCATGTCGCTCGTGCCCGCCGTGACGACCAGCGCCGGTTCACCCGGGCGCTGTTGGATGGTTCCGGCGCGCGACGCGGTGCGCGAACCCAGATCGTAGCTGAGCTCGGGCACCAAGCGCACGACCTCGGCGCCCTTGAGCTCTTCCAGGCGCGTCACCAGCACCGATTGACCCGCTTCGATCAGCGAGCGTGCAACACCGGCGATCTGTTCCGGCGTCTTGCGTTCGCCCAAGATCACCTCGGGAACCCCTTGCCGCAGGGCACGGTGGTGATCGACGTGTGCGTAGCCGAGGTCATCGAACGGCAGCCGGCGCAGCTGTCCGAGCGCGCTGTCGATGTCCGTCGTGCCGGCGCTGACGGCCTCGAGAAGTTTGCGTAGCCGCTCTGGATCCACGGCGGCGGTTTAATCCCCTGGCTCGCCGGTGTCGAGCCGTGGAGGTAAAGCAGCGCTGGCGCTTTGCGTCTGCCGGTGGCCTGTGGCACCAGGCAGGCCATGCCCGCGTTCAGTGCTCCGATCCTCGGGTTCGCCCTTGGGGCCGGTCTGTTTTGGTCCGCGGCGCGTCAACTGGCTCGGCCCATCCGTCCCGTTGGCAGTCCCGCCGTCTTGATCGCGGGCGTGCTCGGATTATTTGCCTATGCCCCCGGGCTCGCGCTGGTGATGAGCGCCGAGCCGGACTGGGCGTATGCCTATCTCGTCCCCGCTGCAGACCTGCCGCGCTGGTTATTGCCCAGCCTGATCCTGATCGCGGGCCTGTCGGTGCCGGCGGGTTTTGGCGTTTCCTTGCGGGTCTGCCAGGGCCGCGCAGCGTTTGCGCCGCTGTTGTTCTGGGTGCCGCTCGGCCTCGGCATGGCACCGCTGGTCCTGTTCGGGTCCCGCCTGGCCACACAGGCGACATTCCAGCAGTATCACGGCGACTTCGCCGCGCGAGCGGTGCTGGGGGGGCCGCTCGGGTATCTGTTGCTCTGGCATCTCCTAGGGTTGCTCGTGGCCACCTTGCTGGCGCGGCGGTGCTTGGATTTTCTGGCTCTGGGGGGCGCGGACGAGCGTTGAATCGACCTGCGCACCGGGCGCGCCGTCGCCGCCCATTCACAGCCGGTCCAAGTGTGGTAACTGAGCGCTGATGAGGGAAGCGTCCGAGGCCCTACAGCCCCAGGGCCAGCAGTTGCAGGAAATCGCTGGCCGTCTCGTCGAAAGCGCGCGGAAGCGTGGCGCCGACGTGGCCGAAGCCAGCGCCAGCTCCGGTTGGGAGCTCACTGCCAAGGTGCGGCTGGGCCAGCCCGAGCTGGTTCAGGAGGCGGGGCACCGCAACGTGGCCCTGCGCGTGATGAAAGACGGTCGCGTCGCCATCACCTCCACCAGCGACTGGAGCGACGCCGGCCTGGCCCAGTGCGTGAACGACGCCATCGAGCTCGTGGCCCTGAGCGAGCCTGACTCGTTCGCCGGTCCTGCTGATCCCGCGTTGCTCTCCAAGGGTCCCTATCCGGACCTCGATCTGTTCGACGCGTCGCTCGACGGGCTCGGCGCGGACGCCGCGCTCGCTCGCGCCGAGGAAGCAGAACGCATCGCCCTGGCTCGAGATCCGCGCCTCGTGCTCAGCGAGGGGGCCACGCTCTCGCGCGTCTCGGGCTGGTCGGCACTGGCATTGTCGAGCGGATTTACGTCGGTGCGTCGCGGCTCGTTCGCCTCGCTCGCCGTGGTTCCGGTCGTGGAGGATGCGGGCGGCAAGAAGCGCCGCGGGCACTACTGGACCGGTCATCGCCACCTCTCCGGGCTCGAATCGAACGAGCAGGTCGGGCGGCGCGCGGCCGAGCGGACGTTGCGCCAGCTCGGTGCCCGCAAGGTGGCCACCTGCCACGCGCCAATCGTGTTCGACGCCGACGCGGCGCGCTCCTTGCTCGGCAGTTTCATCGGCTGCGTGCTGGGTGGCGCCGTCTGGCGCCGTTCCAGCTACCTGGCAGAACGTGAGGGCACCCGCGTGGCCAGCCCGCTCGTCAACATCGTGGACGATCCGCTGATCGTGCGCGGCCCCGGTTCGCGCGTGTTCGACGGCGAAGGCGTCGCGTCGCGCCGTAACGTCGTGGTCAAGGACGGGGTGCTAGAGACATTCCTGCTCGACAGCTACTGCGCCAGAAAGCTCGGCAAGGTTTCGACGGCGAGCGCAGGCCGCTCCGGCGGCGGCGTTGGCGCGACGACTAGCAACTTGCTGCTCAGTCCTGGCCCGCAAAGCCCTGAAGAGGTGATCGCTTCCACCCCGCGCGGGCTATTCGTGACGGAGATGATGGGCTTCGGCTTCAACGCGGTGACCGGCGATTTCTCGCGCGGCGCCTCGGGCTTCTGGATCGAAGACGGCAAGCTCACTTTCCCGGTGAGCGAGGTGACCATCTCCGGCAATCTCGATCAGATGTTGCAAAACATCGACGCCGTGGCAAACGACCTGGTGCTGAAGAGCTCCACCGCGTCGCCCACGCTGCGCGTCTCCGAGATGACCATCGCGGGGGAGTAGCCGGATGTGATCGCATCCCTGCGTCTTTGGCGCTCGGCCCCGATGCCAGCATCCATGCCGCGTATGTGGGCTGCGAGCGCGAGCTCGTGTACGCGCACCGTGCGCGTTCGCGCAATGAGCAGCCGATTTACGCACGGCTAATGGCACGGCGGACCCGGCAAACTCATTGACCCCCTTGCTGGGCCCAGCCGTCAAGGCGGCGCGCTGATGTGGCTCTCGGGGGAGCGGGCGCATTGGTGCTGGCCCAGAAGGCTGCGATCAAAGGATCGACCAGGGACTTGCGGCGGCAACACACGCCGATTTCGAATTCGCCCAGCGGGATTTCGGTCGCCAGCGCCCGCACCTCGAGCCGTAGCGGGCTTTGCTCCATGACCAGGCTCGGGACCACGCCCACGCCGCAGCCGGTGCTGACCAGAGACAAGATGGCCTCGTTGCCGGTGACCTCGCTGTAGATGCGGGGCACCACACGCCGCGCCGCCAGCCACTCGTCTGCGGCTTTGCGCGCTAGCCCGAACGCTGGCAGCACCAGCGGTAGCACCGACCAGTCGATGGGCGCAGCTTCGATGCGCCGCGCCACTTCACAGGCGCGAGTCGGCGCGATGAAGATCAGCGGCGTGCGCGTCACGACGCGCGTCACCAGGCCGCGCGGGATACGTTCGGGGAGCGCTGCCACCGTGACGTCGACGGCCGAGTTCTCTAGCATGGCTAGCGCGTTGGCGGCGTAACCCGTCTCCAGGCGAATGTGGATCTCGGGGTGCGTCTGCCGGAAGCGGCTGAGCAGCTCCGGCAAGAAGCTCTGACACGCGGTAACCGAGGCGAAGATGCTGATCGTTCCGCGCAGCCGCTGGGCATTGGGCGTGAGCTCGCTCGCGACCTGTTCCCACTGCGATAGCACCGAGGAAGCGAACTGCTGCAGCTGAGCGCCCGCGCGCGTGAGTTCCACGCGGCGATTGTCGCGTTCGAACAGCGGCTGGCCGATCTGTTGCTCCAGCCGTTGAATGGCGCGGCTCAGCGCCGAGGGGCTGACGTGGCACTGCTGGCTGGTACGCCCGAAATGAAGACTCCGGGTAAGATGCACGAATAGACGTAACTCGTCGAAATTCATGATGTCTGTGGGTGATATCGAGAGGATCGCGGGCCGCCTCGCGACCCGCTTTGGTATTGCGATCTTGGCAATACGGTGAACCGAATAATGCACTGGAAGCAATGCCAGGTCACGCCCATACTGGCTCTCGAAAAAGGAGCCAGGACTCACATGCCGACCCGCGAACTCGATTTCCAATCCAAGGTGTTCAAGAAAGAGGCGCTCAGCGTCAATGGTAGCCGCGAGTACGTCGTGCGCGGCGGTCGCGACCTGTTCCCGCTCTTGCCCAAGGCGTTCGCGGGCGTTCGCAAGATCGGCGTGATCGGCTGGGGTTCCCAGGGCCCGGCGCAAGCGCAGAACCTCCGGGACTCGCTCGTCGGCACCGGCATCGACGTGGTGGTGGGCTTGCGGCGCGGCTCGTCGTCGTGGCGCGCGGCCACCGAGGCCGGCTTCGACGATACGAAGGGCACGCTCGGCGAGATGTTCGAGGTGGTCAAGACGAGTGACCTAGTGCTGCTCTTGATCAGCGACGCGGCTCAGAGCAAGCTCTACGGGCAGCTCTTCGAGGCGATGCGTCCCGGCGCGACGCTGGGCCTGTCGCACGGGTATCTGCTCGGGCACTTGATCAACGAGGGCAAGAGCTTTCCCAAGGGCATCAACGTCATCGCGGTCTGCCCGAAGGGCATGGGCCCGAGCGTGCGGCGCCTGTACGTCCAGGGCAAGAGCGTCAACGGTGCCGGCATCAACGCGAGCTTCGCCGTGCACCAGGACGTGGACGGCCGCGCCACGGATATCGCTCTCGGCTGGTCGGTGGCGCTCGGCTCCCCGTACACGTTCCAGACCACGCTCGAGTCCGAATTCAAGAGCGACATCTTCGGTGAGCGCGGAATCCTGCTCGGCGCCGTGCACGGGCTCGTCGAAGGCCTGTACCGCCGCTTCGTCAGCGTTGATGGCATGAGCAAGGAAAACGCCTTCCTGAACTCGGCCGAGTCCATCACCGGGCCCATCTCCAAGACGATCTCGAAGCAAGGCATCCTGGCGGTGTACGAGCGGCTCTCCGGCGCGGATCGCCAGACGTTCGAGCGCGCCTACGCAGCGACTTACCCCGCTGCGCGCGAGATCATTGCGGAGATCTACGACGAGGTGTCGAGCGGCAACGAGATCCGCAGCGTGAACCTGGCGGGCGATCGGCTGAGCCGTTACCCGATGGGCAAGATTGACGGCACGGAGATGTGGCGCGTCGGTGAGCAAGTGCGCGCAAAGCGCGACGAAGCAAAGATCCCGCTCAACGCCTTCAGCGCAGGCGTGTACATCGCCGTGATGATGGCGCAGATCGACGAGCTCGACGAGCACGGGCACCCGTATTCGGAGATCGCCAACGAGTCGGTGATCGAATGCACGGATTCCCTCAACCCGTACATGCACGCTCGCGGCGTCGCATACATGATCGACAACTGCTCCACGACGGCGCGGCTCGGCGCTCGCAAGTGGGCCCCTCGCTTCGACTACTTGATCGATCAGGTGGCCTACGTCGCGCTCGACACCGGCAAGGCCGCGGACAGCGCTTCGATTGAGCGCTTCAAGACCAACCCGGTCCACGGCGTCCTCGCCGAGGTCGGCAAGATGCGTCCCGCGGTCGACATCTCGGTGTCGTAAGTCGGGCGGCCGCGCCTCGCTGGTTTTACGCCAGCGTCACGACGAGCGCGAACGAGGCGGCGATCTCGGTGATCTGTTCGGCCATGCCGAGTAGATCGCCGGTGACGCCGCCGATGGCGCGGCGGAAGTAGACGGCCGAGCAGGCCGTGCAGAGCACGAGCGCGAGCAGGGCGGCGCCCGCGCTGGCCGGTGACAGCCAGCCGAAGGCCATGCCGGCGGCGGCGCAGGCGAGGCCCCAGCCGAAGGCGGCCGCGATCTGCGGCATCTTCACGTCGAACAGGCTGACAAGGCTGGCGGCTGTGGTGCTGACGACTGGGTTGGTTCCAGTCAAATTGCTCAGAGACAGGTGAGGCAATAGAGCCATCAGCCACACCGGCCCGACCCGCGCGAGGCAATGGATCAGGATGAGCGCGAACCAGGCGCGATCGGGCAGCTCGGCGATGCTGGTGATGCGCAGCAGGAGACCGAGCACGAGGCCCGCGGCGCCGTAGCTGCCGATGCGGCTGTCTTTCATGATCTCGAGCGCGCGTTTGCCGCCGTGCGCGCCGCCGAGGCCGTCGCAGCTGTCGGCGAGCCCGTCTTCGTGAAGGGCACCGGTGAAGAGCACCGCTGCCACCACGGTCAAGGTTGCTCCCGACAAAGGGCTGAGGCCGACCGAGCGCGCGACGGCGAAAACCAGCGCCGCCGCTCCGCCGACAGCGATCCCCACGGCGGGAAAGTGCGCCGGCGCCCAACGCCATTCCTGTGCGCTGAAGGGAAAGCCGCCGACAGGCAGCCGGGACAGGAAGCTGAAGGCGGCGCGCACGCTGCCGAACAGGCGCGAGCCGTGCTCGTGGAGTTCGCTCACCCTCGGGGTTCCCCACCTTTGACGTACAGCGGGATCCCGGCGACCATCAGCACGACGTTATCCGCGCGGGCCGCGGCGTGTTGGTTCACCCAACCGTGCAGGTCGGTGAATTTGCGGCCGAGCTCGGTCGGTGCATGCAGACCCTGCCCGAGCTCGTTCGAGACGAGCAGGAAATGGCCGGGCTGCTCGAGCAGACGGTCGAGCTCTGCGCGTGCGCGCGCGGCGCATGAGTCCACGTCTGCAGGGGCGTCGCTGAACAGATTCGAGAGCCACAAGGTCAAGCAGTCGATCACGGCGACTTCATCCGCCAGGGCGAGGGCGCCGAGCTCCACTTCACACTCGATCGTACGCCACTCGGGGCCGCGCTCGCGCCGGTGGCGCTCGATGCGTGCGCGGTGGTCGTCGTCCCAGATCCGGGAGGTGGCCACGTACAGCGGCGCTGCCGATAGCTTGAGGGCGAGCTCGGCGGCGTAGCGACTCTTGCCCGAACGGGCGCCTCCGAGCACCAAGGTGATGCTCATGCCGACCCCGTAGCGCTGGCACGGCTCGAGGCTTTGCTGCGAAAACCAATTCGATCCGCGTCCACCAGCTCGACGCCGTAGACCGCCTCCGCCGCCTGGCGAAAGGGCAACGCGGTCGGCGGCGCCGTGATGCGTGCCCGCCCTCCGTCCAGTAGCAGGGAGGAGGTGGCATGCCGCTGCACGTCGTCCAGGTCGTGCAACACAACCACGATGGCGTAGCCGTCGCCTGCCAGGCTGCCCAGCAATTCGAACAGCCGGAGCGCGTGCTTCACGTCGAGGGACGCGGTGGGCTCGTCGAGCAAGAGCACCCGCGCGCCACCGGCCAGAGCACGTGCCAGGAGCACGAGCCGCTGCTGCCCTCCCGATAGCGTGGGGAACGCCTGCGCCGCGAGCCCGAGCGCGCCGGTGCGCTCCAGTGCTCGTTCGATGGCTTCGGCGTCTTCGACGCGGCTCCTCGAGAACAGGCCGGGGCGTTGGGCATAGCGCGCGAGCGCCACCACCTCGCGCACGCTCAACATCGCGCGTAGCGCGGACGCTTGGGGCAGGTACGCACGCAGCTCTGCGCGCTCGGCGGGGCTGGCCGAGCTGAGATTTCGCGCGCCGTAGCTGACGTGCCCTTCGAAAGGCACGAGCCCCCCGAGGGCCCGGAGCAGGCTGGTCTTGCCGGAACCGTTCGGCCCCACGATGGCGGTGATGCTGCCGGCCGCTGCGCTGAAGTCGACGCCGTCCACGACGAGCCGCCCGCCGAGTTCGACGCTGATGCCGCGTGCCTCGAGCGCGAGCTCCATGGTCATCGGCGCTCCGGGTAGGCGGCTCGATGCACTCGCTCGGCCGCGTCGAGCAGACCGAGCCCGGCGTCGCTCAGCAGGTCCGCATCTACCTCGATGACGCCGCCGCTCGGGCCGCACGCGCGCAGCGCGCCGAGCTCTCCGTCGCACAAGGCCGCGCGCATGCCGGTCTGCGTGACGACGAGCTCGGGATTGAGCGAGAGCAGGCGCTCGGGCTCATAGTTGGGCCAGCCCTGGAAGTCGCGGGCGGCCACGTCGTCGAGGCCGGCAAACGTCAACACCTCGTGATAGCTGGAGCCTCGCGTGCCGCCGAACAGCTGCCGGCCATGGATGCCGAGGTAGATGGCGCTGCGGCGATCGGCGGGGGCGAGTTGGCGCGCGATGGCGTCGAGCCGGCGCTGGAAGGTCTGTGCCAGTTCGGCGGCGCCTTCATGGCGCTCGCTGAGCCAGCCCACCGCGTGCACGTTCTGAATGAAGGTCTGCGTGCCGCGCATCGGCCCGAGGTCGAACACGACCAGCCCCGAGGCGCGCAAGCGCTCCACCCAGGCGTGTTCGCCCAGGCTGTTGACGAGCACCAGATCGGGGGCGAGCTCGAGCAGCCTTTCGGGCTGGCGCAGGGCATCGACCGCCGGTTTGCCGGCGTATCGATACGCGTCGCGCGCGCGCGGGGCTCGGGCGGAAAAGGCCACGATTTGTTCGGGCGAGCACAACGCGAGCAACAGGGGATCGGCGAGCGAGCTCCCCGAGACGATCCTTCGGTAGTGACCGAGCGGTACGGCGGCGCCGGTCGCGTCGATCAACACGCGGCTGCCGTCCGGCATGAGGCGTGGGCTCTGAGCTAGCGGATCAGGGCTCGGCAAGGCCCGCGCGGCGGAGCCCGCACGCGGGGTGCTGACCCACACGCCGAAGCTCGACAGCCCGAGCGCCAGCAGCACGGCTCCGGCGTTGGCAACGTCCACGACGCGACGGCGCTTCCGGGGGCTCACGGGGCTCTCAGAAGGCATAGGAGCGAGCGCGGTGTTTGAGCAACAACCCGAGGAACACCGGAGCGCCAATTAAACCGGTGATCACACCGAGGGGGACCTCGGTCCGACCTGGCAACACGCGACACAACACGTCGCACGCGACCACGAAAGCACCACCCCCGAGGGCCGCCGCCGGAATCAGCCGGCGGTGCAGCACACCGAGCAGCGGCCTGAGCGCGTGCGGCACCACCAGACCCACAAACCCTACGTTGCCGCCGATCGCCACCGCGGCGGCGGTCAATACGGCGACCCAAACCACCACCCACCGCCGCAAGGTCTTCTGGTCGAGCCCGAGGCTGCGCGCTTCTTCCTCGCCGCTCAGCATCAAATCGAGCGGCAGCGCCCAGGTCCAGGCGAGCGCGCAACCGATCACGACGAGCGGCGCCGCTAGCAAGAGCTGCAGTCCTCCGACAGCGCTCACGTCGCCGAGGGCGAACGTGACCACCGCGCGCGCCAGCTCCCAGCGCTCCAGCGCGAGGCTGGTGACGAAGCCTTCGAGCGAGAGAAACAGCGACGACAGCAAGAAACCGGACAACAACAACACGACCGCGTCGTCGCGGTCGCGGCTGATGGCCAGTAACAAGCCGAGAGCGCCGAGAGCGCCGAGCACACAGCCGAGAGGCAGCAGCACTTGCGGCGGCAGCGCGATGGCCGTGCCCGCGCTCTGCAAGCCGATGGTGGCGAGCAAGCCGAGCCGTCCGCCCAAGCTCGCACCCGCGCTGGTGCCGATCACCGAGGGGCTGGCGAGCGGATTCTGAAACAACCCCTGCACGAGCACGCCTGCCACGGCGAGCGCGCTGCCTGCCAAGAACGCTCCCCCGAGGCGTTGCGCGCGCAGGCGCAGCAACATGCCCCGGAGGTTGTCATCCGCGAGGTCCGCGTGACCGACCCCGAGCGAAAGCAACGCAACCAGCGCCGCCATGGCGATCAGCGCGGCGTACACGAGGGCAGGGGCAGGCCGTCGGGAAGCGTCGCGGGGGCCGGCGCCCTCGGCGAAGCGGTCCGCGCTCATGGTCTGAACTCATTCAACGGCGCCGTCGACCGGCAAATCCTGCATGGGCGGGGGCTCGGCGGGCACCACACCCTCGTGATCGGGCATCCCCTCGGGAGCCGGCACCGGGTCTATCGGCATCGGCATCTCTCCCTGCGGGGGCATGGCCTGTAGCGGCTGCGCGCTGCGATCCACCAAGATGGTGTTGGCAGCCCGGAGGAACGAGGAGCGGTCTCCCGTGCGCACGCGCACGAGCGCGGGCCGCTGCGCTTCCAGACGGCCCGTGAAGGCCTCCAGCCCGAGCCCGCTGCCGGACCACTGCGCTTCAAAACGCGCATGCACGGAGTAGATCCCCGGACGCAGCAGACCCGAACGGGGGCACATCTCGATCAACCGCACCACCATTGACTGGCTCGCGCCGGGAGCCAGGGTCGAAAACGAGGCGAAGTCGGGCGGGCCGATCTCGAAAGCATTGCATTCGAACTCGCCCTCGGGACCCGTCACCACGTAGTCGAACAGCTCGCGGCGAGCGAACAGCTGCTGCGGCATGTTGGTGCCGTTGACGATCGCGACGGTGATGGTCACGCTCTTGTCGTCTTCCGCGTCAGAGCCGGCGAGCATGCGCACGTGGACCTCTTTGCTGCCGCTCGCGGGATCGGGCGCGGACCACGTCGAGTAGGCATCGGACAGAACGAGAGCCGGACCATTGAGCGCCTTGAGCCCTTCGCTGGGCGGTGGCGCCGTGGCTGGCTCCACGCCGTCGGGGGCGTGCGGCGCCGACAGGTCGAGCGGCGCCGATGATGGGGGTGCGTCGGGTGCTGCCTCGTCGTCCGCTGCGCCAGGCGCACCTGGCTTTTCCGCCGCGAGAGGGGCCGGTTCGACCGGGGGTTCTGGTTCAATCGGGGCATCTGGAGCCGGCCAGGCCACAAACGGCGGGCCAGGCGGCAAGACCTCCGTGACGCGCTTTCCACCCTTGCGCACCTGCGCGGTCTGTGGCGGCCACCCGAAGTGAGGCGTGACCCGAGCGCCGGGCACCAGCAGGCGTTGCTGCAGATCCGCGAAGCAGAAGAACCGCGCGTCAAAGGTACGGCTGAAGCTCTCGCCCGGAGCGAGCACCATTTGCGAGCCCCGCCGCGCCACCTTCGGCCACAGCGGCTCGGGCAAACGGCACGTCCCGCTGCGCTCGCCCGCCGTCACTTCGAACCACAAGAGGCCAGGATCGGCCACGAGCGCAATCGCCAGACTGCCTTGGTTGGACAGCTCCAGCGTCCAGGGCTGATCGGGCCCCGCTTCGGTTACAGATAGTTGCAGCGACTCCCCGAGCGCAACCAGTGCCGCGGCATCGGCCGACGCCCTCTGGGGTGCACCGAGGCAGGCGGCTGCGATACCGAGCCAGGCCAGGCGGAACCTATGCAGCATAGAGCTGAAGAGGTACCACAGTGGTTGAGGAATTTCCCCATGAGAGGCCTTTATGCCATCGCCGACGTGGACTTTTTGACGGGGCTCGGAGTGCAGCCTCTCGCATTTGTCGAGCGGCTGATCGCGGCTCGCCCGGCGGCGCTACAGCTGCGCGCCAAGTCCAGCTCGGCTCGTGACACTTTGGCATTGCTGAGCGCCGTGCAGGCTCGCTGTGACGGCGCAGGCATTGCCTTTTTTGCCAACGATCGTCCAGATCTGGCCCTTCTCGCCGGCTGCAGGGGCGTGCACTTGGGTCAGGCCGATCTGAGTCCCGAGGACGCTCGCCGAGTGGCACCGGGCCTGGAGCTCGGGCTGTCCTCGCACACATTTCCGGAGCTCGAGAGTGCACTGGCTGCGAGCCCTGCTTATGTGGCGTTTGGCCCTGTCTTCGCGACGACGACAAAGCCGGACGCCGAAGCCGTGGTGGGGCTCGAAGCGCTGGCCGAGGCGGGGCGGCGCTGCCGCCGCGCGGGTGTTCCGCTCGTGGCGATCGGCGGGCTCACGTTCGAACGAGCGGCTCGCGTCACGGGTTTGTCGGACGCGGCTGCGGCGATCTCGGCGCTGTGGCCCACCGGGGGCTTGGGCGAGGTGGAAGCTGCGGCTCGCCAACTACATTTGGTATTGGGCGGCCAATGACAGCGCGGCCGCGCGGCGCAGGCGGGCGAGCAGCGCTTCCAGCGTGAGCGCGGGTGGTGAGTGGCGCTCGAGCGCCGCGAGCGCGGCCAACACTTCGTGATGGCACTCCGCAAACGCCAGCGATGCGCGGGGCGCTGCGGCCGCCGTGCGCCGCGCGGAGACGGCGAAGTGGTGGGCGAGACCGGTGAGGTCATGGCTCAGCTCGCCCCGGTCGTGTTGTTCGCTCGCGCCGAACTCGATCGCGGCTCCGAGATCGGGGGCGCCGAGGGCACCGAGCACCGAACTCACGAAGCGCTCTCGCCGCGCGGATTGCTCGGGCTCGCACAAATCCAGGGCGCGCCTCGCGCTGCCCGACGCGAGCGCGACGGTCGTTTCGCTGGGGGCTGCATGGCCCTCGCGGCGAAGGACCTCTAGCAGGTCCACGTCGGGGAGGGGGCCAAAGCGAATCGGCAAGGTCCTAGAACGCACCGTGTCGAGCAACCGCCGAGGTTGGTCCGTGATCAGAATGAAATGGACGCCCTGGCGCGGCTCCTCCAACGTTTTCAAGAGCGCGTTGGCGGCATTCAGCGTCAGCTCATGGGCGGCGCGCACGATGAACAAGAGGTGAGGAGCCTCATGCGGCGGATACATCACCCGCGCCCCGATGACTCGACGTACTTGCTCGACGCCAATGCCGGCCGTTTCCGGGCTCGAGCGTCCGAGCACTGCAGGCGGATACAGCCCCCGCTCGAGCAGCACGACGTCGGGATGTCGAGGAACTCTGGGCTCGTCTGGTGACAGCGTGATGGCACGCTCGCAGGCCGAACATTGCCCGCAACCCACGCCGGGAGCGCGCGTGCACACGAGCGCCTGGGCGAGAGCGAACGCGGTGCGCTCTTTGCCAACGCCGTCCGGCCCCTCGAAGCGATAGGCGTGATGCAGGCGCCCCGAGGCGAGTGCCCGCTTCAGAACTTGTAGGGCCGTGGGCTGACCGAGGATGTCGTCGAAGCCCACGGCAGAATTGTTTCCAGGCAACCGCCTACGATCGCTCTGCTTGGAGCCGGCTCAACTCAGGAGCTGGCTGCGGCCGAGCTCGAGACCGAACCGGCAGCGCCGGAGCCGGATGCGAGCGTGCTCGGCTGCTTGCCGCCAGCGGCGAGCAAGGAGAGGAACATCTCGTACGACTTCTGGACCTGCGCGTCGTTACCTTCGACGTACTCCGAGACGGCCAGCCCATTGAGCACGCTCATGACGAGCGTGCTGAGCGGCCTCAACGGCACGTTGTTGGCGCCGGCCGGACCGAGCAGGGCGCGGAGCCCGTCCTCGATCACCTTGCGCTTTTCCTCTTGCAGGGCCTGGGCGCGGCGACGGAGCTCCTCGTCATTACGAGAAGCGCTCCACACCTCGATGTTGAGCCCGACGTCGCCTTCGCCGACGGCGGCCCAGAGGGCCCGCATCGCGACGTGCGCGGGGTCACCATTGCCACCGGCCGCCTGAATGGACTCCTTCACGCGGTCGAGATACTTTTGATACGTGTAGCTCTGAACTTCGTGAATGAGCGCCGCCTTGCTGGCGAAGTAATAGTGCACGATGCTCTTGCGCAGGCCGAGCTCCTTGCCGATTTCCGCCAAGGTTGTCGCGCTAAATCCCTTGCGAGCAAAGCACTTGGCTGCGGCGTCGAGGATGGCCGCTACGCGGGGATTGTTCCAATCCACGCTGCGCGGTGTCGCGCCGTTGTCTTTGGGTTGCTCGTTTGCGGGGTGAAACTGCTGTGCAGTGGGATCTACAGTCGTCATAGGTTCTACTGGGCTATTCTCGACCGGTCGGTCGAGGTCATCTCGGGTCGGCTAGCCGCGGGCTTCTTCGAATATCACGCCCGGTGACCATGTCGTCAACTGTCGGAGGTACAGTTCCTCGCAGCTCGCCACGGTCACACTAGCCCCATACAACCTTTCTCGGGTGGTGAGAACCCGAACGGTCGGTCGTGGCCGTAATTTTTGCCAATCATTAATGATAATAGCTATTTATAAACGCAAAAAAAGTGTCGGCCCAGTAGCTCGTCAGGCGCTATCGGACGTTAGTCTTCTCCCCAGACCGGCGCGCCGATCTGACGGGTCCAGCCCGCAACCCCAAAACGGCCCGGCGTTCGCTGCTCCAAGAGCGCCGCTTCGGGGTCGTTCGCCTGGCTGAGCACGAGCAACTCGTCCGCCAGATACTCGGGCTGCGCATCGGACGGCGGGCGGCCAGCACTGGCCCGCGCATCGCCGTTGCCGACTCGCACGATCTGCGGCGTGGCCGGGTAGTGATCGACCACGGCTTCGCGCACCGCGTGGGCTCCGTCGCGGAGAATGCGATAACGACGGACGTCGAAGGCGGGGACGCCTCGCTGGCCGAGCACGCGCATGCCTCGGGGCAAACGCTCGTCAAAGCGCTGCACCTCCTCGAACGCTCGCGCCGCTTCGATCTTGCGCACGACGGTGGTGGTGCGGGGCCGCGCGGCGCCACGAACCTCTGCCCGGACCCTGCCGCCTTCCACTTGCTGGCGCAGAACGATCGGAAAATCGTAGGGATTGCCGAGCCGGAGGTTGATGGTCGGGTAGACCACCGCGGCGTCGAAGCCGAGCTTGATGTAGGCGCTCGGCCGGGTGTGAGGATGCCGCTCGACGATGTCTAACCCCGCGAACAACGCCGCCGCGTGCAGCGTGCCAGAAATCTGGCAGGTGCCTCCGCCAATGCCGTCGACCAGCTCCCCTTCGGCGATGACCTTGGCGACTCGGTAGCCGTTGGCTTCGTCGCGAGGTCCGACGACCCGATTGAAGTCAAACTGTTCGCCGGGCATGAGCACGTAGCCGTCGAGGCGCGATGCTGCCAACTGCAGGTTGAAGGTGCGGTCCTTGGCGCGCGCAGCTGCATCGTACGGGGTCTCGAAAGAGCCGAGCAGCACGTCGTGCCGGACCGCTTTCAACTCCGCGGAAGAGCGCTGCGGCTGCTCTTTTTCGAAGGCGAGCGCAGCGTGGTCCTCTCCTTGTTCCATAGCCATCTGGATCGCGAGCAAGCTGCGGTCCACGTCGAGCAGGCGCCCCGGCCGTTCGGCGATCACGCCCTGGCCCGGATCGAGCCGAGCGTCGCGTGGCGTCTGGTCGAGCTCGTCCTTCAGCCCGAGCAGCAGCGGCAACGCGACATCCAGATTGATGCGCAGCGGCACGAGCAGAGAAAGAGGCTTGCCCGATGCCGTGGCCGCGTGCCGGCGCGACAGCGGGCTGTCGGCATTTTGCGCGGCATCCGTCAGATGCCGCAGACGGCCGCGATCGATCTCGATGCCCAGAGCGCCGTAGCTGATCGGACGCGTGCGATCGTCAGGTAGGGCCAGTGTGAACCAGCCGCTGACGCGTTGCCGCACGGCGCCCAGCGCCGCGTCACCGGCGCCCGCACCGGCCGGCAGCTCACGACCGTAAAGATTCAGGCGTGCGGCGCTGGGCCCGCGAGCGAATTCGAGCAGGCCCGGAATCGACGCCAGCCCAATCAACAGGCCCAGCCCGGCCGCGGCCCCAACACCCGAACCCGAACTCCAGCGCAACCAGCGATGGCCGCGCAGCCGAAGCAGCAGGCTTTGGATTCCCATCGCGCGCCATCCATGACGGAGCTGCCCGGATTCGTCAACGCGGGCCAATACGGCTTTCCTCTATCTTGGCCTCGATTGGATAGAATCGAGGCTAGGCTGGAGCAACGATGATCGAGGATGCGCCGAGCGGCGTCGAGCCCCCGCAACCCCCGCAACCGTGGTCCGACGAAGAGCTCGAGGTGCGCCTGGGCTCGCTGCCTGCACGCCCGGGCTGTTACATCTTCCGCGACCGCCGCGGTGAGGTGCTGTACGTGGGCAAGGCCAAGAGCTTGCGTTCGCGTGTTCGCAGCTACTTTCAGAGCGGCTCCAGCGACGATCGGGCCTTTCTGCCGTTCTTGCGCAAGGCGTTCGGGCGCTTCGAGACGCTGGTCACCGAGACCGAAAAAGAGGCAGCCATCCTCGAAAATAGCCTGATCAAGGAGCAGCGGCCTCGCTTCAACGTCAAGCTGCGCGACGACAAGGAGTTCCTGACGCTGCGCCTCGATCCCTCGCAGCGCTGGCCACGCTTGGACCTCGTGCGCCGCCCGGAGCCGGACAAGGCCCGCTATTTCGGCCCGTACCACTCGGCGACTGCAGCGCGGCGCACCCTGCATCTGGTGGAGAAACAGTTTCAGCTGCGCACCTGCTCGGATCGCGACTTCGAGAGCCGCAAGCGGCCGTGCCTGCAATATCAGATCAAGCGTTGCTCGGGCCCTTGCGTCTACGAGGTCGATCGCCAGCTGTACGAGCAGCAGGTGCGGTCCGTGAGTCTGTTCCTCGAAGGCCGCCACGACGAGCTGACGGCTGAGCTGGGTGAGCGCATGCAGAGCGCCAGCGAAGCGCTCGAGTTCGAGCTGGCTGCGCTCTACCGCGACCAGGTGTACGCGATCGAGAGCGTTCGCCAGCAGCAACGCGTGGTGGCCGTGACCGACAAGGATCAGGACGTGGTCGGCCTGTATCGTGAAGGCGATTTGGTGGAGCTGTCGGTCCTGTACGTGCGCTCCGGTCGCGTGATCGAGGCGGCCAGCTTCTCACAGGCGCGCGTGGAGCTCCCCGATTGTGAAGTGATCGCGAGCTATCTGCGGGACTCCTACGGGGCTGAAGAGGGCCTCGGCACGCTGATCCCCGACGAAGTCATCGTTCCGACATTGCCAGATGGTGCGTCCGGTGTCGCAGAGTGGCTGAGTGAGCGGCGCGCCAGTGCGGCTGCCACCGGCCGTAAAGCGCGCAAGACTCAGTTGTTCTGCCCCGAACGCGGTGTGCGCCGGCAGCTGCTCGAGCTAGCTCTGGATAACGCTCGCCACGCCTTCGAAGAGAAACGTCGCGCCGAGCAGGATACGAGCGAGCGCCTCGGGCGCTTGCAGGCCAAATTGCGGCTTCCAACCTTGCCGCGCCACATCGAGTGTATCGACATCTCGCACCTGGCAGGTCAGGACACTTACGGTTCCATCGTGGCGCTGAAGGACGGCTTGCCCAACAAGCGCGACTATCGTTCCTACCGCGTGAAGGTGGCGCGTGAAGGGGACGACTACGGCGCTATCTACGAGGTGTTGTCGCGGCGCTTCATCCGCGCCAAGCGCGCCGAAGAAGAGGCGGCAGCGGCCAACGACGTCAATCGCGACCGCGTGGCGTGGGCGCTGCCCGACCTGCTGGTCGTCGACGGTGGCAAAGGCCAGCTGGCGGTGGCGCTCGCGGCGGCGCGCGATCTGGGGCTCGACGGCTTGAGTATCGTCGGGCTCGCCAAGGAAAAGGAGAACGTCCTCGGTGAGAAGCTGATCGATCGCGTGTACCTGCCGGGGCAGAAAAATCCGGTCGGGCTCAAGCCCAATGCT
This sequence comes from Deltaproteobacteria bacterium, assembly GCA_043780025.1. Classification (GTDB taxonomy): domain Bacteria; phylum Myxococcota_A; class Polyangia; order Polyangiales; family Polyangiaceae; genus SZUA-265. The sequence continues at coordinate 19,880 of JAYWEH010000196.1, forward strand.
CCAGAGCTGTTCGTGCTGGCTCGGGCGCGCGACGAGGCGCATCGTTTTGCCAATCGCAGCCGGGAGAAGGCGGGCAAGCGACGCCGCATGGCGTCAGCGCTGGATGGCATCCCCGGCATCGGGCCGAAGACCCGCAAGCTGCTGCTTCGCCACCTCGGAGGCATCGATCGGATACGGCGTGCCAACGACGACGAGCTTCTGGCAATTCCCGGGATCGGACGTAAACACGTGCGCATTCTCAGGGAATATCTGGCCGCCCCGTCCGAACCGACGCCCGAGCGTGAAGGAAGCGCGCCGCCATCAGACAACCTGGTTGCCAATTCGTAGTCAACGTAGTTGACTTTGGGCCGACCCGGGCGTCCCGCGTCCGCGCATTGCCCATGCGAATCCGGCACGTTGCCCACCGTCGAAAGGTGGGCTCGGTGGTTGCTACGACTTTTTGGAGATGTTACTCAAACGGACAGGTACGCGAGTATGCAGATAACTTTTGGGCCACGAGAGTCGGAGCGCACGGGCGCGCAGGGCGGCTTGGAAATGACGTCCGGCCGCGCAGTCACCGGTGATGCAGTCACGGGAAACAAAGCCTCGAGGCGCCGCAAGCCTCTGCGGTGGCTCATCACTGCGGGCCTCGCGCTGGCCCCACTGGCTGGAGCTGGCTCCGCCTGTCTCGATCGCCCCATCGGCGCTCCTCCGCCGGTGACGACGAACATCTTCGTCGACAAGATTACGCAGACCTCGGTCGACAAGATCGATCTGCTCTTCATGATCGATAACTCGATCTCGATGAGCGACAAGCAGGAAATCCTGCGGCGCGCTGTTCCCGACTTGGTGAGCCGCCTGGTGAATCCGACCTGCGTAGACGGCAGCGGCAATCAGACGAGCCAGCCAGCGGACGGTGAGACGTGTCTCGACCGCGGGGAGACACCGGAATTCAACCCGATCAACGACATCAATATCGGCGTCGTGTCGTCGAGCCTCGGTGACGTGGGTGCGGAAGTCGCTTGTCCCACGCAGCCGGGCACGCGCTTTCTGGCGGACAAGGTCGACATGGCTCACTTGATGGGCAGCCTGGAGCGCAACAGGGTGGCTAGGACCGGGGGGGCACTCCAACCTGAGGGCTTCTTGGCATGGCGTGCGGGCAGCACTCAGCTCGACGACTTCAATCGGGACTTCGCCACTATGGTGCAGGACGTGGGCGAGCTCGGCTGCGGCTGGGAAGCTTCGCTCGAGTCTTGGTACCGCTTCTTGGTCGATCCGGCTCCGTACGAGCGCTTGGTCAAGGTGACATGCCCGGGTGACGACTCGGGGCGCTTCAACTGCGTGCAGGTGGCGACCAACGACGACCAGACCGTGCGCCGCGACGAGACGTTGCTGGCTCAGCGCGCTCGCTTCCTCAGGCCGGATTCGCTCGTCGCGATCATCATGTTGAGCGACGAGAACGACTGCTCCATGCGCGTGGGCGGCCAAAGCTGGGTCGTCGCTGCGATCGACGACTCGCGGCCGATGTTCAAGGGCACCACCGCTTGCGAAGTGGATCCGGCCAACCCCAACTCGAGTGAGCGCGGGGCGAACGCGAAGTGCTGTCACTCGTGCGCGGTCGATCCGCCTGCGGGCTGCAGCCCCGATCCGTCGTGCGACGTCGTAGACGAGGCGAATCGCATCTTCGCCAACCGCCTGGCTCCCGTGGATGACGGGCAAAACCTGCGCTGCTTCCAGCAGAAGCGCCGCTTCGGTCTCGACTTGCTCTATCCGACGCAGCGCTACGTGAACGCGCTGACGAATTTCGACATCTGCTGGAGCGCGCTCGATCTATCCACGGAAGGTTGCCGCGCAGGCGACACATTCCGAAATCCGCTGTACGAGGGTGGGCGTTTGCCGTCCCTCGTGTTCCTCGGCGGCATTATCGGTGTGCCCTGGCAAGCCATCCAGTCAGCTGTGGACGCGAACGGCGAGCCGATCCCGGCGACGAGCGATCTGCTCCGGTTCAAGAACTTCCAGGAGCTGGCTCTCGATACCGGCACCGGGAACACGTGGGACGACATCCTCGGCGATCCCGGCGTCGCGTGGCGTGCAGCGTCTGGAACCCGTTCGGAAGTCAACGCGGTAGCCGCCGTGCCTCCCCGCGTCCCGCAGATGATCGAGACAGCCTATTCGCGCGGCATCGCACCGAACGACATCAATGGGCGCGAATACGACACCACGCAGGGCGAAGCGTCGCAGGGCGCGGCGGATGACTTGCAATACGCCTGCATCTTCCCGCTGGTGCCGACGCGCGACTGCGCGACGATTGACATCAATTCGGGGGCGGCTTGCGACTGCTTCCAGGGCAACCTGAACCGCCCGCTTTGCGAGGCGGATCCCGGTAGGACCCCGCCGGGCGGGGTTCAATATTGGTCCAAGGCATATCCGGGTACTCGGCATCTCGAGGTGCTCAAAGACTACGGAGCTAACTCTATCGTCGCGTCGATCTGCGCTCGCGAGGTGGAGGATACGAGCCGCCGTGACTACGGCTACCGCCCGGCCATTGCGGCCATTGTGGATCGCCTGAAGGAGCAGCTGGGGGACCGTTGCCTGCCGCGCGCATTGTCCACGTCGAGCGACGGCCGAGTCGCGTGTACGTTGGTGGAGACGCTGCCACAGCGGCCCCGCAACGAAGCGGGCGTCGAGCAAGGCTGCCCGCCGTGCGATCCCGCCCTGGCGCGCAAGGTGCCGGACGACGAAGTGGACGCCGTCGTGCGCGGCCAGCTTTCGATCGATCGGGCCGAGCCCTGCGGGAGGGAGGACCCGGACTGCGTCCGGTCCTGCCTGTGCGAGGTTCTGCAGGTCGACGCGACGACGCCGAACGATGGTCTGCGGCGCTGTCTGAATGACGACGAGGTGCTGGGCGTCGAGGGGTGGTGCTACATTGATGCCGAGCGCGACATCGGCAGCGACGCGTTGGTCGAGAACTGCCCGGCAACCGAGAGGCGCTTGTTGCGCTTCGTCGGGCAAGGCCTGCTGCCGAACTCGACGACGTTCGTGGCGTGCACGGGTTCGTCGTTCGCCTCCGAAGAATAACGCGCTGCGCGCTTTAGCGCGAACGCAGTTGGCCGGGTGCATGCCGCGAGGTGTGCACCCGGTTCGTCATTGGGCCGAAGGAGCGCTCACGGGAGCGAGGGTGCCGGGCGGAGCGGGTCGGCTCGTTTGGGTTCGAGCACGTTGCGCGGGTCGCACTCCAAGCTGTGGGAGTCCAAGAGCAAGCGTGCGGGGGCGGTGGCGTTCGGATCGACGCCCTGGCGCAGCTGGCGGCTCCAAAGGCGCAGCCCAGAAGTCTCTGCAGCGCCGGAAATGACCTCCCCGAGCCGCGCCCCGGCTTCGAACTTCGGACTCGCGTCGCGAGCGAATGGGATGGCGCTGATACCTTCGTAGCCGAGCAGGTAACTTCGGGTGGCTCCGCCGCGCGCGACGTGGTGCACGGTGAGCAGGGGGAGCGACGCGCTCGAACTGGGCAGACGCTGGCTGGGCCCTTTCTGGGCCTCCAGGCGTATTGCGACCACCGGTGTTCCGGGCGGTGCTGGCACAATTAGACCTCGACCGTCCGGCGCCGGTCGAGCCGGTATGCCCGCGATCGGGGTTTCATAATGCGCGTGGTCAGGGTCGCGACCGGGCAGCAATCCGAGCTGTGGCGTGCCCCGCGCGGAATCGCGTTGGCTGAGCTCGGGCGGCACGGGAATGCAGGAGCCCCGGTCCGGTAGAGCATGGGGCGGGCACGGAAACGCACGTGCTCCGGCGTCGGTGCCGACGTTTGCTCCCGCGCTCGCGGACGGTTCCTGGTTTGGATCACGGGGACCCGCTTCAGGTCGACGGATTGCGGGGCCCATGATGAGCCAGAGGGCCCCCCCGAACAAGGCGAGAGCCGAGGCGATGACGGGTCCGCGGAACCTCACGGGTCCCCCGCCGGCGGTCGATCGATTTCGCGCGTGAGGTCAAACCGCGAGACCGGGCTCCAGGTGGCGGTCGGCAGAAAATATGCAAAAACGGCTGGCGATTGTGACATCGGGCAGGCCATTGCCTTTAACACCGAACCCGGGTCCGCGCGGGTCGAGCCGATGGGTGTCAACGCTGCTGAAGAGCCGCGCAACGAGCGTCCCAAGGCGCGATCACCATGAGTCAATAGCGGTGGCTCCAGAGCAGGTCGAAGGCGCCGCCGGAGGTGCCTAGCTCGGTGCGCACCGACCAGTGACGAGAAACGCGGTAGTCGAGCGTGCCGCTCACGTCGCTCGTGGAGCGATCCGAGCGCGTCTCCGAGGCGGATTGATAGTTGCCCTGGAAGGAGAGTTTGTCGGTCAATCGCACGCTGGCGCTGTAGCTCGAGCGATCGTCTTTGGTGGTGCCGATACTCACCGCGAGGTTGCCGACGGAGTCACGCAGCAGCTCGTTGATGCCGAGCGAGAACGTCTGGCCGAGCGCCCCGGTGTCGTTTGGATCCGAAGCGAATGCAGGTCCACTCGAGCTGGCGCTGCCGGAGCCGGTGAGCAGCGCAAAGCGCTCTACGTCCTCGAGCCCGCGATCGTCGCGGGTCGTGATGCTCGCGTCGTCGGCGGTGCCAGTGATGTCGACGTAGACGGTGGTGCCGTCCGGCGAGCGCCAGCTCGCGGTGATGTCCAGCCTGGGGTTGTCCGCGTCGTCCGGCACCAGGCTGATCACCCCGCGATCGATGGTGAACGACTGATCGAAGAGGGTGACGCGGCCACCCGGCACCGCCAGAATGTCGCCGGAGGGCGCCACCGCGTCCCGGTACTCCAGCATTGGCACTCCGCTCAGCTGGACGTCCAGATCCGAGCGAGACAAACGCACGCCGTCGCCCAGGTCCAAGGAGATCTTCCACAGCAGCAAGTCTTGCTCGACCGGGGCGGCCTCCGGCTCGGCGCGTGCGATCACGACATCGGAGTTCGACTCCAGACCGATCAAGCTGCGAGTCGACGACGCTGGCAGCTGCACGCTGAAGTCTGGCAGCTTCACCTGCAGCGCCATGTGATCGGGTAAACGTTCGAGGCGCGCCAGCACCTCACCGCGAGCGGTGCCCAGGGCCGCGCCTTCCAGACTGAGCGGGACCTCGTTGAGGCTCAAATGGGCTTCGCCGTTGGTGACCTTCAATCCTTCCAACCAAAGCTCGGCGTTCCCGCGCAGATTCGGCCTCGAGGAGCGCACCTTGGCCTCGAGCGGTTCGATCAAGAGCACAGTGTAACGCGGCGTGCTGCGAGCGCTGACCCGCGCCGCCAGATCGCGCACTTCGAGACCGAGCAGGTCGACGTGCGCGCTCGTGCGTTCGACGTCGGCTCGGCCGTTCACGCCCAGGTACCAGCCCGCGTCCTTCCGGCGCTCCAGCGTGAAGGTCAAATCGGCGTCGAGATCGCCGTCGACCCGCGTCAGGATACCGCTCAGCAGCGGAGACAAACTCGAGGCGCTGAAGTCCTTGGCGACCAGCGTGCCCGAGAGCGCTGGCGCGCTGGAAGCTGCCGCGTCGTCAGCGAGCTCGGCCGCCACGCTGCTCAGCTTGACTTGGAGATAACGCGTACTCGAACCCAGATTGAGATCCGCTGAAATCTTGCCGCCGCGGCCATTCAGGCTCAGCCGCCCGTTGCCGAGGGCCTGGCCTCGGGCTTTCAGATCGCCGATCTCGAGCTGCGCGCGCTCCCGCAGTTCGCCCTCGGAGAACTCCAGATCGATGCTGCCGTACAGGCTCGCCTCCACGCGTTCCCGAGCGAACGCGGGCCACAGGTCGAGCGGTACGCCGTTGAGCATCGCCGCGGCGCGCAGCCGGGTCTCAGTGAGCGGCTGAGCGTAGATGAGCGGATTTGGCAGCTGGCCTTCGAGGCGCGCGTTGACCAGGGGAGTGCCCCCTTGGGACATCTCAGCTTGCCCGCTCAGCTCACCTGTCACGGGTGTGTAGGTGAGCGCGCCCGACACATCGACGGCGCGGGCGGCGTCGGCGAAATTCCCCCGCAACTGCTGCCCGATCATCACCACCTGGATCACCGGATCGGCCAAGCTGCCCGAGACCTGAATCGTGGCCTCGACGCTGCCGGCCAGATCGCTCACGACGAACGGCGCCGGCATTTGCGAGAGCGGGCGAGGGTGCAGGCGGAGCAGAGCGTCGAGCGGCGTCTCGATCAACTTGTCGAGGAACGGCTTCGGATCGCGTTCGAGCTCGCGTAGGTCGACCTCCAACGCGCCGCTAGTGGTGAGCAACGCACCGTGCTCGTCGGTCACGAGCAGCGTGGCTGCGCCTTGCCCGGTCGAGCCATCCACGCTCGCGCTCGCGTGCAACCCCAGCCGATCGAACGTCGTTTCGGCCGATTCCTCGGCGCCCTCGGGGCGCAGGCGGAATGTCAGCCCTCGAGTGTCGGCCTCGAGGAGCAGGCTCGGCAGCGCTTCGGGATCGCTGCGTTCTATTTGCAGTGTTGCGCCGACGTGCCCGTCCAGCCCTTTGATGCGGCTCTGTCGAGCCAATACGACGCCGACGGGCCAGAGCGGCAGCTGTGTCAGCGCGACCGAACCCTCACCGGTGGCTCGTCGCCACGTCGCGAGCGCAAGCGGGTTACCCGCGATCTGCAACGCCGCACGCGCCGCGACGCTGCCGAGCGGCGACTCGCTGGACGCGAGCGTGATCTCGAGCTGCCGCTCGGCCAGGTTAGCATCGATTCGCACGCTGCCGAGCTCGGCATCCTGCACGGAAAAATTCTGCAGCTGGAGAGCGAGCGTACCGTGAGCCGCTTCGCGCGTGGCGTGGAGTTGGAGCCGGCCTGTCGCGAGCCCGCGCGAGCGCTGCGTGTCCAGGCCCAGGCTGCGGGACAAGGCGCCAATGTCCAGCTGTTCCGCCTCGGCGTCCATCTCGAGGCGCTGAGGCTCGTAGACGCCGGACGCTTTCAATCGGCCCACACCACCCGAAAGCGAAAGCTCCGTGACCTGGACGCGGTCGAGGTTCGTCGAGAGCCGCGCGAAGCGGGCATCCAGGGAGAGCCCGGGCTCGCGCCAGTGCAGCTCCAACCCTTGCAGCGAGGGGATGGGGTCGAGCTCGAGCGTTGCACTGGCGGTCCCGCGCGCGCGTTCGCGCGTCGCTAGCTCTGCGCGCAGCCGGGTCTTGCCTACAGGCCCGTCCACTTCGAGCCGCCCGTTCTCGAACGAGAGCGGCCCGAGCCGGCCTTGCTTCAATGTCAGGCTCGCTCGAATCGGTGCGTCCGCGAGCTCAGCGAGCGGCGCCGACACGGAGGCTTTGAATTCGGCTCGCTCGAGCTCG
>JAYWEH010000197.1:0-5167 GCA_043780025.1 Deltaproteobacteria bacterium
GGTGGGCGGAGGCGCGGTGGCCATGGGTTACCTGCTGCAGCCGACGGAGACGAGCCCGGTGACGGGCACGCTGTTCCCCGGGACGGTGTCGTTTTGAGCGCCCTAGGACGGCGGGGTAGGGCGCTGAGTGTACTCTGCGTGGCGCTGTTCGCGGCGTGCTCGCCGGAAGATCCGACGGAGATCGTGCCGGGCATGAGCACGCAGATGCGCATCCCGGACGGCCTCAAGACGGTGGCGCTGGTCGTGACGGCGAGCGGGCGCCCCGTGCATTGCGAGACGTATCCGGTAGTGGCGGGGCAGGTCTCGCTGCCGGCCACGCTCGGCTTTCTGCGCGGCAACCAGTTCGAGTCCATTCCTGGCGGGCAGCTCACCGTTCAGGTGCTCGGATTTCGCACGGAAGAGCCGGCATTTGCGCTCCAGTGCGACCTCGGGGGCACCGTCCCCAACACGGGCGCCGTCAATCCAGCGACGAACGAGGTGGAGCCGAACGAGCTCGTGATCCTGCGCCGCCGCCGCCTGAGCTTTGGTGACAACCGCATCCTGTTCCTGCCGATGCCGCTCAAGGAGTCGTGCAGCGACGTGCATTGCAGGGAGGAAGATGGCCAGACGTGCATCGGGGGCGAGTGCGTCGAGATGGACATCGATCAGGCCATCTTGCCCGACTACAAGGACGACCTGATCTTCGGCAACACCAACACCTGTTTCAATCCCGAACTATGTCTGGACTCGGTCACGGCGCCCGTGCGCCTCGTCGATCGGGAGACCTGTACGTTCGAGACGATCCTCGGCGCGGATGCGCCGCTGACGGATCCGGGCAATCTGAACGTGCGCGTGCACTACAATACCTTCGGCACCGAGATCCTCGATCGCGACTACCTGGAGGACCCCTTCCAACACGAGGGCATCACGCCGGATCCCGAGTTGCCCCTGCAGTTCAAGCTGGCGCCGAACCTGTGCACCTCGCACTACCTCGATGAGGAAAAGATCCTGCGCCTCGAGGCCAGCCCGCTCTGCCCGACGAAAACCCCCTTTCAGCCGATCTGTGACGCCAGCCGGGATGACGACCCCGACAACGACCCAACGGGCGGCACCTTCGGGACCACGGTGGCGCCGCCGGGCATCTGCACCATGGCATCCCTCACCTCCGTCGAGAGCGCGGCCTATGTGCTCATGGATAGTTCGCTGAGCATGTTCCGGTACTTCGGGGAGGGTGGCCTGCGCTTCGCCGTGGAGCTGCCGCTGAGCAGCCCGATCGCGCGCAGGACCCGGCTCGCGTTCGCCCTGACCCCAGCCGAGCTGGATCAGTGCGCCATCGATCCGGCCGCCAACGAGTACTACACGCCGGACATCGGGTTTTCGCCGGAGCTCGACGCCCTGGCGTCGGTGCGCGGTCAGATCGGTGATCTGCTCGGGGATCCCGCCAACGTGCGCGCCGACAACCCGCCCTTGTATATGGCGGCCGCCATGGATGGCGCTTATCAGGCGCTACTCGACCTCGAGCCCGTCGATTCGAGCGGCTTCAATCGCAGGGCCCTGGTGGTGATCGCCAACCGCGACTTCGGAGGCTTCTGCGACCCCGATGGGCTCACGCCGTTGCAGCGGGCGCAGAACGCCTTCGTCAATGACAACATCTACACCTACACCGTGGTGCTGGACGAAGGTGACGACATCGCGGCCGTTGCCGACGCCACGTCGATCGCGACGGCCGGCGGTACCGAAGTGTTCAACGGCGTGGCCGACGAAGCCGAAGGCGCCGTGGCCGTACAGGACATCTTGAACGACCTCGGCAGCTGCTTGTACCAGGTGCGGCAACCGTTGATCCCGGGTCAGCGGCTCCCAGAGGTGGCGACGATCTCGTATCTCAATCCGCTCGAGCCTGGCGGCGCGCCGATCGCGATCCCGCAGAACGGCGCCTGCAACGAACAGAGCCAAGACGACGCAGAGAATGCTTCGGGCTGGGCCCAGGAAGGCAACGACGCCACCGGCCTCGTGCGCGTGTGCGGAACGCCCTGTGAGGACCTGAGAAATCTCCTGAACGATGTGGCCGTCGCGAGCGCGCTGCTGGGCAGCGTGGCGCCGCCGGTGCCGCTGGTCGTGACGGCGCTGTGCCCGGATGACGACGAATACACCCCGGCGCAGTGAACGGCCCCCTTGGGCTGGCGCAGTGCCGTCTTGAAGGTGAAGACCCTCTGCGAACGAAGCTCCTGTTCGGCACCACGCTGTTGCTCGCCGCGTGCGCAGGGCAACAGTCCCCCGCGCCCGATATCTGCGAGCGAACCACCGGAGGCCCACACGCCTTCCGACGCTGCGCCGGAGCCCATCGAGGAGCTCGCGATTCCCAAGTCGTCACCGATTACCCGCTCGAGACGCACGTGCTCGCCAGCCTGCAGATCGGGTTGCCGATCGTCGCGTCGTGGGAACCCGCCGCGGCCTGTGGCACGTCGACGGGGACCGGATCAGCTTCTTAGGTGAAGAGGTTCCCCGCCGTCCGCCCGCGCCCTGAGTCCGAAGTGTGTCCGATCGCTGTGGTGGCTGGTGGGCGTCTTGGCGCTCTTCGGCTCGCTTGCAGGCGTGGGCAGATCGTTCGTGCAGAGCGAGATCGAAAGGACGGACGCCGCAATCCGGCAAGCGCCCGGAGCACGTCTATCGGCTCGAAGCGAAGGCTGCCGCTCGAACGCGTACGAGTAGCCGGTCACAGCGCAAACTGCCGCGTCGCTCTGTTGAGCCGAGCGGGCGCTAGTGGCACTTCGGCGCTCAACTGCTGGGCGCGTCGTCGACATCGAGCGGGCCTGCGCGTTGGTGGCCAATCCGCAACAACCACGTGAGCGGTGGCGCCACCGGTGGCTCTGCCGAGCCGCTCGTCCGGGCCCAAGTCGCGCGCGCTCGCTCGGCGCCGAACGCCAGTGCCATGGGACGACTGAACCCGCCAAACCACGGAGCTGAAGAACACGCATCGACGAAGCCCAGCACGAGCGCGCGCCTCGCACGCTCGTGTTTGCGCGCATTGCCGAACACGTAGCGCAGCGCCAGACGGACCTCTCGCGGAGTCTTCAAAGCGCGCGCGTGGTAGCGATCGGCAAAGAGCCGGCCTTTGCGCTCCAGCTGCCCATTGACCGCTCGAGCGACCCGAATCGAAAGCCCCTGAATGCCGCGCTGAAGCGCGAGCCTGTCGCGCGCTTCAGCTATCAGGTGCAGATGGGTGCTCTGCACCGAAAAGTGCACGAGCCGAAACCCAAAACGCTCGCGCCCCGCCGCCAGAGCCTTGCGCACGGCGGGAAAAAGCCCATGAGACCGCAGCGACGCAACGCCGCTGCGGACGCGCAACGTGACGTGCAGCGGATGGCGCGCCGACAACGCCGAACGTCGCAAGTGAGACACGCCTGCGGCCTTACCTTTCGGCGGCCGCCCGGCACCCTTGCGGGCGCCGCCCCAGGTGCGAAACGAGAACGGCAACTGGCGGCTAGTCACGACTTGATTTAGCACTAATTTGGACATGTGCCATCGATATGAATGAGCCCACGGGGGTCCGGTCCGGACACAGGGGTAACAGATCTACTGCTCGAGGTCGGTGACCGGGTGACAGTTCTATTCGGCCCCTAGTGTGAGCCTGCCGCCGATTGCCCGGGTCGAAACGCCGACAGACACGCCAGCTCAGTTAAAAGCGAGTCGCCTTTTTGTCGCCCGCCGCAGCGCGCGGACACCGCGGCGGTGGTCGATCTGTCGGGCGCGCTCGAGCTGCCCGACGCCCTGGTAACGCAAAATGACGAGGCGATTTTCGTCGGTGACGACGAGCGGCTGATGTTTCAGCGCTTCGAGGTGAACACCGACTACTCGTTCACGCTCGTGGGCGAGTCGCCGACGATGGCCTGCTACGTGAACGCGCCGCGCGGGCAGATTATCGTGTTCGACCCGACGTCGATGCAGATCACGGGCGACATCCAAGTCCCCGAGGTATTGCGGGACGACTCCGGTCGCCCGCCCGCGCCCTGAGAGGCCGCTCATTGTCCCTCGAACGACCAGCGCCCGACCAGCGTGAGCTCGTGCGACACGACTCCGGCGGGGTAGTCCGTGTGGAGGAAGTTCTGGGTGCCCACCCAGTTGGCGTAGCGTAACAAGGCTCCCCAGCCGCGCTTGCCGTCAGTGTCGATCTCGTGACCCACTTCGAGGCCGTAGCCGGCCATGACCAGGGATTCCCCAAAGAGGCCTTGCCAGGTCGGCACCAGGCCGACCGCGGCGGACGCGCCGACGAACAACCCGGAGTTCGCCAGCGGATGAAGCTCAACGAAGAGCCCGACCGGTGACAGCACCGTGTAGGAGGTGTTTTGCGTCCAGTACACTTCGCCAAAGCTGGTGCCGTTCTGCACGTCGTGTTGCCCCACCCACTCGTAGCGAACGAGCGAATGGGCAAAGCCGAGCTGCACGTGTTGCCCCGCGAACCACCCCCACTGGTAGCCCAGGCCGAAGGTAGCCGCGCCTACGTCGCCCACGCGGACCGTTGCCTCGGCACCCACGTCTTGCATCTGCGTCAGACCGAGAGCCGCGCCGCCAGCAATGAGCCGAAGCTCTTTGGCGAAGTCGGGCTGCTGCACAGCAGTGACGAGGTCGCCTTCGAGCGGTGACAAGTCGTCGTTCGCGCGGGCGTTGCGCGTCGAGGCAGCGCCGGCAGCCAGGGCCGCGGCGAAGGCCAGAGCGCTGACCCGTGTCCTCGTTTGGCCACGCTCGGTGTGGCGCGCTGACCACAGGCCTCGGCTGTCGCGGGCACGGATGGGCTTCAAATCATGGGCCAGTGCACCAGTCGGCGGGAGCATGCTGCCTGTCTCAGCAAAAGGCGTGCCCACTGGCTGGGCCAAAACGAACCAGGGTGGGGGAACGAGTTGACGATGAGCTTCCCAAGCCTCGGGCGGGCCCAGACGTCGAGTGCGTTTATCGGCCTAGCGAATGCTCAGCGGATCCGCTCTATGCCGTACGTCCAGCCCGGAATGGACAGCCCCGGCGTGGCTGGTTGCCCTGGATTTCGTAGAGCTCCACCTCGTCCCAGGCTTCTTTGGGCACGATCACGAACAGGCGATCGTCGACCAGCGCAGGGGTGTAGGCACCCGCGTTGTGGGGGGATGCCGGCAATGGGGGCGCCGCTGCGCGCGTCGAGATCGACGCTCCACAGCTGCCA